>NZ_CEEDMM010000020.1:34290-83283 GCF_979255995.1 Agrococcus sp. AC640b
GGGGGGGGGCGCCACGCCGCGCACGCGCACATCTCGCCGCGAGTGGGTCGAGGGGCCGCCGCGCATCTGACCGGATCGTGCGGCAGCCCCTCGGGTCAGTAGGCGCGCAGGCGCTGCGGCGGCACCCAGTCGACGGTCGCGCCGAGCTCGCGCGCCCAGCGGATGGGGGTGCTCGCATCGCGCAGCGCGGCGCGGCCGATGCGCACGGCCGCGACGCCCGACGCGACGATCGCCTCCGCCTGCGCCGCCGTCTCGATCAGTCCGACCGACGACGTGACCACCCCCTCGGCGGCGATGCGCTCGGCGAGGTGCACCTGGTAGCCAGGGCCGACGGGGATGTCGGCCAGCACGAGCCCGCCAGACGACGCGTCGACCGCGTCGGCCCCCGCCGCGATCGCCCAGCGCGCCACGGTCGCAGCGTCGTCGGGCGTGACGCCGCCGTCGGTCCAGTCGGTCGCCGACAGTCGCACGAGGATCGGCAGGGTCGGCAGCTCGTCGCGGATGCGAGCCACGATCTCGAGCAGCAGCGTCGCCCGACCGGTGAGGTCGCCGCCGAATCGGTCGTCGCGGAGGTTCGTGATCGGCGAGAGCAGCTGGTGCAGCAGGTAGCCGTGGGCCGCGTGCACCTCGACGACGTCGAACCCGGCATCGACGGCGCGGTGCGCTGCCGCCACGAACGCGTCGGCGATCGTCGCGAGCTCGTCCGCCGACGCCGCACGCGGCCGCGCGAGCCCCAGGATCTGCACGTCGGAGGCCGAGACCGTCTGCCAGCCGCCGGCGTCGACCGGTACCGAGCCGCGAGCGTCGCCGTCGCGTCCGAAGCCCGCGTACGTGCTCGCCTTGGCGCCCGCGTGGCTCAGCTGCACGCCGATCGCGGCGCCCTGCGCGTGCGCGAAGTCGACGATGGGGCGCCACGCGTCGACCTGCTGGGCGTTCCACAGGCCCGTGTCCTGCCTCGTGATGCGCCCCTCGGGCAGCACGGCCGTCGCCTCGACCACGAGCAGCCCCGTGCCGCCTGCGGCGAGGGCGCCGTAGTGCACGCGGTGCCAGTCGGTCGGCGCCCCGTCGTACGCGTCGACGGAGTACTGGCACATCGGCGCGATCCAGATGCGGTTGCGCAGGCGCAGGCCGCGCAGGTCGATCGGGTCGACGACGCTCGGCGCGGCGGTGGACGCCGGAGCCGCGTCCACCGCGACGCCCGTCACGAGTCGCTCCCGCCGAGCCTGGCGAGCAGGCCTGCTGCGAGCGCCGTGCGCTGCACCATCCCGTCGATCGAGATCCATTCGTGCCTGGCATGCGCGCCGTCGCCGACCGCGCCGAGGCCATCGAGCACGGGCAGGCCGAGCGCGGCGGCGAAGTTGCCGTCGCTCGCCCCGCCCACCGAGATCTCCTCCACGGTCCAGCCCTGCTCGGCCGCCACGTCGCCGGCGAGCGCGAAGAGCGCCGCGGTCGCCTCGCTGCGCGGCATGACCGGTCGGTTCCAGCCGCCGTCGACCTCGAGCCCGGCGCCGTCGCGATGCGGGCGCATGGCGGCGAGGGCTGCGTCGATGCGGCCCATCTCGGCGACGTCGGCGACGCGCACGTCGACGAGCGCGTGCGCGCGGCCTGCGGTGACGTTCGACCGTGATCCACCGACGACCGTGCCGACGTTGACGCTCGTGCCGGCCGCGAGGTCGGCGGATGCGTGCAGCGTCAGCACCGCGCGCGCCATCTCGTCGATCGCGCTCACGCCGCGCTCGGGATCGAGGCCGGCGTGGCCCTCGATGCCGCGCGTCGTCACCGAGAAGATGCCGACGCCCTTGCGCGCCGTCTTCAGCGCGCCCTCCGCGCTGGCCTCGAACACCAGCACGGCATCGCGCCCGACGACGGCCTCCTCGATCACGGCACGCGACGCGAGCGAGCCGATCTCCTCGTCGCCGTTGAGCACGAGGCGGATGGCGGGCAGCGGCAGCCCCTGCGCGCGCGCGATCGCGATGGCGTGCGTCGCCTGCACGAGGCCGGCCTTCATGTCGAAGACGCCGGGACCGGTGAGCCGGTCGCCGTCGATCGTCACGGGCCAGTCGGCGAGGGTGCCCAGCGGCCAGACGGTGTCGTAGTGGCAGAGGATCGCGATCGCGCCCGTGCCGCCGTTCGTCGCCGGCCAGTCGAGGATCGCGACGTCGCCCTGCTCGCCACCGTCGACGGTGCGCTCGGTCTCGGGTGCGCCCAGGTGCTCTGCGACGTAGGCGCGCACCCACGTCAGCCCGGCCGCGAGCGCTGCGAGGTCGTCGGAGGGCGTCTCCTGCTCGGCGTAGGCGGTGACGTCGTCGACGAGCGCCTGCCGTGCGGCCTCGGCCGCCTGCACGAGCGCGCTCATGCGCCGGCCAGACGGTCGAGCTCGACGAGGTGGGCCTCGTCCATCGCGATCTCCTGCGTCTCGAGCGCGACGATGGCGTCGACGAGCCACCGCAGGAGCGGCGTGGGGATGGCGTGCGTCGCGGCCGCGGCCAGCACGGGCGCGTACTGCGTGGGCACCTCGGTGCGGCGACCGCGCACGGCGATGTCGCGCCAGATGCCCGAGCGCTTCTTCGTCTGCCTGCCGAGCCACGCGACGAGGCCGTCGGTCGCGGCGTCCGCCGAGGCGGCGTCGCCGAGGTAGTCGTTCGGCACGAACGCGTCGAAGCCCTCGAGCGCGATGCCCTCCGCGGTCGCGACCGTGAGCACCTCGCGTACGAGCGCGTGGCAGCCGATGCGGTGCCGGTCGATGAGGTCGCCCATGTCGTCGTCGGCGAGGGCCGAGGCGACGAGCATCGCGCCGAAGCCGAGCTTCGACCACAGGAACCCGGGCACGTTGTCGGTGACGATCGGCTCGCCCCAGTGGTGCAGGTCCTGCGCGAGGGTGCGCACGCGGTCGCTCGTGCCGCCCGCGTGCTCGCCGAGCGCGATGTCGCCGATGCCGCCGTCCTTGACGACGCCTGGCGCGACGACGTCGGCGAAGAGGTCGACGAACGCGGCGACGGTGCGCTCGGCGCCCACGTGGCGCGCGATCGTCGGCTCGTTGAGGCCGTTCTGCATCGACGCGACCCAGCCGTCGTCGGCGAGCCGCGGCGCGATCCACGCTGCGACGGCGTCGGTCGCCTGCGCCTTCACGGCGAGCAGCACGGCGCCGAGCCGCTCTGGCGCCTCGTCGGGCGTCGAGATCGGCAGGTGCGCGGTGAGCTCGCCCGTCGGATGCTCGATGCGGAGCCCGTGCTCGCGGATGGCGGCGACGTGCTCTGGGTCGGCGTCGACGAGATGCACGTCGGCGCCCGCGTGGTGCAGGTGCGCGGCGAGGGTGCCGCCGATCGCTCCTGCGCCGACGATCGTGTACTGCGAGGTCATGCCTGCTCTTCCTGGCCGATGGCCGTCCAATGCTGCGGGAGGTGCCAGGCGCCCGTCGACGATCCGCCGTCGACGCGCAGCACCTCCCCGGTGATCCACTCCGCCTCGTCGCCTGCGATCCAGACGACGGCGCGTGCGATGTCTGCGGGCGTGCCTCGTCTGCCCAGCGGGGTGTCGCCGACGGCGTTCGCGTACTCGTCGGTCACGGGGTTCACGGTCGAGTCGACGGTGACGAACCCGGGTGCGACGGCGTTGACGCGGATGCCGTGCCTGCCGAGCTCGAGCGCGGAGGCACGGGTCGCGGCCTCGAGCGCCGCCTTCGACGTCGAGTAGGGCGCGGCACCCGGTCGCGCCCGCAGGGCCGCCCCCGACGAGATGCTCACGACGCTCGCGCCACGGCCCGCGGCGATCGCCCGGCGCGCGAGCGCGACCGTCAGCAGCACGGGTGCGCGCGTGTTGACGTCGAGCACGAGATCCCACGTCGCCGCGTCGAGCTCGAGGAACGGCGTCGCGGGGTAGACGCCCGCGCTCGACACGAGCACGTCGACCGGCGCGGTCGCCCACGCCGCATCCATGAGCGTCTCGTGCGCGTCGTCGCCGCGCAGGTCGACCGTCGTCGTCTCGCACGCCGGCGCTCCCGCCGGGAGGGCGAGCGCCGCCGTCTCGGCGAGCGGCTCGGCGTGCAGGTCGGCGACGGTGAGGGCGTCGCCGGCGCGCGCGAACGCGAGCGCGACCTCCCTGCCGATGCCGGATCCGGCGCCCGTGACGAGCACGTGCCGCATCAGTCGAGCTCCTTGCCCTTGGTCTCGGGCATCGTGAGGTACACGACGAGGCCGATCGCGGCGGCGGCGGAGGCGTACAGCCAGACGAAGTCGCCGAGGCCGTTCGTGTTCATCCACGTCGTGATGTACGGCGCGGTGCCGCCGAACAGCGCGACGGCGAGCGCGTACGGCAGGCCGATGCCCGTCGCGCGCACCTCGGGCGGGAACTGCTCGGCCATGATGACGGCGCAGTTGGCGGAGTAGCCCACGAGCAGCACGATGCCGACGATCTCGATGGCGAGCAGGGTCCAGAAGTTGCCGTCGAGCAGGGTGAACGCGGGCCAGGCGAAGATCAGGAAGCCGCCTGCGAACGCCGCCATCGTGGGCTTGCGGCCCAGCGTGTCGGACAGCAGGCCGCCGAAGGGCAGCAGGCAGATGAAGATGATCATCGCGATGACGTTCGCCAGCAGCGCCTGGTTGAGCGGGATGCCCGTCGTCACCGCCGCGTACGTCGGCATGAAGTTGACCCACATGTAGTACAGCAGGGTGCCTGCGATCGTGATGCCGAACACGCGCAGCGACGCCTTGGGGTGCTCGCGGATCATGCGCACGAAGGCGTTGCGCTGCGTCGAGCGCTCCTCCTTGGCGACGCGGCTCTTGCCGGTCGCGAACGACTCGGTCTCCTCGACGGAGCGGCGCAGCCACAGCCCGACGAAGCCGAGCGAGGCGGCGAACACGAACGCGATGCGCCAGCCGTAGCTGTCGACGGCCTCCGGCGGCAGCACCGTCGTGATGGTGAAGCCAAGGCCCGACGCGATGAGCACGCCCGCCGCGACCGAGACCTGCTGCCACGATCCTGCGAAGGCGCGGCGCTTGGGCGCTGCGGACTCGACGAGGAACGCCGAGGCGGATCCGAACTCGCCACCGGCGGCGAAGCCCTGCGCGAGCCTGGCGAGCACGAGCAGCAGCGGCGCGAAGATGCCGATCTGCTCGTAGGTCGGCGCGAGGCCGATCGCCAGCGTCGCGATCGCCATGAGGGTGATCGTGAACAGCAAGCCCTTCTTGCGGCCGTGCTTGTCGGCGTAGGAGCCCATGATCGCGGCACCGATGGGGCGCATGATGAAGCCGACCGCGAAGATCGCGAGCGTCGACAGCAGCGCGGCGATGTCGTTGCCCGCCGGGAAGAAGTGGTGGGCGAAGATCGACGAGAACGTCGAGTAGATGGCCCAGTCGACGAACTCGACGGCGTTGCCGATCGAGCCGGCGACGATCGCCTTCTTGCCCTTCCTGGTGAGCTTCGTCGCGTGGACGGACTCGGGTGCTGTGGTGGTCATGTGCGGTCTCTCTCGAGGTGGGGCGGTGTCAGAGCAGGGTGCGGACGTGCGCGGCCAGGTCGGCGTGCGTGCCGACCCAGACGTCGTCGAAGGAGCGGATGTGGGTCAGGAGGTCGTCGAGGATCCTGAGCCGCGAGCGGTGGCCGATGATGTGCGGGTGCAGCGTCAGCTGGAACACGCCGCCCTCTGCTCGCGCCGCGTCGAACTCGTCGATCCAGATCTGCAGCAGGTCGCGCGGCGGCATGTGGGGCCGGAGTCCGCCGAAGCGATCCATCATCAGGTACGGGGCGTCGTCGCGGATCCACTCGACGGGGATCTCGACGACGCCGGTGCGCTCGCCGCGCTCGAGCAGCTCGTACGGCTCGGCGTCGGCCATGAGCGACGAGTCGTAGGCGAAGCCGAGCTCGCGGATGACCGCGAGGGTCGAGCCCGAGAAGTCCCACGAGGGCGTGCGGATGCCGACGGGGCGGTGGCCGACCTGCTGCTCGAAGACGTCGAGGCAGCGTGCGACGAGCTCGAGCTCGTCGTCGTGGGCGAGCGCGGTGTTGCGCTCGTGGATCCAGCCGTGCACGGCGATCTCGTGACCGGCGGCGACGTAGCCGGGTGCCTCGTCGGGCCGCAGCAGGGCGCAGACGGCGGGCATGAAGAACGATGCGGGCGCCTCGTGGCGGGCGAGGAGGTCGAGGATGCGGGGCACCGCGAAGCGGGCGCCGAACTCGCCCTGCGCCATGCGGCCCGGCGAGGTCTCGCCGTCGCGCAGCGCAGGCGTCTCATGGTCGGAGTCGAACGAGAGGAGCACGGCGACGCGAGCGGCGTCCGGCCATCGCTGCGCGGGATCGTCGTGCACGAGCCTGCGCCCGGCGCGCACGTGCTCGACGTGGCTGCGCCACACGTCTTCGGTCCACTGCCACGGCTGCTGGTGCTCCATGCGATCCCTCTCGACCCGATCGGTGACCTCTGCGTCTCCGATGCAGGCCACTGTAGGAAGATATGCAAGCAGATGCAAATGAGATGGGCATATCGGTCATGTTTCGCTTCTGTAACGGGAGAATCAGTCAGCGCGGAGCGGGCAGCCGCATCTCGGTAGATTGAGGCCGTGCATCGCTCCGCCCACCGCGCGAGTCGGCCCCTCCTCGACGAGACCGATCTCGACATCGTCGCGGCCCTGCACATCGCCCCGCGCGTGCCGACGGCCGCGCTCGCCGAGATCCTGGGGATCCCCACGAGCACGGCGTCGCGGCGGCTGTCGCGCATGCAGGACGAGCGGCTGCTGCACGTCGTCGGCCGCTTCGCATGGGAGCTCATCACCTCGAGCAACCCGTTCGAGCTGTGGATCACGTCGGCCCCCGGGCAGTCGCGAGCGGTGCTCGCCGAGCTGCTGCGCATCCCCGACGTGCAGTTCGTCATCCACGCCTCGGGGCCCGCCGACCTGTACGTGAACCTGTTCCCGCTGCGCGGCTCCGATCACGAGGAGCTCCTGGCGGCGACGATTCCGTCGATCCCCGGCATCCGCGCGATCGACAGCCGCATGATCCTCGAGCCGGCGAAGGTCGGCCAGTCGTGGCGGTACCGCAGGCTCGACGAGCGGCGCACGGCGGCGCTCGAGCAGCACGCGACGGTGGCGAGCGAGCCGCCGATCGACGACCTGCAGCAGCTGTCGGAGCTCGAGTTCGAGACCATGCGCATGCTCGGCGCCAACGGCCGCGTGACGGCGGCCGAGGTCGGGCGGACCCTCGGCGTCTCCGCCTCGACCGCCGCTCGCGCGATCCGGCTGCTGCTGCACTCGGGCGCCGTGTCGCCTCGCGTCGAGATGCAACCCGATCTCATGGGCTATCCGCTCAACGGCATCGTCACGATCGACGTGCGCCCTCGAGACATCCGCGGCGCGCTCGACGTGCTCGCGGCGCATCCGAGCGTGCGGCTGCTGTCGACCGTGACGGGATCGGCCCCCGTGAGCCTCGCTGGCGTCTTCGAGGGCCCGAAGGCGCTCGCGGAGTTCGTGCGCGACGACCTCGGCGCGCTGCCGGGCGTGCGCTCGGTGCACTCGGTCGCGGGGCTGAGGCTCGAGCGTCGCTACTGGGTCGATCGCGATGGGCTGCGGCTCGGCGCGCAGGTCTCCGACGTGCTGCGTCGCTGACGCGCGCCGCCGACCGGCTCAGCGCGTCGCAGTCGCTCGCGCCTCGGCCGTGCTGCGTCGCACGACGAGCTCGGGCAGCAGCTCGACGCGACCCACGGCGACGTCGCGACCCGACACGAGATCGAGCGCGACGTCGAGCGCGGCCGCGCCGGTCTCCTCGAACGGCTGCCGCACCGTCGTGAGGCCGAGCGCGGCCGCCACGTCGCCGTCGTCGAAGCCGACGATCGCCGCGTCGCGGGGCACCTGCATGCCCGCCTCCGTCAGCGTGCGGATGGCCAGGGCTGCGAGCCCGTCGTGGTTCGCGACGATCGCGGTGCAGCCGGAGGCCACGTGGTCGAGCAGGCCGGTCATCGCGTCGTCCGACCGGATCGTGATGCGCTCGAGGGCGAGGGACTCGGCGACGCCGTCGTGGCGCAGCATGCCCGCCGACACGTAGTCGAGCGAGCGCTGCGGCTCGTGCACGAACACCGCGCGGCGGTGGCCGAGGCTCGCGAGATGCTCGCCCACGAGCCTGCCGCCGAGCGCGTCGTCGACGAGCACGACGGGCGGCTCGCCCGCCTTCGACCGCGGCCGTCGCACGTCGACGAGCACGACGGGCAGCCGCGCCGCCCGGCTGGCGCGCAGGGCCGCGCCGCCCAGCGGCACGCCCATGACGACGAGCGCGTCGATGCCGGGCCGTGCGGGCAGCGCGTCGAGCAGCGGGCTCTCCGACGCCGCGGCCGAGGGCAGGTCGTACGACACGAGGTCGACGGCGCGCGAGCTGGCGCGCAGCATCATGCCCGTGAGCCTGCGCAGGTACGAGGGGTAGGTCGAGAACGGTGCCGCGACCGCGATGCGCACCGCGCCGCCGCCTGCCGGCGCGGATGCGCGACGCGAGCGGTAGCCCAGGCGCGCCGCGGCGGCGACGACGCGCTCGCGCGTCGCCGGCCCGACGCGGTGGGGCGCGTTCATCACGAGCGACACCGTCGAGATGCTCACGCGCGCCTCCGCGGCGACGTCGTAGACCGTCACCCGTCGCGGCTCGGCTCGCACGGCATCCCCCTCGCATCGGCACCCACTGCATCGAAGTGCTTCGACGAAGCATCCTAGGGGCAGGAGTCGCCGCCGCCTCCGGCTCGCAGCAGGCATCCGGCGGCGCCGCGAACCAGGAAGGCGACGACGATGTCCCTCGACCCCACCGAGCCCAGCATCCGCGAGGACCTCGCCGTCGCGGCCGTCGCCGACGACACCGTGCCCGGTGCACCCCAGCGCCGTGCGTTCCTGCCCATGTTCGTGCTGGCATGGTTCGGCATCAGCCTCGCGACGGGCACGATCGCGGGCGCCGCCATCCCGAAGGTGTTCGCGTTCCTCGACGACGAGACGAAGGGCGTGAACCTGTCGATCGTCGCGGCGATCGGCGGCATCGTCGTCATGGTCATCACCCCGCTGTTCGGGCGGCTCAGCGACCGCACGATGTCGCGGCTCGGCAAGCGCAGGCCCTGGATCCTCGGTGGTGCGGCCCTCGGGCTCGTCGGCGTCGCGGTGCTCGCGGTCTCCGACTCCCTGTGGCTCGTGGTCGCGGGCTGGTGCCTCACGCAGACGGGCTTCGGTGCCGCGAACGCCGCGGTGCACGCGCTGCTGGCCGACCAGATCCCGAAGCGCATCCGGGCGAGGGTCGCCGCAGCCGCAGGCGCCTCGGGCGGGCTCGCGCTCATCCTGGGCGCGCTCGTCATCGCGTCGCTGCCGAACGATGCGCAGTGGACGTGGTTCGTGATCCCCGGCGTGCTCGGCGCCGTGCTGAACCTCGGGCTCTTCGCGGTGCTGCGCGACATCGTGCGCACCGAGCGGCCAGCGCCGCTGCGATGGGCAGACGTCGTCTCGACGTACTGGCTCGACCCGCGCAGGCACCCGGACTTCTTCTGGGCGTGGACGTGCAGGCTGTTCGTGACGATGTCGATCGTGTCGGTGTCGACGTACCTGCTGTTCTTCATCATCGACCACCTGGGCGTGCCCGCCGAGGAGGCGTCGGGCGTGCAGGCGACGACGCTCATCGTCTTCACGCTCGGCAACATCGCGATGACGGTGCTGTTCGGGTGGATCTCCGACCGCACGGGCAGGCGCAAGCCCATCGTGTGGGCGTCGGCGCTGCTGTCGACCGTCGGGCTCGGCATCGCGATCGCGTCGCCCGACATCGGCATGTTCCTCGTCGGCATCGCCATCGTCGGCGCTGCGCAGGGCGCCTTCATCTCGGTCGACGTCGCGATGATGACGGAGGTGCTGCCGACGTTCGCGGATGCGGGCAAGGACCTCGGCATCGTCGCGCTGTCGTACCAGGTGCCGCAGCTGCTCGTGCCGATCGTCGCGGTGCCGGTGCTCGCGATCGGAGGCGGCGAGAACTACACGGCGCTCTACGTCGCGGCGATCGTGTTCGGCATCATCGGCGCGGTGGCGGTGCTGCCGATCCGCAGCGTGCGCTGACGCGGCTCGTGCCGCCGAACCTGCACGTGCGCGGACCCTCGCGTGCGAGGAGCACCGGAGGCGCCCCGCACGTGCTGGTCGGGCGGAGCGTCAGCGCACGGCGCCCTGTGCCGAGCGCCGCGGACGCGATCGCCACAGCGCCACGAGCAGCAGCGCGCCCCACACGGCGAAGAGCGGATCCCACAGGAACGCGTGGCCGAGCATCGACGCCTCGTCGATGCCGCCGTCCGGCACGACGGCCCCTGCGAGCACGAGCCAGGCCACGACGGCGTTCGCGCCGCCGTAGAGCAGCAGAGCCGCGCCGCCGAGCCAGCACAGCCCACGCCACGCGCGCAGCCACGGCACGCGCCGTGCGACGACGAGCACCGGCACGACGGCGGCCACGACCTTGGCCACGCCCACGAGCAGCAGCACGAGCGGCACCGATGCGCCCGTCTCGGCGATCATCGCAGGGGCGGCGTCGCCGACGGTGTCGAGCAGCCACGTGCCGCCGGCCGCCCACAGCAGGCTGAACCCGCCGTGCACCACGCCGGCGACGGCGGCGCACCACGCGGCGGCGAGCCCGGTGGAGGTGCGGCTCATGCGTGCGGTGGCAGGAGGCGTCTGGCCTACAGGCAGGTGTCGGCGTAGTAGTCGCCGAGGGCGCTCCCTGCCTCCGACGCGTCGCCGGAGGCGGCATCCGAGATGAGCTCGGCGGGCGCGTCGCCCGCGGACTCCGCCTCGCTGACGGCCGAGAGGTGGTCGTGCCACGTCTGCCAGTCGTCCGCGATCTCGGCAGGCGGCTCGCCGGCGGCGTCCATGACCGCGAGCCTGCTGTCGGCCTCACCCGGGCCGGAGCCCCACGCGACGTACGGCAGGAAGATCCGCGTGCCTGCGCCGTCCTCCCGCAACGTGTCGCACACCTGCGAGCCGCCGGAGGAGCATCCCGTCACGGCGAGGATCGCGCTGGCCAGCAGGACGGGGAGGAGGGTTCGCGTACGCACGTCCTCCACGGTAGCGACGCCCGCGCCGACTGGCTGGACGCTGCCCGAGCGGCGGCGGCGTCGCAGTCGTGAGGCCGGACGTGCGCGGAGGGCCGCTCGTCAGGCGCGCGCGGGGACCGCGGCGACGAGGGCGGCGACGAGGCCCTCGGGCGTCGGCACCTTCGCGATCGCCGACACGTGCAGGCCAGCGCGGCGGCAGTCCTCCGCCGTCTGCTCGCCGATCGCCACGATGGTCGTGCCCTCCGGCAGCCCGAGGCGCAGCACCTGCTTCGCGACCGAGCCGCTGGTGACGAGCACGGCATCCACGGGCGTCTCGCGCGGCTCGATCGCCGTGAGCGCCTGGTCGTCGCCCGAGAGCACGCCGAGCTCGTCGAGCTCGTGGTCGGCCTGATCGAGCACCGACACCGTCTTGTACGCGACGACGTCGACGACCTCCATCGACTTCGCGCGCAGCCCATCGGCGATCGTCGGCTTCGCATCCTGGGAGCGCGGCCACAGCACGCGACCGGTCGGGATGGGCCACTCGTCGACGAGGCCGGCGGCCGACTGCCGGCGCGGCACGAACGCGACGGGGATGCCCCGCTCGCGCAGCGCAGCCGCCGTCACGTTGCCGACGGCGGCGACCGACACCGACGCGGGCACGCGCGGCAGGTACCGCACCGTCGACTGCGACGTCACGACGAGCCAGTCGAACCGGCCGGCGCCGAGCTCGTCGAGCTGCGCGCGCAGCTCCTCCTGGTCGTCGGCGGGCGCGATCGTGATGAGCGGCAGCACGAGCGGCTCGAGTCCCGCCTCCTCGACGAGGCGCGAGACGTGCTCGCCCCAGGAGGCTCCGCGGGGGATGAGGACAGGCATCAGGCCCGATCCAACCCCATGGCGCCCGCATCGACGAGCTCGCGCACGGCGCGCCCCGCGACGTCCATCGCCGCCTCCGACAGCTCCCTCGGGCTCTGCCCGTCGAGCGTGTGCGCGTGGCTCGCCGTGAGGTGCTGCGAGCCGTCGGCGGCGTAGACGGTCGCGGTGAGGAAGAGCATGCCGTCGTCGATCTGCGCGCTCGCGGCGATCGGTGCGGAGCAGCCGGCCTCGAGGCCTGCGAGCACGAGGCGCTCCGCGTCGGCGCACGCGCGCGTCACGGCGTGGTCGGCCTTCGCGACGGCGCGCAGCGATGCCTCGTCGCCGTCGCGCGTCTCGACGGCGAGCGCACCCTGCGCGGGTGCGGTGGGGAAGCGGCCGAGGCCCAGCACCTCCGTCGCGGCGTCCTGACGGCCGAGGCGCGTGAGCCCGGCGAGCGCGAGCACGACCGCGTCGAGGTCGGCCTCCGGCCCCTGCGCGCGGGCGAGGCGCGTCTCGACGTTGCCGCGGATGTCGACGACGTCGAGGTCGCCGCGCACGCGGCGCAGCTGCGCGGCACGGCGCGGGCTGCCCGTGCCGACCCTCGCGCCCTCCGGCAGGTCGTCGAAGCCGAGGCCGTCGCGGGCGCACAGCGCGTCGCGAGCATCCTCGCGCTTCGCGACCGCCGCGAGCGCGATGCCGGGATGCGGGGCCGTCGGCAGGTCCTTCATGGAGTGCACGATGACGTCGACGCGATCGTCGAGCAGCGCCTCGCGCAGCGCCGAGGTGAACACGCCCGTGCCGCCGATCTGCGCGAGCGGGGCGCGGTCGACGTCGCCCCGCGTCGTGATCTCGACGATCTCGACGTCGCCTGCGAAGCGCTGCGCGAGCGCCGTCGTCTGCGCGAGCGCGAGCGCCGAGCCTCGCGTGCCGACCCGCAGGGCGCTCACGGCTGCAGGCCCGCGATGGCGGGCTTGAAGCCGAGGCGCGGGTTCTCGCAGCAGCCGGGGCGGCACACGTCGAACCAGGGCCCGATGCTCGTGACCGACTTGCGCTCCGCGACGGGGCGGCCCTCGAGACGCTCCTGCACGAGGTCGACGAGCGCGCCGACGTACGCGGGATGCGTGCCGGGCGTCGGGGTGCGCCGTGCCCACAGGCCGTGCTCCTCCGCCGTCTCCAGCGCCTCCTCGTCGAGGTCCCACATGACCTCCATGTGGTCGCTGACGAAGCCGAGCGGCACGATGATGACGGCCGAGCGACCCTCGAGCGCCTCGATGGCGTCGTTGATGTCGGGCTCGAGCCACGGCTGCGACGGCGGACCCGACCGCGACTGGTACACGAGCTGCCACGCGACCTCGGGGGCCACCTGCTGCATGACGTGCTCCGCGACGGCCATGTGCTGGGCCGCGTAGCCGCCGCCCTCGCCCCATCCGAAGATGTCGGGGGCGCCGGAGCGCTCGGCGTCGGCGGTGGGGATGGAGTGGGTCGCGAAGAGCACCTCGATGGCGTCGTCGGCGTGGCCGGCGCCGCGCGCCTCCGCCACGGCCGCCTCGACGCCCTCGACGAACGGCTGCACGAAGCCGGGGTGGGAGAAGAACTGCCGCACCTTGTCGATGCGCATCGTGCCCTGCAGCCCGGCGGCCTCGAGCGCATCCGCCCAGTCCTCGCGGTACTGCCTGCACGAGGAGTACGACGAGTAGGCGCTCGTGGGGATCGCGAGCATCGTGCGCACGCCGTCGGCGGCGGCCTGCTGCAGCGCCTCGTCGAGGTAGGGCGCCCAGTTGCGGTTGCCCCAGTAGATCGGCAGGTCGAGGCCCGCGGCGGCGAACGCGGCGCGCATCGCCTCCAGCAGCGCCCGGTTCTGGTCGTTGATGGGGCTCACGCCGCCGAAGTGGCGGTAGTGGTGCGAGACCTCCTCGAGCCGCTCGTCGGGGATGCCGCGGCCGCGGGTGACGTTGCGCAGGAACGGGATGACGTCGTCCTGACCCTCCGGGCCGCCGAAGCCCGACAGCAGCACGGCGTCGTAGCGCGTCGGCTCGGTGACGTGCTCGGGGCCCGACTGCGCTGCGGGCGTCGCGCTCGCGACGGCCGCGCCCGGCTCGACGTGCACGCTCGTCGCGGCAGCGGGCTTCAGCTCGCGCCGCGGGGCGGGCTCGGTGGCCGTCGCCTGCAGCTGCTGCTGCTGCACCTGGTCCTGCAGCACCGCGCCCGCCACGGGCGTCGCCTGCATCGTCGCGTCCTGCGTCTTCAGGTCCTGCGTCGTCTCCTCCGCAGCACCTCCGCAGCATCCTCCACCGCAGCAGCTCATGCCAGCACCTCCGTCACGTCGGTCGTCTCGATCCTGCGCCCTGTGAAGAAGGGGATCTCATCGCGCACGTGCATCCGCGCCTCGACGGCGCGCAGCTCGCGCATCATGTCGACGAGCTCGACGAGGTCGTCGGACTCGAGCGGCAGGATCCACTCCCAGTCGCCCAGCGCGAACGCGCTCACGGTGTTCGCGATGACGCCCGTGTACGCGGCGCCGCGGCGGCCGTGCTCGGCGAGCATGCGCGAACGGTCCTCTGCGGGCAGCAGGTACCACTCGTAGGAGCGGTTGAACGGGTACACGGTCACCCAGGCGCGCGGGTCGATGCCGCGCAGGAAGCCGGGCACGTGGCGCTTGTTGAACTCGGCATCGCGGTGCACGCCCATGGCTGCCCACACCTGCTCGGTGCCCGCGAGCTCGGCGCTGCGTCGCAGGCGGCGCACGGCACGCTGCAGGTCGGCGGCGTCGGGGCCGTGCAGCCAGAGCATGAGGTCGGCGTCGCCGCGGAAGCCCGTGAGGTCGTAGATGCCGCGCAGCGTCACGCCGTCGAGGCCTGCGACGGCCTCGTCGAGCGACTCCTTGCCCGCCGTGCCCTGGGGCGCGCCGCGCCGCAGCACGACCCAGACCGCGAAGCCCTGAGGCTCTGCGAGGTCGCGTCCGCTGGGGTGTCGTGCGTCGTCGGTGGGTGCCGTGCCGATCTGCACGACGGGTGCCATCTTGTCGTCGCTCACTCGTCCATCCTCTCGCGTCGCAGGGCGCGGTCGCACCGCGCTGGGCGGCGCCGCTGTGCTCAGGCTCGCGGTCGCGAGCTCGACTCCTCGACGGCCTGCACCATGCCGACGAGGAAGTGCCCGACGGCGTCGAGCTGCTCGGGCCGCATGCCGTCGACGACGGCGATCATCCGCTGATGCATGTCGCCGAGCGTCTCGCGCACCTCGCGGTCGCTGTCGGCGGTCGCGACGACGACGACGGATCGGCGGTCGCTGGGGTGCGGCCGGCGTTCGACGTGGCCGCTCGCCTCGAGCCGGTCGACGAGCGCCGTGACGGATGCGGAGGAGATGTCGAGCAGGGTCGACAGGTCGCGCTGGCGCACGAGGTCGCCGCTCGTCTGCGCTCGCAGGAGGTGGCGCAGCGCGACCAGATCGGTCTCGTTCATGTGCATCGACGAGCGGGTGCGAGCACGCATGGCGGTCTCTGCGGCTCGGTAGCGTCGGAGCAGGTTCAGCACGTCGACCGCTGAGGGCGTGTGGCCGTCGGGGTACCAGTACTCGGAGGGGCGCTCGCGGTGCGCCCGCTCGCCTTCGCCCTGCGCCGCGCCAGCCTCGCTGGTGGCGGCGGATGCGTCGCGGACGTCGGTCACGACCCCTCCTGGTGGTGCTGCGGTCGGTGCCTCGATCGTATGGCGGCTCACGACGAATCGCCAACTTGCCATGCAATGCACTCGTCGAGTTGCTAGGCTGTCGAACGATATGACGTGCATCACGGACGCGGCAGACGCGTCGAACCACTCGCGCTGGGCGCGCTCGGTGCCGACCCCGGTGCGACGGGGCTGACGTGGACTTCGTCGTCGACCCGCTCCTCGGGCGGCCGGAGACCGACGTGCTGCAGGCGCTGACGCGACTGCGCACGGCGGAGACGCACATGCTGCGCAGGCGGCAGGCGGCGCAGGGACTCGGCGAGTCCGACGCCGCAGGGCTGCGGCTCGCGATCGAGCGCTTCGAGGTCGATCCCGTGACGCCCACCGAGATCGCCGCGGCGCTCGGGCTCACGACGTCTGCCGTCACCTCGCTCGTCGACCGACTCGTGCGGGCAGGGCTCGTCGAGACGCGCACGCATCCCACCGATCGGCGCCGCAAGGTCGTCGTGCCCACCGAGGAGGCGCTCGCGCTCGACCCGATCGAGCGCGACGTGCACGACCTCGTCGAGGAGCTCTCGAGCAGGTCGCGCCTGCTCATCGTCGGCTTCCTCGACCGCGTCGCCGCCGCGATGGAGCGTCAGGCCCGCTGACCTCGTCGCGACGGCGCATCGTCGCGGGCCACGATCGCAGAGCCTGCGTGCCCTCGGGCCCTCCGGCCCTCGGCCCTCAGGCCCCGTCGGCGTCTGCGGGCGCGGCGTCGCCGCCGGTCGGCTCGGCGTCCGGCACGACCCCGAAGCGCTCGCGACGGATGCGCAGCGCGGCGGCCTGCGCATCCGGCACCACCTGGGCCAGGCCCGTGCCCGCGATCCACGCGCCCACGACCTCGAGGTTCGGCTCGGTCGCGACGGCGTCGCGCACACGGCCCTGCAGCGCCCTCGCGCCCACGGACGACGACGGCTGCGCCTGCTCCCACCGCACGCGGTCGGCGGCGACCGGCTCGGGCACGGGGATGCCGAGGATGGCCTCCGCATCGGACCTCGCGAGCGCGATGGCAGCGGCCTCGTCGAGGTCGGCGGTCGCGGGCGCCTCGCCCGCCCGCCCGTACGACACGCGCAGCACGGCCCGATCGCCGGCCGACTCCGCGAGCCACGCCCACTTGGCCGTCGCGTGCGTGAGCGCCTTCGCGGCGATGCCGGCGTCCTCGGCCACGAGCGCTCCCGAACCGCGCGGTGCGCCCTCGAGCCCCTCGACGACGAGCGTCACGAGCTCGACGGTCGTCGCAGGCGCCGCCTCGACGTCGATGCCGACGTCGGCGAGCAGCGCGGCAGCCGGGGCGCCCGGCGTCGCGACGACGAGCGCAGAGGCGGTCCAGCGCTCCTCGCCCGCCTGCACCGCCCATCCGGACTCGGTGCGCTCGGCGCGATCGACGACGACGCCCGTGCGGATCGTCGCACGCCGCTCGACCTCGCCGCGCAGCGCCTCCGGCAGACGATGCATGCCGCCGCGGATGCCGCGCACGGCACTGCCTGGCCGTGCCCCGTCGCCGATGCGCAGCGCGACCCCGCCGGACAGCGAGCCCGCACGCGTCATCGCCTCGTTGAGGCCGGGAGCGACGACGCCGACGTCGAGGTCGCGCGCGTTCGACGAGTAGACGCCGCCGGAGATCGGCGCGACGAGCCTGCGCAGCACGGCCGTGCCCATGCGGCGCTCGACGAGGGGTCCGAGCCGCTCGTCCTTGCCGACCTTCAGCACCGGCATGAGGCGATCGAGGTATGCGCGCAGCGCGCCACGCCAGCCGAGCACGGCGATGACGTCCTGGGCGAGCGGCACCGACGGGATGCCGAGCATCGTGCGCTTCGGCAGCGGCACCGAGCGTCCCGCGAGGCGCAGCCACGCCCCGCCGGGCTCGGGGTCGACGAGGTGGTCCCCGAGGCCGAGCTGCTCGGCGAGCTCGGCGACGGCGCCGCCGCGCACCGCGAACGACTCGGCCCCGGCATCGAGCGGGATCCCCGCGAGGTCGTGGCGGGCGACGATGCCGCCGACGCGGTCTCGCGCCTCGAGCACGAGCACGTCGTAGCCGCGGCGCGCGAGGTCGTTCGCGAGCACGAGCCCGGCGACGCCTGCCCCGACGACCACGACCTCGTGCATCGGCGGCTCGGGCTCGTGCGCCGCCTCGGTGGCGGCGTCCGGCTCGGCGACCGTCGCGCCCCGCGGCTCCCGGGCCGCGTCCGCCTGCCGGTCTGCGGGCGACGCACCCGTCGGATCGCTCATGCGGCGTGCACGTGCTCGACGATGCGCGTCAGCACGGTGGGGTCGGTCTCGGGCGGCACGCCGTGGCCCAGGTTGAACACGTGCGCGCGCGCCGACGACCCCTGCCGCAGCACCTCGTCGATCGCGGGCGCGATCATCTCCCACGGCGCGCCGAGCAGTGCCGGGTCGAGGTTGCCCTGCACCGTGACGTCGCCGCCCATCCGCGCATGGGCGACGTCGAGCGGCGTGCGCCAGTCGACGCCGATCGCGTCGACGCCGAGGTTCATGGCGCCGTACAGCTCCGTCATGCCGACGCCGAAGTGCACGAGCGGCAGCGCGCGGCCATCGGATGCCGTGAGACCGCGCACATGGTCGAGCGCCCGCGTCGACGCGGGCACGACGTGCTGCACGTACGCCTCGAGCGGCAGCGAGCCCGCCCACGAGTCGAACAGCTGCGCGGCGCTCGCGCCCGCATCCACCTGCGCACGCACGAAGCGGCCCGTGACGTCGGCGCACCAGTCGGTGAGCCTCGCCCACGCGACCGGGTGCGCGCGCATGAGCGTGCGGGCGGCGAGGTGATCCTTCGAGGGGCGCCCGGCGACGAGGTAGGCGGCGAGCGTGAACGGCGCGCCTGCGAATCCGATGAGCGGCGTCGTACCGTCACCGATGTCGGCCAGGCCCGCGACGGTGCGTCGCACGCCCTCGCGGACGGGCTCGAGCGCGTCGTCGAGCACGACCGGGTCGGTCGCGACGAGGCGGTCGACCGCCTCGGGCGAGTCGATCGGCGTGCCGATGACGGGACCGACGCCCGGCTCGATGCGCACGTCGACGCCGGCGAGCAGCAGCGGCACCATGATGTCCGAGAAGAAGATCGCCGCGTCGACGCCGTGGCGCCGGATGGGCTGCAGCGTGATCTCGCTCGAGAGCGCGGGGTCGAGGCAGCTGTCGAGCATGTCGTGGCCCGTGCGCAGCGCGCGGTACTCGGGCAGCGACCTGCCCGCCTGCCGCATGAACCACACCGGCGTCACGTCGGGTCGGTCGCCGCGGTAGGCGCGCACGAGTCGGCTGTCGCCGGTCGTGGAGTGGATCGGGTGGTGCTGCGGCAGCGTCGTCATCGTGCCCCATCCTCCCATCGCGCGTCAGCCGGTCCGCGGGTTCGCGTCTCGCAGGCGATCATGGGTGGCCGAGGGGCATCCTCCCGTCGCCTGCGAGACGCGATCGCACGCCGGATCACGGCACCGGACGCCCGCCCGTCACGGCGATCGTCGCCGCCGAGGTGTACGCGGCCTCGTCGGAGGCGAGGTACACGTAGGCGCCGGCCAGCTCGCTCGGCTGGCCCGCGCGCCCGAACGGGGTGTCGTGGCCGAACTGGGCCACCTTCTCGTCGGGGAAGCCCGTCGCCGGGATGAGCGGCGTCCAGATCGGCCCGGGTGCGACGGCGTTCACGCGGATGCCGCGCGGACCGAGCTCGGAGGCCAGCGCCTCGACGAACGCGCGCTGCGCCGCCTTCGTCATCGCGTAGTCCACGAGGCCGGGCGACGGGTCGGCCGACTGCACCGACGACGTCACGATGATCGACCCGCCCTCCGGCAGGTGCGGCACGGCCTCCCGGGCCAGCACGAGCATCGCGTACAGGTTGGTCTTGAACACGCGGTCCATGCCGTCCCACGTGATGTCCTCGATGCCGTCGCGCTGCCGCTGGTGCGCGGCGTTCGACACGAGCACGTCGAGCCCGCCGAGCTCGTCGACCGTGCGGCGCACCGCCTCGACGGCCGAGGACTCCTCGCGCAGGTCGAGGGCGAACGCGACGCCGCGGCGCCCGGCCTCCTCGACGGCCGCGACCGTGACGGCCGCATCCTCCGCCTCCTCGGGCAGGTGCACGATCGCGACGTCGGCGCCCTCGCGCGCGTAGGCGATCGCGACGGCCCGCCCGATGCCGGAGTCGCCGCCCGTGATGAGCGCGCGGCGCCCCTCGAGTCGCCCGCGACCGACCCACGACGTCTCGCCGTGATCCGGCGCCGGTTCCATCGGCGCGGTCAGTCCCGGCTGCGTCGGCTGCTGCTGGACGGGGAAGTCGGTGGGGTGGTCGGTCATGGCGATGCTCCTGCCGATCGACGGACGGTGGTCGTCCAGTCCATCGGGGGAGTCGCGGATGCACGACCCCCTTGACGACGATCGGGGCTCGTCGGGCCGGCTACGCGTCGCGCTCGATGCGGCGCACCTGCACCGTGAGGCGCGCGTCGGACCAGTCATCCGGCAGCGCCGCGCGCACGGCCGCGGCCGCGTCGCGAGAGACGGAGCGGACATCCGACGACGTGCGCACCCCGATCGCGACGCGGACCGCGCGCGGCAGCACGGTCACGTGCGCGAGCACCTCGCGCCGCTGCCCCTCGACGACCTGCGCGAACGCCGGCGCTGCGACGTAGCAGCTCGCGACGCCGGGGACGCCCTCGAGGGATGCGTCGACCGCGCGGGCGACCTCGATCGGCTCGGTCACGCTCGACCTCCCGGGAACACGTCGTCGACCACGACGTCGACGGCACCGACCGTGAGCGGCGAGTGCGACACGAGCGCGAGGTGCACGGCGGCGCGCACGTCGTCGGCGATCGGCACGACGGGGACGCCGTAGCGCACGCCGATCGTGACGCGCACGTCGAGGATGCCGTCGTGCTCTGCGAGGTGCACGCGGCTCACGAGCACGTCGTCGTGGGCGTCGCCCGCGGTGCGGGCCACCTCGCGCAGCGCGCCCTCGGTGATCGTCGTCGACGTGCGCTCGTCGGTGTCCTCGATGGTGAGGTCGCGGCCCGCGCGGACCTCGGAGCGGATGATGCCGAGCAGCGAGTCGAGCCACTGCTCGTCGCCGGGCCCCGCAGCCTCCGCGTCCTCGTCGGACATCGTGCGCGCGAGACTGCCGAGCCGCTCCATCGACTCGACGAGCGCGCGCGCCTCCGCGTCGTCCTCGATCGCCGCGATGCGGGGCACCCGGCCGCGATCGACGTAGGCGGAGAGCTGCTCGAGCGTGTGCCCGGATGCGCCGACCATCTCGGTGTCGTCGGGCTCGATCCCGTCGCCTGGCATGCTCACCTCCACTCCTCCATCGCTGCCAGCACCGTCTGCCGTGCTCGAGCCAGCCTGCCGCGCACGGCGGCCGGCGTCGAGTCCGTGCGCTCGGCGATCTCCTCGTACGACATGCCGGCGAGCTCGCGCAGCATCCACGCGTCGCGCTGCTCGGCGGGCAGCGCGTCGACGATCCTGCCGAGCGCCTGCGTGGCCGCCTGCCGCTCGACGACCGTCTCGGGCCCGTCGCGGCGGTCGGTGACCTCGCGGTCCTCGATCGCGTCGGTGCGGCGTCGTGCACGCGTGCGCATGACGTCGGTCGCGCGGCGTGCGACGGCGGTCGCGAGCCATGAGCGCACCTGCGACGGGTCGCGCAGGTCGCCGATGCGTCGCCACGCGGTGACGAACGCCTCCTGCACGACGTCGTCGGCCTCGAGGCTCGAGCCGAGGTAGCGGATCGCGAACCCTCGCAGGTAGGGCGCGTGCCTGCGCACGAGCACCGAGAAGGCGCGTTCGTCGCCGTCGGCGGAGCGCGCCGCCAGCAGCGCATCCGGTGCTTCCTCGAGCCGCATCTCCCGCCCCCCCCTACGAATCGCAGCGTAGCCGCCTCGAGGGTGGATCGGCACGCATGTCCGACACGCCCGGGCCGCGTGCGACCGGGTCGTGCCGTGACGATGCGGTCGCTCGTGACGTCTCACTCGTACATGGACCCGCTGCGGGTCCTGCAGACATCGCTCCAGACCGCCTTCAGAGAGGCCACACCATGGCAAGCACGCAGGGAACCACGACCACGGCGGGCGTGCCCGCGACCACCGTCGCGACGTCGACGACCGGCATCACGGGCGTCACGACCGTCGTCGACCCCGTCGTGGCGAAGATCGCAGGCATCGCGGCTCGCGAGGTGCCCGGCGTGTTCGCGCTCGGTGGCGGCGCAGCCCGCGTCGTCGGCAGCATCCGCGACGCCATCGGCCAGGGCGACCTGGGGCAGGGCGTGCGCGTCGAGGTCGGCGAGACGCAGGTCGCCGCCGACGTCACGATCGTCGTCTCCTACCCCGAGCCCCTGCAGGTCGTCGCCGCCGACGTGCGCACCGCCGTCGCTCGCGCGATCACGGAGCTCGTGGGCATGGAGGCCGCCGAGATCAACGTGACGATCTCCGACGTGCACATCCCGGGCGAGGAGCCCGCGCCGGAGGACAGCCGCGTCGCCTGACGCGACCGATGCTGCGCTGGCGCGCGGCACCCCTGGCACCTCGCGGGCCTGAGCGCAACCCGTCGCGCGCGCGCAGGCCCGAGGAGCACCCTGAGGACGGACCACGCGAGGGAGACCTCGATCGCAAGAGGAGAAGGAGGGGCCCATGGGACTCGGAGACAAGATCTCGAACCAGGCCGAGGAGCTGAAGGGCAAGGCCAAGGAGGCCTTCGGCGACGCAACCGACAACGAGCGTCTGCAGGCTGAGGGCAAGGGCGACCAGGCCTCTGCCAACACCAAGCAGGCGGGCGAGAACGTGAAGGACGCCGCGAAGAACGTGTTCGGCGACGACCGCAAGTAGCGATCCCGCACGAGGCCCCCGATCCCTTGCGATCGGGGGCCTCGTCGTGTCCGGGCTGCATGAGGTGACGCTGAGCGGCGCGCCACGTGCACATGGCACGCGACGAGCCGCTCAGCGTCACCTCGCGCGGCGCGGATCTCGGCGCCATCGCACTCGACGATCAGCCGTTCCCCGACGAGCAGATCGACGCGGCGCCTCCCGATCCAGACCTGCGGTCGCACGCGGATGCCCCTCGCTCGCAGCCGCACCCGCACCATGCTCTCGACGCCCGACTCGGCGTCGTCGACCGCGTCGATGAGCGCCCGCGTCCGTCCTGGCGCCCCGCGGCACCACGCCGTGAGGTCCTCGCGCGTCGCCAGGCGCAGGTGCACCAGCGAGTCGGCCACCACGACGACGTCCTCCGCAGTGCCGCACCGCAGCAGGCAGCGGAAGGCCGTCTCGACGTCGTCGACGGCGGTCGCGACCGGTGGCACGCTGCCGTACGGACGGCAGCCGGCCCTGCCGCGCCGGTCGTCGCGACGCCGCGCCAGCCGCACGTGCGCACGTCCGAGACGCTCCGGCACCCATGCGCCGCGGAGCCGCAGCGCGCTGGCGCACGCGACGCAGCCGCCGGACCGGACGGCATCCACGACCGCGGGGTCGGCGCCAGGCTGCGCGAACCACCCGGTGCGCACGCGCTCGAGCCGCCCCGACGCGAGCGCGCGCTCGCGCTGCGATCGTCCCCAGCCGAGGTGCATGAGCTGCGCCGCGCTGAGCACGCCGGAGCGGAGGGTGACGGGATCGAGCATGCCCAGGAGGGTCGCCGACGGCTGGCGGAGACGTCTCTGCGGAGCGGAGGATTCGGGACGAGCCTGCACGAGGTGGCGCTGTGCGGGACCCCAGGTGCACGGGGCGCATGGGGTGCCGCTCGGCGTCACCTCGTGCGCGAACCTCGGGGCACGCCAGGGCGAGTACCATGGAGACGTGCTCATCTGCCTCACGGCGAGCCACCGGAACGCCGACTTCGACGTCCTCGAGCGCCTCGCCGCCGCCGACGCGACGATGCTGCCTACCCTCCTCGCCTCCTCCGCAGGCGTCGACGGCGCCATCGTCGTGTCGACCTGCAACCGCTTCGAGGCGTACCTCGACGTCTCCGCAGAGCAGGCGGACGGCGCTGCGCGTGCCGCGCTCGACGCCGCGCTCACGACCGCAGGAGCCCCCGGCGAGGTCGAGCACGTCGAGGCGCTGTACGACGCGCACGCCGCAGAGCATCTCTTCGCCGTCGCAGCCGGCCTCGAGTCGGTCGTCGTCGGCGAGGGTGAGATCGCCGGTCAGGTGCGCCGTGCGCTCGGCAACGCGCAGGACGCCGGCACGACGACGAGCGACCTCGAGCGCCTCTTCCAGCGTTCGATCGAGACGCAGCGCGGCGTGAAGCGGCGCACGGGCCTGGGCGAGCAGGGGCGATCCATCGTGCGCCTCGCCCTCGACCTCGCGAGCGACCGCATCCATGACTGGTCGCAGGCGCGCGTGCTGCTCGTCGGCACCGGCCGCTTCGCCGCCGCGTCGCTCGCGGCGCTCCGCGACCGCGGCGTGCGCGACGTCGAGGTGTGGAGCCCGTCCGGCCGCGGCGACCGCTTCGCGCGCAGCCACGGCATCCCGAGCGTCGACGGCCGGGATGCGCCGCTCGCGCTCGCGGGCGCCGACGTCGTCGTGACGTGCACGACCTCGTCGGAGCACGTCATCGACGCGGCGATGATCGCCGCGGGGCGTCGCGCGCTCGCCGCGACGCACGCGTACGCGGGCATGCCGGCAGGGCACCCGCACCTCGTCGCCGTCGGCACGGGACCGTTCGGCGCCCCGGCGTTCACCGGCGACGAGCCGCCGCGCGTCGAGCCGGCGGTCTGCCCCGTCGCCGTGCAGGTCACGGGCGCCTCGTGCCCCGTCGAGCACGGCCGATCCAGCCAGCTCGTCATCGACATGGGCCTGCCGCGCAACGTCGCCCCCGACGTGTCGCGCGTGCACGGCGTCGAGCTGCTCGACCTCGAGACCATCCGCATCCACGCCCCCCTCGACCACCTGACCGCCACCGACGACGCCAGGGCGCTCGTGCAGAAGGCGGCGAAGACCTACGCCCGCGTCGGCGAGGAGCAGCGTCTCGGCCCCGCCGTCGCCGCACTGCGCCAGCACGTGACGGCCGCGCTCGACGCAGAGCTCACCCGCGTGCGTCGGCGAGGCACCGAGGCGGAGCAGCTCGCCGCCGAGCAGGCGCTGCGGCACTTCGCAGGCGTGCTGCTGCACCAGCCGAGCGTGCGTGCCCGCGAGCTCGCCGCCGACGGCAGGCATGCCGACTACCTGGACGCGCTCGAGGCCCTGTTCGGCATCGACCACGTCGCCTGAACCCACGCACGGCCCCGAATCCCACGACGCACGACCCGCTCGTCGACGAGCATGCATCGCACCGAACGGCCGCCACCCGGCTGCCCGCGTACGACGCCCCACGCACGAACCGATCGGTCGCAGACGGCGACCGCACCCGAAGTCCCTCCGACCCGAGAGCACCCATGAGCCCCAGGAAGTCCACGAACGCCAGGAAGACGTCGAAGCCGGCGCGCCACCACCTCGAGCTGCCCACGCCGCCGAAGCTCGACCCCAAGGGCATGCGCATCACGCCCCTGGGAGGCCTCGGCGAGATCGGCCGCAACATGACGGTCTTCGAGCACAAGGGCAAGCTGCTCATCGTCGACTGCGGCGTGCTGTTCCCCGAGGAGCACCAGCCGGGCATCGACGTGATCCTGCCCGACTTCTCCGCCATCCGCTCGCGGCTGCAGGACATCGAGGCCATCGTGCTCACGCACGGCCACGAGGACCACATCGGCGGCGTGCCCTACCTGCTGCGCGAGCGCGCCGACATCCCCATCATCGGCTCGGCCCTCACGCTCGCGTTCATCACGGCGAAGCTGCAGGAGCACCGCATCGCGCCCGTCACCCGCACGGTGACCGAGGGCGACCGCTCCGCAGCAGGCCCGTTCGACCTCGAGTTCCTCGCGGTGAACCACTCGATCCCCGACAGCCTCGCCGTCGCGATCCGCACCGAGGCGGGCCTGGTGCTGCACACGGGCGACTTCAAGATGGACCAGTTCCCGCTCGACGGGCGCACGACCGACCTGCCCGGCTTCGCGCGCCTGGGCGACGAGGGCGTCGACCTCTTCCTCGTCGACTCGACGAACGCAGACGTGCCCGGCTTCTCCATCTCGGAGGAGGACCTCGCGCCGGCGATCGACCAGGTGTTCCGCACCGCGCCGAGGCGCATCGTCGTGTCGAGCTTCGCGAGCCACGTGCACCGCATCCAGCAGGTGCTCGACGCTGCCGAGCGGCACGGCCGCAAGGTCGCGTTCGTCGGCAGGTCGATGGTGCGCAACATGGGCATCGCGGCCGAGCTCGGCTACCTGAACATCCCGAAGGGGCTCGTCGTCGACATGAAGACGCTCGAGCAGCTGCCGCCGACCGACATGGTGCTCGTCTGCACGGGCTCGCAGGGCGAGCCGATGGCTGCGCTGTCGCGCATGGCCAACCGCGAGCACATCATCGACATCGGCGAGGGCGACACGATCCTGCTGGCGTCGAGCCTCATCCCCGGCAACGAGAACGCGATCTACCGCATCATCAACGCGTTCACGCGCTGGGGTGCCAACGTCGTGCACAAGGGCAACGCGAAGGTGCACGTCTCCGGCCACGCGAGCGCGGGCGAGCTCGCCTACTGCTACAACATCCTGCAGCCGACGGCGGTGCTGCCCGTGCATGGCGAGTGGCGGCATCTGACGGCGAACGCCGCGATCGCGACGCGCACGGGCATCGAGGAGGACAACGTCTTCGTGATCGAGGACGGCGTCTCGATCGACCTCGTCGGAGGCGTGTCGCGCATCAGCGGCCGCGTGCCGGCTGGCGAGATCTTCGTCGACGGCTCGTCGGTGGGCGTCGCGGCGGAGAACGCGATGATCGACCGTCGCACGCTCGCCGAGGAGGGCGCCATCACGGTGCTCGCGATCGTCGACCTGCGCACGGGCAGGCTCGGGGAGCCGGTGGAGTTCTTCACTCGCGGCTTCGTCGAGGAGGCCGGCTGGCAGAAGGGCGCGCGCACCGCGATCGACGAGGCGCTGAAGTCCGACGGCAACGGCTCGGAGCGCGCCGTCGCCGACCTCGAGCGTTCGATCACGCGTGCGCTCGGCAGGTGGCTCGAGCGCCGTCGTCGTCGCCCGGTCATCACCGCGGTCGTCGTCGAGGAGTGAGTCGGGGGGGGGGGGGGGGCGGGGCAGGTCGCTGCCCCGCCCGCTCCTCTGCGCGCGTCGGCCCGGGCATCCGAGCCGACCTCCACGTCGCCTCTGCCCGACAGCCCGCCAGCGAAGGCGCCGCAAGAGCCGGAGGGTGCGCAGCCGCCCGCTCGCCGACCGGACGTAGCATCGCCACATGGCTGGCTCCCGAGACTTCACGCGCCGGGACGTCGCGATCGTCTCGCTGATGTCGATCGGGTGGCTCGCCGAGGTCACCGGCTGCGTGCTCGTGGGGGTCGCCAGGCGCACCCGTACCGGGTTGCTCAGCAGGCAGAGCCACGGGTGGTTGCTCCCGCTCGACGAGAGCGCCTACGTCGGCGGGATGCTCGTTCTGACCGCCACCGTGCTGATCGCTGCCGCGATGCCTTTCCTGCGGTCGGCGCCGAGCCTCGTCGTCGTGGCGATGGTCACCGTGGTGCTCCTTCCCGTGCAGGGATTCGCGACCTTCATGGTCTCGTCGCGCATCGCAGCGGGATACGAGCCGTACGGCGACGATGTGCTCATCGGCCAGATGGCCTACGTGATCGCGCTCGTGCTGCAGGCCATCACGGCGACGATCTGCATCCTCCGCGCCGTCCGGCTCACACCTCGTGCAGCCCGCGAGGCAGAGGCGAGGCGGCGCAGCATGCGCACGACGCGCCGCGCGATGCGGAGGCGCCGAGCCGGGAGATAGCGCTGCCCCCCGAGACCGGGGCCGGGGCGCCGGAGCGCGTCAGCCCTGCAGGCGCCGCAGCGCCGAGCCCTTGTGCGCCGCCGTCGCGCCCGTCTTCTCGGACTCCACGACGTATGCCGGCTCGTCGTCGGAGGCGGTGAACCGCTGCCCGTCGTGCTGGAAGTCCTTCGTGCGACGCTCGAGCACCTTCCCGCGCGTGCGGCCCTGCGGCGTCGCCCAGCTCACGCGGTCGCCCGTCGACAGATCCTTCGTCACGACCGCTGCTCGCCGTCGTCGGAGGAGTGCTGCACGTGGGTGAGCACGCGATCCCACGAGCCCACGAGCGCATCCGTCGCCCACTCGAGCCGCGACGTGCCGGAGTCGGCGGCGAGGCGCTCGGGCTCGATCACGAGCACGGCGCCCGAGCGGCCGGGGCCGTCTGCCCATCGCTGCGCGATCGTGCCGCCCTCGTCGCCCGTGACCTCCGCGGTCGCCTCGTCGTCCTCGAGGCCGCGCGCGAGGCGGTCGTCGAGCGTGCCCGTCGACGGGCCCTCGCCGACGTCGGGCAGCGGCTCGTCGTACGTGGGCTCCTCGCCGAGGTCGGGCGCGACGAGCGCGACGGCGCCAAGCAGCTGCTGGTGGTCGAGCACGAGCGACGCGGCCACGAGCGCGCCGCTGCCCCAGCCGACGACGCCCACGGGGCCCATGTCGCGCGCGCCGGTGCGCGCGCCCGTCTGCCGTGCGTCGCGGATGTACTCGGCGATCGCGTCGGCCTGCTCGGCGGGCGTCACCGTCACCGCGTCGCCCTGCACGACCGGGTCGAGCACGAGCAGATGCACGGGATGCCGCGCCGTGACCGCCGGGTCGGGGTCGACGAACCCCGTGACCTCCTGCGGGTTGCAGAGGATGACGAGGTGCTCGGCGAACGGGGTGCCAGCGTTCGAGAGCGCGAGCTCGGTGCCGGACGGGAGGGTCACGTGGAGGTCGGCCATGACTCGAGGCTCTCCTGCCTCGCCGACTCGTGCCAGTGGGTTGCGCGGACGGCGCCCCCCGGTCAGCCCTCGTCGAGCTGCTGCTCGAGTCGCTCCTGCAACGCGGTGAGCAGCGTGGTGACGTCGGCGTCGTCGCCCTCGCTCGCCAGGGACGCGAGGGTCTCGTCGAGCGCATCCGTCGCGTCCTGGGTGCCGAGCGCCGCCTCGAGGCTCGTCGCGTCTGCGAGGGCGGTCACGACGGCGGCGCGCTCGGGATGCGTGTCGGCGAACGCGGCGCCACCGGTCGTCGTCACGGGCACGGCGCCCGAGGCGTCGGCGAGGGCGACCTGCTGCTCGTCCTGCGTGAGGAACGCGATGAGGTCGCGGGCCTCGTCGCCCGTGCGCGTGTCGGCAGGCAGCGCCCAGCACGTCGAGGTCGCGAACGTCGACGCCGACGCCGGGCCCGCGGGGAGGGTCACGAGGCGCACGCCGTCGAGCAGCAGGGCGGCGCCGTCCGCGTCGGCATCCGTGTCGTCGGATGTCGCCGGCGCCTGGGAGGCCTCGGGCTCGGTGGCGGGCGCATCCGACGCGTCGTCCTCGCCGGGCTCGCCACTCGGCTCGGGCTCGTCGGACGACTCGGGCTCGTCGGACGACTCGGGCTCGTCGGACGACTCGGGAGCGGCATCCTGCGCGGCGAGGAGCTCGGCGAGCCCGACGTACGCCATCGCCGCGTCGCCCGACGCGAACGCCTCGGCCGCCGAGGCTGCGTCGAGGTCGGCCGGCCAGGCGAGCGAGCCCGCACCGTGCATGCGCTGCACGAGGCCGAGCGCTGCGGCGTTCGCGTCGGTGGCGGCCACGGCTCCCGTCTCGTCGACGAGCGAGCCGCCCGCCTGCGCGAGCAGCACGCCGACGTGGGCGGCATCCGGGTCGATCGCGAGACCTGCGGCGTCGTCGGTCGTGAGGCGCTCGGCGGTCGCCTCGAGCTGCTCCCACGTCGTGGGCAGGTCGGCGTCGGTCAGCCCGGCATCCGCCCACGCCTGCTCGTCGATCGCGAGCGTCACGGCGTCGGCTGCGCGCGGCACGCACTGCAGCTCGCCGCCGGCGGCGACGACGTCGAGCAGCCCGGGCACGAGCTGGTCGGCCGAGGCGAGTCGCCCGTACGGCTCGACGTAGCCGTCGTAGCGCTCGAGGCGCGTCGTGGGCAGCGCGAACACGTCGGGCGGGTTGGCGTTCGCGAACGACTCGGCGAGCTGCTGCTCGAGGTCGCTCGCGAGCACGATGCGCACGGTCGAGCCCGACTCCTCGCTCCACGCGTCGACCTGAGCCTGCAGCACGTCGACCTGGGCGGGCGTGCCGCCGACGAGCATTCGCAGCTCGGGGCCGGTCGGCGCCGTGGATGCGCTCCCGGTCGGCTGCGCGTCGCCGCCACCGCCGCCGCACGCGGCGAGCGTCAGCGCCGCGAGGGCTGCGACGCTCGTCGTCGCGATCCTGGTCAGTCGCACGCCCCTACGATCCCGCGCCGATGCCGTGCGGGGCAACTCGGGCTGAGGATGCCGGCTGCGTCGCTCGCACGCTGGGCCGCATCCCGACGAGTCGGGGTGCGGCCCAGCATCCGGAGGCGGGAGCGCGCTCAGGCCTTCGGGTCGTCGGCGCGTGCGGCCTCGTCGGCCGCTGCGGCCTCGCCGGCCTCGTGCTCGACGCCCGCCTGCGAGGCAGCGAACTCCGGGGTGTCGAAGACCTCGCCGGCGATCGGATCCTGCAGCAGCCGATCCTCGTCGACCTGCGCGACGCCGTCGGCGTCGACGTCGACCGCGGACGACGGCACGGGGTGCAGCGCGACGAGCACCTCGCCCGACTCCGTCCCGGGCGCGGGCGCGGGCTGGCTCGTGCCGAGACCTGCGAACGTCGCCGACACCTCGCGGCGCCGCCCGAGCAGGCCGCGCCTCGGCGTGTCGGTGGCGGCCGCCTGCGCGATCGTCTCCGGCGTCAGCTCGGTGCCCGATGCCACGCGGGCGCGCACGTAGCGCGGCGTCGAGGCCACCTCGAAGTGGAACGCGCGCAGCAGCGAGATGCACGCGAGCACCATGATGATCGAGAACGGCACGGCCGTCGCGATCGACGCGGTCTGCAACGCCGTGAGCGCCTCCTCGCCGCCGACGACGAGCAGCACGCCTGCCGCGGTCGCGGCGATGACGACCCACAGCACGCGCGTGAGCCGCGGCGTCGTGGTCGCGCCGCCGGTCGCGAGGATGTCGACGACGAGCGCACCCGAGTCGGCAGACGTCACGAAGAAGAACACGATGATGAGGATCGCGAGCACGCTCGTGACCTCGGCGATGGGGAACGTCGCCAGCAGGTGGAACAGCGAGGTGTTCGTGTCCACCGCGCCGTCGACGAGCATGTCGCCCTCGGTGAGCTGGCGCAGGATCGCCGAGTCGCCGAAGATCGTGAACCACAGGATGCCGATGATCGTCGGCGCGAGCAGCACGCCGAAGACGAACTGGCGGATGGTGCGGCCGCGCGAGATGCGCGCGATGAACATGCCCACGAAGGGGGCCCAGCTCATCCACCAGCCCCAGTAGAAGATGGTCCAGCCACCTGCCCAGCCGTCGTTCGCCAGCGGCCAGGTCTCGAGCGCGAGACCGGGGAGGGCGGCGACGTAGGAGCCGGTGTTCGCGACGAACGACTGCAGGATGACGATCGTCGGGCCGAGGGTGAGCACGAAGAGCGCCAGCAGCGCGGCGAGCGACATGTTGATGTTCGACAGCCACTTCAGGCCCTTGTCGAGACCCGACACGACCGAGAGGGTCGCGAGGCCCGTGACGATGGCGATGATGACGATCGCGAGCGTCGTGTTCTCCTCGAACCAGCCGAGGAACGCCAGGCCGGCCATGATCTGCTGCACGCCGAGGCCCAGCGACGTCGCGACGCCGAACATGGTGCCGACGATCGCGACGACGTCGATCGTGTGGCCCATCCATCCCTCGACGCGTGCGCGACCCAGCATGGGCTCGAGCAGCCAGCGGATCGACAGCGGACGCCCGCGGCGGAAGGTCATGTACGCCAGGCCGAGGCCCACGACGACGTAGATGGCCCACGCGTGCAGGCCCCAGTGGTACAGGGTGAGGTCCATCGCGAGGCGGCCGGCCGCATCCGTGCCGCCCTCGACGCCCGCGTTCTCCGGCGGCGTCGTCATGTGCGACAGCGGCTCGGCGACCGAGTAGAACACGAGGCCGATGCCCATGCCGGCCGAGAAGAGCATCGTGAACCACGACACGGTGGAGAACTCGGGCTCCTCGTCGTCACGCCCGAGACGGATGCCGCCGATGCGCGACAGTCCCACGTAGAGCGCGAAGAGCACGAAGCCCGTCGCTGCCAGCACGTACCACCAGCCGACGCCGTTCGTGATGGCCGTGTTGAGCACCGTGAACGCGTCGCCGCCGGTCTGCGAGTAGACGATCGCGAAGACGGTGAGGCCGACGATGAGCAGGATCGCGGGGATGAAGACCGGCTTCGACAGCTGCCTCCAGACCTCCTTCGGCGACCAGTCGCGTGCGAGCTGTGAGATCTGGCGATCGGCCATCGGGTGGGGTCCTCCTGGAGCGTGTGCGGTGCGTGTCGGGGCGTCCGGGCCGGCAAGGGGGCGAGCGGCCAACCGTCCACGCTACCGAAGGTCGGCACCGCGCGGCCGCAGCACGCAGCGATCCTGCTCGCTCGGCGGCCCGCATGCAGGAGTCGAGCGACGCACGCGCGAGGCCCGCAGGATCCTGCGTCGCGGCTGCGATCACCAGCCGTCGGGGCCTGCGCTGCCTGCCTCGTACTCCTCGATGGGCGCCGCGCCATCCGCCCATGCCGCGAGCACGGGCGTCACGATCCGCCAGCACTGCTCGGCGACGTCGCCGGGCACCGACAGCATCCGGTCGCCTGCGAGGAGACCGAGGACGACCTGGCCGTACGCGCCGAGGGCGGCGGCGGCCGGGTTCGCTGCGAGCACGAGCCGCTCGAGCGCCGCGTGCTGCGGGTCGTCGACGTCGACGTCGAGCGAGATCGAGCCGTCGACGAGCGACAGGCGCAGCACCGCACCTGCGCCGTCGGCCGCGGCCGGCAGGCCCTCGGGCGGCGTCGCCGCACGCAGGTGCACGGCGACCTCGGCGCGCGGATCGCCGATGGCCTTGCCGGAGCGCAGCACGAAGGGCACGCCCTCCCACCTGGGCACGTCGACCTGCAGCAGCAGCTGCGCGAGCGTCTCGACGCCGGCGTCGGGGTCGACGTCGGACTCGTCGACGTACGACGGCAGCAGCCGATCGTCGATCCGCCCCTCGGTGTACCGTGCGCGCCTGGCGCTCGAGGGGTCGTCGCGCCACACGCGCACGGCGCCGAGCACCTCGGCCATGCGCTCGTGCACCTCGTGGGCGACGAGGCGGTCGGGTCGCTCCATCGCGACGAACGCGAGCACCATGAGCAGGTGGCTCTGCAGCATGTCGCGCAGCGCGCCCGTGCCGTCGTAGAACGAGCCGCGGCCCTCGATGCCGAGGGTCTCGTCGTAGACGATCTCGACCTTCTCGACGTGCTCGCCCGACCAGACGGCCTCGAGCATCCTGTTGCCGAAGCGCCTGCCGAGCATGCCGAGCACCGTCTCGTTGCCGAGGAAGTGGTCGATGCGCCACAGCCGCTCCTGCGGCAGCACCGCCAGCAGCGCCTCGTCGAGGGCGATGGCGTCGTCGAGGTCCTCGCCGAATGGCTTCTCGATCGCGACGACGAGGTCGTCCGGCAGGTCGATCGCCGCGAGCGATGCGGCGATGGCGTGCCCCATCGCCGGCGGCAGCGCCACGTAGAGCACGGGGGAGGAGGGGCATGCATCCAGCAGCGCCCGCAGCTCGTCGGGGTCGGAGGCGTCGGTCGCGACGAACCTGGCACGCGCGACGAGCGCGTCGACCGTGTGCGCTGCGACGTCGGCGGCCTCGAGGCTGCGACGCACGACCTCCTGCCACTCGACGTCGGTCTTGGGCGTGCGTGCCGCACCGACGAGGGTGATGTCGTCGAGGCGCGCGAGCTCGGCCACCTGCCCGATGCCGGGCAGCAGCAGCCGCTCCGTGAGGTCGCCGCCGGCGCCGAGGATCGCGATCGTGCGCGCTCCCGTGACGTCGTCGGCCGTGGGGATGCCTGGGTGCCGGGTCATGCCGTCTCCTGCTCGCGTCGGTGTCGCATCCTCGACGCTATCGACGGCGCACGCGTCGACCGGGGTCCTCGCAGACCCTTGCGCACGGCGAGGTCGGCGCTCGCTGCCCGTCGCCGGAGGTGAGGCTGAGCGTGCCGCCGGCTGCACATGGCAGATGATGGTCCGCTCAGCGTCACTCGGCGCGCGCCAGCGTGGCGGTCAGCCCTTCTCCGCGCCCTCCGTCGTCGACATGATGCGGCGCTGGAACACGAAGAAGACGATCGCGACCGGGATCGTCATGACGACGGCCGCTGCGAGCTTCAGCGGGAACTGGCTGCCCGCGCCGAGCTGGCCCGACACGAGCGAGGCGACGCCCGTCGTCAGCGTGTTGAGCTCGGGGCTCTGCCTCGAGACGACGAAGTGGGCGAACTCGTTCCACGACCCCTGGAACGACAGGATCGTGAGCGTCACGAGCGCTGGCGTCGCCATCGGCAGCGTCACCGACCAGAAGGTGCGGAAGACGCCTGCGCCGTCGATGCGCGCCGCCTCCTCGATCGACACGGGGATCGCGTCGAAGAACTGCTTCATGATGAAGATGCCTGCCGCGTCCGCGAGCAACGGGATGATCATGCCCGCGTACGTGTCGTAGAGCGCGAGCTCCTTCAGCACGAGGAAGCGCGGCACCATGAGCACGACCGTCGGCACCGCCATGACGCCGATGAAGACCCCGAACACCACCGATCGGCCTCGGAAGCGCAGCCGCGACAGCGCATAGCCCGCCAGCGAGTCGAAGAACACGCGCCCGGCCGTGACGCACAGCGTGACGACGATCGAGTTCACGCCCCACAGGCCGATGTCGGTGCCCGTGAAGAGCCGCTCGTACGCAGCGAACGTCGGCGTCTGCGGGATGAGCGACAGCGGTTCGGCCACCGCCTCGCCATCGGTCTTGAACGACGACGCGACGGAGATGAGGAACGGGTACAGGTACGCCACCGCCAGCAGCACCAGCACGACGTAGCCGGCGACGAGCCCGGCGCTCAGACGCTGCCTCATCCGCCCGTCCCCCTCTGGGTCGGCCCGGCTCTCAGCCGAGCCGTGCCCTGCGCGACGCCGCCGTCGGCGCTCGCGATCGTGGGCGGCGAGCGCCGCCAGAACGGCTTCGACGGCTCGTCGCGGTCGCGCAGCACGAACCGCTGGAGCAGCGAGAAGGCGATGATGATGAGGAACAGCACGAACGCGATGGCCGCGGCGATGCCGGGCTCGTTCTCGGTGAACGCCTGGTCGTACGCCATGTACGCGGGGCTCGTGAGCGTCGCCGCCGCAGGCGTGCCGCGCGTGAGGTACACCTGGTCGAACACCTGCCACGTGCCGATGAGGCCGAGCGTCAGCACCGTGAACAGCACGGGCCGCAGCATGGGCAACGTGACGCCGAAGAACGCCTGCCGGGCGTTCGCGCCGTCCATGAGCGCAGCCTCGCCCACCTCGGCGCCCACCTGCTGCAGGCCGGCGAGGAACAGCAGCATGAACGTGCCCGACGTCGTGAAGACCGCCATGACGATGAGCACGAGCTGCGCCACCGACGGCCCCGCAGCCCACTCCCATGCGCTCACGCCCAGGAACCCCGGCGCATCCCAGCCTCCCGGCTGCCCGCCGCCGAGCCAGCCGACGACGACGTGCACGACGCCGCGCGGATCGGCCATCCAGTTCGGTCCGTCGACGCGCAGCCACGACAGCACCGCGTTCACCGCACCCGACGCCTGGAACAGGAAGAGGAAGACGCCCGTGATCGCGATCGACGACGTCACCGACGGGAAGTAGAAGGCGGTGCGGAAGAAGCCCTTGCCCCGCAGCAGCCGTCGGTTGACCTGCACGGCGAGGAACAGCGACAGCGCCGTCTGCAGCGGCACGACGAGCAGCACGTAGAAGAGGTTGTTGCGCAACGCACGGCCGAACAGGTCGCGGGTGAGGCGATCGTCAGTGGTGATGGCCGCGTAGTTGTCGGGACCGATGAACTCGACGTTGTCGTTGAACAGCGGCGAGTTCCGGCCGTTCCAGTCGGTGAACGACACGAACAGCGCCAGCAGGATGGGGGCGATGAGGAACACGCCGACGATGACGAGGGCGGGGGCGACGAACAGCCACCCCGCCGTCGTCTCGCCGCCGCGCGTGCTCCCGCGGCGACGCGCCCGCGCCGTCGCGGGAGCACGCGTGACCATGGCCTACTCGACCTCGGAGTAGGCGTCCTCGAGCTGCCCCTGCAGCGTCGTGAGGATCGCCTGCGGATCGGCGGTGGCGAGGGTCGGCACGACGGTGTTGAGCTCGCCGACGACCTCGGACGCGCCAGGGAACGCGATGGGGCTCACCGCGTAGTCGGCGCCCGCGACGAACGCGGCGTTCTGCGGGTACTCCTCGGCGTACGTCGCCGCGGCCGTCTCCGTCGAGGGGATGACGCCGAACGCATCCGAGAACGCCAGCTGCTGCTCGTCGCTCGTGAGGAACTCGACGAGGCTCGCCGCGTCCTCCGCGGTGTCGGCACCCTCCGGGATGCCCCAGCAGTTCGAGAACGTGAAGGTGCCCTGGCCTGCAGGGCCGGCGGGCAGCTCGGCCACCTGGTACTGCACGTCGGGGAAGTCGTTCTCGAGCGCGCCCGCGATCCACGGGCCCTCGATGACCATGGCCGCCTGGCCGTTGCCGAACGCCTCGCCGCCCCAGCCTGCACCCAGGTCGGCAGGCCATGCGAGCGAGCCCGCCGTCAGCAGCCCCTGCAGGTACTCGAGCGCCTCGACGTTCTCGGGGCTGTCCGCCGTGACCTCGTCGTCGGTCATGAGGCCGCCGCCGGCCTGCTCCATGAAGACGCCGACGCGCGCGTACTCCGCGCCCATCGACAGGCCGACGGCGTCGCCGGTCGTGAGCGTCTGCGCCACGGACGCCAGCGACTCCCAGTCGGTGGGGATGTCGGCGTCGGTGAGCCCCGCCGCCGCCCACAGGTCGGTGTTGATGACGAGCCCGAGCGTCGAGAAGTCCTTCGGGTCGCACACGAGCTCGCCGTCGTACGAGAACGCGTCGGTCAGCGCCGGGTAGAACTCGCCCGCGTTGTCGAGCCCGGCCGCGTACGGCTCGAGGTAGTCGTCGGCCGCGTACGTCTGGAACTGATCCCACGACATGTAGAAGAGGTCGGGCGGGATGTCGCCAGCGAATCCCTGCGCGAGCTCCTGGCCGAGGTCGGATGCGACGACGACCTCCGCGTCGACCCCCGACTCGTCGCTCCACGCCGCGACGGCCTCCTCGACCGCTGCCGTCTCGGCGTCGCCGGACGAGCCGATGAGGATCTGCAGCGGCTCGTCGCCGTCGCCTCCGCCGCTGCCGCCCGAGCATCCTGCGAGCGTCAGCGCCGCGATGCCGGCGGCTCCGGCGATCTGCAGGGCGCGTCCTTGCCTCCTGCGATGCGTCATGATGCATCCTTCCCGTCGGCCGTGGCCGATCGCTGTGCCGGGAGTCCCCAGCGTGGGTGTGCGCGCCGGTGCAGGCGCGGGGTCACGAGTCGGTGGGCGGGGCCTGCGTGCAGCAGCTCGAGCACGGCGGCCGCCACGTCGCCGAGGCTCTGGTCGACGCTCGAGAAGTCGAGGCCGGCGGCGACGCCCGTGTCGTCGAATCCGACGACGGGCACGGAGGCGTCGGCCCGCGCGAGGGCGCCGATCGCGCCGAGCGCGAGCGTGTCGGAGGCGCAGACGATCGCGGTGGCGCCCGCGCGCAGCAGCTCGGCTGCGGCATCCTGCGCCTGGCCGGGGTCGTCCTCGACGGCACGGTCGAGGTCGGTGGTGGCACCGGCTGTCGCCATGGCCTCGCGCCAGCCGGCGCGGCGCTCGTCGCCGGCTCCGGAACCCGCCGGCCACCCGAGGAACGCGACGCGGTCGCCGGTCGCGAGGCACGCATGCGTCGCGTCGCGCGTGCCCGCGCGGCCGTCGACGTCGACCCACGCGTGGTCGGCGCCACCCTCGTCCCACGGGCGGCCGAAGGCGACGAACGGGATGCCGGAGCCGGCGAGCGCGTCGATGCGGCGGTCGTGGTGGTCGGTGGAGGTGAGGATGAACGCGTCGGCGAGGCTGCGCTGCGACAGCGAGCGGATCTGCGCGACCTCGTCGTCGGCGTCGTCGGCGGTGAAGACGAGCACGTGCCGATCGAGACGCGCCGCCTGCGCGGTGACGGCGTGCAGGAAGCGGTCGAGCAGCACGCCGTGGATGCCGTCGTCGTGGCGCTCGAGGCGGATGCCGATCGTGCGCGCCGACGACGTGCGCAGGCGCCTGGCGTGGAGGTTGGGCGCGTAGCCGAGCTCGTCGACGGCGGCCATGACGCGCTCGAGGGTCGCGGGGTGCACGATGCGCGGCGTGTTGATCGCGTTCGAGACGGTCTGCCTCGAGACGCCCGCCCTCGCGGCGACGTCGCTGAGCGTGGCTCGCACCCTCGCACCTCCTCGTGCATCGCATCCGGCCCGTCACGGGCGGATTCGATCGATCCATTTGATCGTTCCAAGCACCGTAGCGTACGGTCTCAGGAGCACGCCACCCCTACGCATCACGGAGGTCGACGGTGACCGAGAGCGCGCCAGGCAGGCAGCCGCTGCTGCACGAGGAGCTCGTCGTGCTCCGCGCACCCACGCAGGTGTGGTCGTCGCCGACCGGCGATCTCGGTGCGATGCCGATGCACGGGATCTTCCACGGGGACGCCCGTGTCGTCGACGCCCTGCACGTCGAGGTCGGCGGCGAGGTGCCCGAGCCGATCGGCGCATCGTCGACCGCGTCCGAGGCCGTGTTCCTCTCCGTCGCGCGCGGCATCGACGACGGCCCCACGCCTGATCCGCGCGTGCGCGTCGAGCGTCGCCGCGTCGTCGGCGCAGGGTCGGTCGACGAGCACGTCGCGATCGCGAACGCCCTGGGCCACGCCGTCGACACGACCGTGACGTTCGTCGTGCGGCTCGACGCGAACGACCTGCAGTCGGTGAAGTCGGGCGTGCTCGGCACCGAGCCGCCCACGATCGGTCAGCGGCCAGGGCTCGTCACGTCGACGTGGGGGTCGCGCACGGTCGAGCTCGAGGCCTCCGGCGCGGAGGTGGCCGTGCTCGGCCGCATCGTGTCGCTGTCGTGGCCGGTGCACGTGCCTGCTGGCGGGGCGGCCGAGGTGGCGTTGCGCCTGCGCGTGTCGGATCCCGCGCAGGTCGTCGCGCCGTTCGACGGCGACGCCGTGCTCGGTCGCGTGCCCGCCACCGGCGACCCACGGCTCGATCGGTGGGCGACGGCCGCCCTGGCCGACCTCGACGCGCTCGCGATGACGCGCCCCGAGCATCCGGGCGAGCCGTTCCTCGCCGCGGGCGCCCCGTGGTTCCTCACGCTCTTCGGCCGCGACACGCTCATCGCCGCCCGTCTGCTGCTGCCCGTCGATCGCGGGCTCGCGCTCGGCACGCTGCGCACGCTCGCGCGCCTGCAGGGTCGGGTGGTGGATGCCGCCGCCGCCGAGCAGCCCGGCAAGATCCTGCACGAGATCCGCGACGGCGTCTTCACGATGCCGGGCGAGGGCATCGTGCTGCCGCCGATCTACTACGGCACCGTCGACGCGACCCCGCTGTGGGTCGTCCTGCTGCGCCGCGCGCTCGACGCGGGCGCCGTGACGCTCGACGACGTGCGCGAGCTGCGCGGCACGCTCGAGGGTGCGCTGGCGTGGATGCGCGACTTCGGCGACCCGGCGGGCACGGGCTTCCTGCACTACCGCGACGAGCTCGGCACGGGTCTTGCGAACCAGGGGTGGAAGGACTCGGGCGACTCGATCCGCTTCCACGACGGCTCGATCGCCGAAGGCCCCATCGCGCTCGCGGAGGTGCAGGCGCAGGCGTACGAGGCCGCGATCGGCGGCGCCGACCTGCTCGACGCGCTCGACGGGCTCGGGGCAGGGGATGCGTGGCGCGTGTGGGCCGCCGACCTCGCCGTGCGCTTCCGCGACCGGTTCTGGGTGGAGCGCGACGGCGTACGGTTCCTCGCGATCGCGCTCGACGGCGAGGGGCGGCCGGTGGACTCGCGCACGTCGAACATGGGCCAGTGCTTGGGCACGGGCATCCTGACGTCCGCCGAGGAGGCAGCGCTCGCCGCGCAGCTCGTGGCACCCGCCTTCGCCTCCCGGTGGGGGCTGCGCACGATGGCGACCGACGAGGGCGGCTTCTGGCCGCTCGCGTACCACTGCGGATCGGTGTGGCCGCACGACACGGGCGTCGTGATCGAGGGGATGCTGCGCGCGGACCTGCACGCCGAGGCCGCCGACCTCGCCGCGCGGCTGCTCGACGCCGCCGAGGCGTTCGGATGGCGAGTGCCCGAGCTGCTCTCGGGCGACGACCTGCCTGCGCCCGTCGCATACCCGGCCTCGTGCCGCCCGCAGGCGTGGAGCGCGGCGGCGGTCGTGCCCGTGGCGCAGGCCCTCGCGCAGCGCCGGCCGGTCTGACCCCGGTCCCGCTCGCCTCCCGACCTCAGACGTCGATCGTGCCCGTGATCGCCACCGTGCACGCACCGCCCACCCAGACGCCGCCGTCGGCGTCGGCCGAGATCGAGATCTCGCCCGCACGCCCCAGGCGCGCGCCCTGCGACACCGTGAACGGCGCCGTGGCGATGCCGGTGGCCGTGAGCCACTGCGCGGCGCTCGCGTTCATCGAGCCGGTCACGGGATCCTCGGCCACGCCGATGCCGGGCGCGAAGGCACGCAGCTCGAACGCGTGCGGCGATCCCGGCGGGTACGCGCCGATGGCGCCGACCATCGCATCGGGGATGCGGGCGAGGTCGGGCTCGAGCGCGAGCACCTCGTCGGCGGTGCCGAGCCGTACGATGCACCAGCCTGGGCCGTTGTCGATCCACTGATGGTCGAGGATGCTCGAGCGCTCGATGCCGAAGGCGGCGGCGATCGCATCGACCTCGTCCTCGTCGATCGGGCCGGAGCGCACCGTGGGCGGCGCCTGGAACGACAGCAGCCCGCCCGACTGGCGCACGCGCACGAGCCCGGCGGCGCACTCCTGCACGATGCGGTCCTCGGACTGCGGCATGCCACCGGCGTGCAGCCACGCAGCCGCCGAGCCGAGCGTCGGATGACCGGCGAACGGCAGCTCGCCGCCCGGAGTGAAGATGCGCAGCAGGTAGTCGGCGCCCTCGCGCGTCGGCGGCAGCACGAACGTCGTCTCCGACAGGTTCGTCCACCTGGCGATGCGGTGCATCTCGGCGTCGTCGATCCTGTCGGCGTCGAGCACGACGGCGACGGGGTTGCCGAGGAACGGCGTCGACGAGAACACGTCGACCTGAGCGAACGGATGCTGCGGCACGAGGCTCCTCATCGGCTGCGGACCGGGCCAGCGTAGGCGTGCGGATGCGGTCCGGTCGAGCCGAGGTGGCGGACACGCCGCACCAGGTGACGCTGAGCGGGCCACGAGGTGCGCATGACGCACGACGGTCCACCCAGCGTCACCGCGTGCGGGCTCCGCCGCTCGGCTCCTGGCGAACGCCCCGTGACCGGGCGACCGCTTCCGGGCGACACTGGAGCCGAAGGACGAGACGAGGAGCGACGCGATGGCGCAGCAGATCCAGCACACCGAGTTCGGCGACCCCGAGGTGCTGCACCTCGTCGACGTGCCGCAGCCCGACGCCGACACGGGGCAGGTGGTCGTGCACGTGCACGCCGCCGGCGTGAACCCGCTCGACTCGAAGCTGCGCTCGGGCGCTCGACCGTCCGGCGAGATCACGACGCCGCGCGTGCCAGGTGGCGACGCCGCAGGCGAGGTCGTCGAGGTCGGTGCGGGCGTCGAGGGGTGGACGGTCGGCGACCGCGTCGTCGTGCAGCACGCGAACGGCGCCTACGCCACCCACACGGTCGCGACCCCCGAGCAGCTGCACCGCCTGCCCGACGCCGTCACCTTCGAGCAGGGTGCCGCGATCGGCATCCCCGCCTCCACGGCGTACCAGGGGCTCGTCGAGCTCGAGCTGCGGGCAGGGGAGACGCTGCTCATCCACGCGGGCTCCGGCGCCGTCGGCCAGGCCGCGATCCAGCTCGCGGTGCTGCAGGGTGCGACGGTGATCGCGACGGCGAGCGCGGCGAACCACGACCGCGTGCGTCAGCTGGGCGCGACGCCCGTGACGTACGGGCCGGGCCTGCTGGAGCGGGTGCGCGAGGCGGCGCCGGGCGGCGTCGACGTCGTCTACGACTGCGTCGGCTCCGAGGAGTCGATGGCGGTGTCTGCGCAGCTCGTCGCCGACCCGCACCGCATCGGCACGATCGTCTGGAGCGACGCCGCGGCGGCGCTCGGGGTGCAGGGATGGATGGGCGGCAAGCCCGAGCCGCTGTCGGAGCGCACGAAGCAGCTGCGGCACGAGGCGTACGAGGTCGTGCTCGGTCGCATCGCCGCCGGCTCGTTCGACGTCGAGATCGCGAAGGTCCTGCCGCTGTCGGAGGCCGCCGAGGCGCAGCGCCTCAACGTCGCCAACGCCGTGCGCGGCAAGATCCTGCTCGTGCCGTAGGCGCTACGACCCCAGCAGCGACAGCCCGGCGGCGAGGGCGAAGCCCAGCACGGTCGCGAGGCCGGCCCAGTCCTTCGCCTGCCTGCGGGCCTCGGGGATCATCGCGTCGACGAGCATCACGAGCAGCGCCCCGGCGGCGAAGCCGTCGATGCCCGCCTGCACCTGAGGGCTCGCGAGGCCAGCGAGGAGCGTGCCGGCGACGGTCGCGCCGGCGCACGCGAGCGCGACGCCTGCCCAGAGGGTCAGCACGTGCCGCCTGGGCGAGCCCGCGCGCAGCATCGCCGCCGACGAGCCGATCGACTCGGGCAGGTTCGACAGCACGATCGCCACGACGAGCGCTGCGCTCACCCCCTCGCCCGAGGCGATGCCGATGCCGAGCACCGCCTGCTCGGGCACGCCGTCGAGCAGCGCCCCCACCGCGAGCGGCACGCCTGCCGCGCCGTCGCGGCTGCGAGCGCCGACTCGCTCCACGAGCCGGTCGGCGCCGAAGAACGCGGCGGCGCCGAGCGCGAGGCCGATCGCGAGGGGCACGGCGCCGCCGACCCTGAGGCCCTCCTCGGCGAGCTCGAACGCGATGCTCGCGATGAGCGCGCCGGCACCGAACGCGAGCACGAGGCCCAGCAGCGCGCTCGGCCAACGGCGCAGCATCGCCAGCAGCGCGCCGACGAGCAGCGACGCCGCAGCGACCCCTCCCCACAGCAGGCTCTCGAGCATCGTGCACTCCCTCCGCCAGCACAGCGTGGTCGGTCGCCGGGGCGAGCGCAACGGGATGCGTGGGCCCCCGTGCCCGCGTCAGTCGCCCATCGCGGCGACGAGCGCCTCGCGAAGCGTCTCCTCGGCGGTGGCGAGCACCGCGACGGTCGCCGCGTCGTCCATGTCGGGGTCGTCGAGGAAGGCTGCGAGCACGAGCGCGTCCGCGCGCCGGAGGGCCTCGACGATCGCGTCGCGGCGCGCGGGCGTCAGCTGCATGCCGTGCCGTGGCGCGAGCACGTCGGCGAGCTCGCGGGCCGTACCGCTCACCGCCTCGGCGCGGTCTGCGCGAGCCTCGGGCCGCAGCCACTGCCACGTGCGCACCGCCTGGTAGGCGGGCAGGGAGCGATGCATGCGCACGTAGGTGGCGAGGAGGGCGCGCACGTCGGCCTCGAGGCTGCCCCGCGACGTGGCTGCCGACTCGACGAGCGCGGCGCGCACGCGCGCGAGGTTGCGCTCGTAGAGCGTGCGGATGAGCGCGTCGCGATCCTCGAAGTACCGGTAGACGGTGCCGACCGAGACGCGGGCGCGCGCGGCGACGTCGGTCGTCGACAGGCGATCGATGCCGCTCCTGTCGATGAGCGCGGCGGCCGCGTCGAGCACGCGCTGCGCCGTGTCGGTCGCCTGGCCGGAGGTGGGGTCGACGCGCATCGCGGCCGTGCGGCCCTCGACGGGTTCCCTGTCCACCCCGACCTCCCTCCGCGACCGAGCAGATCCTGAGCATAGAGCGTGCGCATGGGCGCACCTCGATGGCCGCGCACAGCGGCTCGCGCTCCCATGCGCGGTGGGAGGATGGGGTCGTCGGAGACCGCGGACGGACCGGAGGCGTCCACGCGTGGACCTCGAGAACATGGCTGATGCGGCGCTCGCGTTCGCGGGCGTCTCGGTCGTCATCCTCATCGGCTACCTCGTGCGCCGGTGGGAGGTCGTCGGCCAGGAGGCCGAGCGCATCCTCAACCGCCTCACCCTGCTCGTCGCGATGCCGGGCCTCACGTTCACGGTGCTCGCGCGCGCCGATCCGACGGTGCTGCTGTCGACGTTCTCCCTCGCGATGGTCGTGCCGATCGTCGTGACGATCCTCATCACCGCGGGCGCGCTGCTCACGCAGGCGCGCGTGCGTCGGTCGACGACGGCCGTCGCCGTGCTCGCGACGTCGACCGGCTTCACGAACTCCGGCAACATCGGCATCCCGCTCGCGACGTCGATCCTCGGCACGACGTCGTTCCTCGCACCGAGCATCCTGCTGCAGGTGCTCGTGCTGGCACCGCTCACGATGGGCATCGCGACGGCCGCGTCGCACGAGGGTGGTGCGCAGCCGTGGTGGCGGCGCGTGGTGCGGCCGTTCGCGACGCCCGTGGTGCCCGCGGCGATCCTGGGTGCCGTCGTCATGCTGTCGGGCGCCGAGATCCCGGATGCCGTGCTCATGCCTGCCGACCTGCTCGCCGAGGCGTCGATCCCCATGCTGCTGCTCGCCTTCGGCATGTCGCTGCGCGGCGCACGGCCGCTCGAGCCGCTGCGGCGTCAGACGGCGATCGTGCTCATCCCGCTGCTGGGCAAGCTCGTGGTGCTGCCGGCGATGACCCTCGGGTTCGGGCTGCTGCTGGGCTTCGAAGGCCTCGAGCTGCTCGCGCTCGTGGTCATCGCATGCCTGCCGTCGGCGCAGAACATGTACGCGATCGCGTCGTCGTACACGAGCGTCGGCGCGGTCGTGCGCACGATCGTGCTCGTCACGACGGTGCTCGCGTGTCCGCTCGCGGTGCTCGCGGCGGGCCTGCTGGGCTGACGACCGCGGGTCCGTCGCGATCGCGTGGAGCTAGGCGTCCGCCGGGTCGCGGCGCGTCCTCCGCCGACGCCACCACGGCGTCGCGGCACGCTCCTGCTCCTGTGCGGCTGCGAGCTCGGCGGCCAGCCGCCGTCGCTGCGCCCGGCGCTCGTGCCACGCGGCGACGTCGGCCTCGACGTCGCGCAGCGGCGTCACCACCGGTGGCCCGCCCAGCAGCTGTCGCCTGGCCTCGACGACGCGTCGGTTGAAGTCGACGAGCGCCTCGCGCACGGCCTCCTCGCGGTAGAGCCGGTCGAGGCGCTCGTCGAGCTGCGCTGCCTCGGTGCGCAGCGAGAGCGCGGGCGGTGCGAGCCCGGTGAGCTGCTCGCGCTCGATCTTGCGGCGGATCCACCAGTTCGGATCGTTCGACGCCGCGAGCAGGTCGGTGAGCGGCTTGCCTGAGCCTGGCAGGTCGTCGAACTCGCCCCGACGCATGGCCTGCTGGAGCGCGGTCTCGACGTACGCGGCGCGATCCGCGGCGGTCGGCACCGGTGCCGGCTCGGCCTCCGAGGCGTCGTCGACGCCGATGCGGTAGCGCGCGGCGCGCAGCCTCGGATCCTCCGGCACTCCCCACCTCCCGATCGCGTGCTCCAGGCCACGGCGACGCGTCTCGCGCACGCCTCGCAGCCTCGCGGACGCAGTGTCCTACGGTGCGATCGCGTCGACGTAGCCGCCGTCGACGCGCAGCGCGCCTCCCGTCGTCGCCGACGCGAGCGGCGAGGCGAGGTAGACGACCATGTTGGCGATCTCCTCCGGCTCGATGAGCCGCTGCAGGAGGGACTGCGGCCGGTGCTCGCGCATGAACGTGCGCTGCCGCTCGTCCCACGGCGCGTCGCCGGGCACCAGCTTGGCGACGAAGTCCTCGACGCCTGCGGTGTGCGTGGGGCCCGCGATGACGGCGTTGACGGTGACGCCCGTGCCTGCCGCCGCCTTCGCGAAGCCGCGCGACGCGGCGACGAGCGCCGTCTTCGAGACGCCGTAGTGGATCATCTCGGCGGGGATCGCGAACGCCGAGTCGCTCGCGATGCTGAGCACGCGGCCCCAGCCGCGCTCGATCATGCCGGGCAGGACGAGCCGCGTGAGCCGCGTCGCCGACAGCAGGTTGACCTCGAGGAATCGCCGCCACGCGTCGTCGTCGATCTCGAGCGCGGGCGTCGCGCCGAAGATGCCGAGGTTGTTGACGAGCACGTCGACGTCCCCGGCCGCCGCGAGCAGCGCCTCGGCGCCCTCGGCCGTCGCGACGTCTGCCGCGACCCCGAGCACCTCGGCGCCCTCCACCTCGGCGCGGACGCGAGCGGCAGCCTCCTCCACCGACGCGGCACCCCGGCCGTTGACGAGGACGCGAGCGCCCGCCTGCGCGAGCCCGCGCGCGATGGCCAAGCCGATCCCGCCGCTCGATCCGGTCACGACCGCCGTGCGGCCAGTCAGGTCGATGCGCATGCGCTCCTCCTCCTGCTCGTCGTCATGCAACGGGCGAGGGCGGGTGCGTCATTCCCTCGCCGCGCGTCGTCAGCGTCCGCCGTTGATGGGTCCCAGCCAGCGGCCGAACGCGGGCTCGAGCTCGTCGTCCTCGAGCGACGTCACCGGCTCGCGCTCACGCATCCTGCGTCACCGCCGCCGGCTGCTGGGCATCCGCGTCGGCGTGTGCACTCGGCTCGATCGCACGGTCGGAGCCCGAGCCTGCGTGCTCGACGGCGATCTTGCGTGGCCTCGAGCGCTCGGCGACCGGGATCGTGAGCGTGAGCACGCCGTGCTCGTACGACGCGTGGATCGCGTCGAGGTCGAGGTCCGACCCGAGGCTCAGCTGCCTCGTGAAGCGGCCGGCCGGGCGCTCCTGCGCGAGCCAGTGCGCGCCGTCGGCGCCGCCGAGCGTGCGCTCTGCCTGGATCGTGAGCGTCGTCGCGTCGACGTCGAGGTCGATCGAGCCCGGGTCGACGCCCGGCAGGTCGACGTGCACGACGTAGTGCTCGTCGGCGCGGTACAGATCCATCGGCATCCACGTCGCGCTGCGCTGCGTGCCACCGCTGGTGAGCAGTCGTGCCGCCATGCGGTCCATCTCGCGGAACGGGTCGAAGGTCAGAGCCATGACAACCACCTCCTTCAACGACGGTCCGTCGCCCAGTGCGCCGGACCAGGTGTCTTGGCGATCGCCCCCGGGACCTCCCGGGAGGCGCGTCCAGATTGGCACTCTCACCTTGAGAGTGCCAACAGGCGCGGCTTGGAGTTCGCTGAGCGTCGAGCTCGACGCGACGCGCCGAAGATTTGAATCGTTCACGATAACGCGACAGGATGGGGCCATGGAGATCGTCGACCACGCACCCGCCGAGCGCATCGACGACGCGCTCGCGCAGCGCATGGCGCACGAGGGCATGCTGCGCACGCGCGGGCTGCGCGTGACGCGCGGACGCCTCGCCGTGCTCGACGTGCTCGCCGCCCTGCCGCACTCCGACGCCGACGTCATCCACCGAGCCGTCGCGGTCATGGAGCCGAGCATCTCGGTGCAGTCGGTGCACAACGTGCTCGGCGCCCTCCACGAGGCCGGCGTGCTGCGCCGCTTCGAGCCCGCACGCTCCGCCGCTCGCTACGAGCTCCGCGTCGACGACAACCACCACCACGCCGTGTGCTCGCGGTGCGGTCGCGTCGAGGACGTCGACTGCGTCACGGGCGACGCCCCCTGCCTGCATGCGCAGGCCCCCGACGGCTTCGCCGTCATGCAGGCCGAGGTGACCTTCTGGGGGCTGTGCGGCCCGTGCGCCGCCACCGCGCGCTGACCGCAGCCGCCCGCTCGCCGTACGACGGCGAGCGGCTCGACCGACCCGACATCCACGACCCGAACGACCGTACGAGGAAGCAGAGGACATCATGACCCAGCGGACCACCACCAACTCCGGAGCGCCGGTCGCCAGCGACCAGCACTCCCAGTCCGTCGGCGCCGACGGCGCCATCGCGCTCACCGACCACTACCTCGTCGAGAAGCTCGCCCAGTTCAACCGCGAGCGGGTGCCGGAGCGCGTCGTGCACGCCAAGGGCGGCGGTGCGTTCGGCACGTTCACCACGACGAACGACGTGTCGCAGTACACGCGCGCCGCGCTGTTCCAGCCGGGCGTCGAGACCGAGATGCTCGCACGCTTCTCGTCGGTCGCAGGCGAGCAGGGCAGCCCCGACACGTGGCGCGACCCCCGCGGCTTCGCGCTGAAGTTCTACACGAGCGAGGGCAACTACGACCTCGTCGGCAACAACACGCCCGTCTTCTTCATCAAGGACGGCATCAAGTTCCCCGACTTCATCCGCTCGCAGAAGCGCCTCCCCGGCTCCAACCTGCGCGACCACGACATGCAGTGGGACTTCTGGACCCTGCAGCCCGAGTCGGCGCACCAGGTGACGTGGCTCATGGGCGACCGCGGCCTGCCCGCATCGTGGCGGAACATGGACGGCTTCGGCTCGCACACCTACCAGTGGATCAACGCCGCGGGCGAGCGCTTCTGGGTGAAGTACCACTTCGAGACCGACCAGGGCAACGACCACATGACGCAGGACGTGGCCGACCAGCTCGCGGGCAGCGACGCCGACTACTACATCCGCGACCTCTACGAGGCGATCGACGGTCGCGACTTCCCGTCGTGGACGCTGTACGTGCAGGTCATGCCGTACGACGACGCCGCGTCGTACCGCTTCAACCCCTTCGACCTCACGAAGGTGTGGCCGAAGGGCGACTACCCGCTCATCGAGGTCGGTCGCATGGAGCTGAACCGCAACCCCGAGAACTACTTCGCCGAGATCGAGCAGGCGACGTTCGCGCCGTCGAACTTCGTGCCCGGCATCGCGGCGAGCCCCGACAAGATGCTGCAGGCGCGCATCTTCTCCTACGCCGACGCGCACCGGTACCGCGTGGGCACGAACCACGCCGAGCTGCCCGTCAACCGCCCGCACGCGGCCGACGTGCACTCGTACTCGAAGGACGGCGCGCAGCGGCACGGCTTCCGCTCGGCGGCGACGCCCGTGTACGCGCCGAACTCGTTCGGCGGCCCGCACGCCGACCCCGAGGCGCACGGCGACGACCGCGGCTGGGAGTCCGACGGCGAGCTCATCCGCTCGGCCGCGACGCTGCACCCGGAGGACGACGACTTCGGCCAGGCGGGCACGCTCGTGCGCGACGTGCTCGACGACGCCGCCCGCGAGCGTCTCGTGGGCAACATCGTCGGCCACGTGTCGAAGACCCGCATCCCCGAGATCCGTCAGCGTGCCATCGCGTACTGGTCGAACGTGGACGCGTGGCTCGGCGAGCAGGTCGCGGCACGCCTGCCCGAGATCACCGATCCCAAGTCGACCCTCGTCGAGCCCCCGGCGGTCGCGCCGGTCGGCTGACGCTGCGACGGCTCGCGCTCCCAGCGCATCCTGCGGCGGCCCCGCATCC
>NZ_CEEDMM010000020.1:83293-298083 GCF_979255995.1 Agrococcus sp. AC640b
ATCCGGTCTCGGGTGCGGGGCCGCCGCGCGTCCGGCATCCTTCGGACGCCTCCGTGACGAACGCCCCGGTCGTGACGTCTCCATCGTGCGCGGCGACGCCTCGCCGCATCCGCATCCACCCCGGTCCAGGAAGGACCCCATGCTCCCTCGCATCCTCACGCTCGTCGTCACCTTCGTCGTCAAGCGCGTGCTCGGCCGACGCGGTCGTGGCGGCGACGCGACCGACGGTCGCCGCGGCCCCCGTGGAGGCCGTCGTGGCTGAGCGCACCGTCGCCGCCGAGGGCGTGGACGCGCAGGGCCCGGTCTCGGAGGGCGCGAGGCAGCGCCGTCGCCGCTCGCCCCTCGACGTCGTGCGCCGCGTGCCGCGCGAGCTCGCGTCGGCCGTGCGGGAGGGCATCGGCGACGCTCGCGAGGAGGTCGCGACGAGGACGCGGGACGCCCGCACGGGTCTCGTGCTGCTCGGCGTCGGTGCCGCGCTCGCGCTCGTCGCGCTCACGACGCTCGCCGTGACGACGACCATCGCGCTGGCCGTCGTGCTGCCGTGGTGGGCGGCGATCGCGAGCATCGTCGGCCCGTTCGCCGTCGCAGCCGCCGTCGTCGCGGCGCTCGGAGCACGTCGGCTGCGCGCGGGCGCGCCGCCCGTGCCCGCCGATGCGATCGGCGACACGCGCCGACGCGTGCGCCGCACGCTCGGTCGCGACGCGTAGGCACGACACCGGCGTCCCCGTCGGCGCCGGCAGCGGCGTCGGCCGCAGGCGAGGTGCGCCTAGGCTCGTCCGGTGACCATGGAGCCCGGCGACCCCACCACCGGGCGCGTGCCGATCGTCGCGGGGCCGGACGCCGCGGCACCGCCGCCCGAGCCGGCGCCGCGTCGCAAGCGATTCGTCGACCTCGAGCCGCTGCGCGCCTCCCCGGCGTTCGCGCGCCTCTGGATCGCGAACGCGATCTCGGGCATCGGCTCGATGGTGACGGTCGTCGCCGTCGGCCTGCAGATCTACGACATCACCCAGTCGACGCTCGCCGTCTCGCTCGTGGGCCCCATCGGCCTCATCCCCATGATCGTCGCGGGCCTGTGGGGCGGCATGCTCGCCGACGCCTTCGATCGCAAGCGCGTGCTGCTCGTGTCGGCCACGGTCGGCTGGGCGTCGGTGCTGGGCATCGTCGCGATGTCGGCGTACGACGCATGGGCGCTCGGCGAGGGGCAGCGCGTCGAGGTGTGGCCGTTCTACGTGCTCGCCACCGTCAACGCGGTCGCCGCGACCGTCTCGGGTGCGACGCGCAGCGCCATCACGCCCCGCATCGTGCCCGCGCATCTCCTCTCGCGGGCGGCGGCGCTCAACGGCATCGCCATCGGCAGCATGGTGACGATCGGCCCGGCGCTCGCGGGCGTGCTCGCCGCGACGGTCGGGCTGCCGTTCACGTTCGCGGTCGACGCCGTGCTGTTCTCCGTCGCCTTCGTCGGCATCCTCGGCCTGCCCGCGATGCCGCCGATCGGGCAGGTCGCGAAGCCCGGCCTGCAGTCGCTGCGCGACGGGATGCGGTTCCTGCGGCACGCGCCGAACCTGCGCATGTCGTTCGTCGTCGACATCATCGCCATGCTCTTCGGGCGCGCGAACGTGCTGTTCCCCGCCGTCGGCGCGCTCGTGATCGGCGGAGGCCCCATCACCGTGGGGGTGCTCACGGCCGCGGGCGCCGTCGGCACCCTGGTCGCGAGCGTCCTCTCCGGACCCGTCGCGCACATCCACAGGCACGGCCTCGCCGTGCAGCGGGCGATCATGCTCTACGGCACGGCCGCGGCGCTGCTGGGCGTCGTGCTGCTCGCGACGACGCTCGCAGGCGTCCCCGTCACCGACCAGCTGGACGGCGTGGCGTGGCCGGCGCTCGCGCTCGCGTGCGTCGCGATGGCGGGCATGGGCGCGAGCGACGAGATCAGCGCGATCTTCCGCTCCACGATGCTGCTGCAGGCGGCGCCCGACGAGATGCGCGGACGCCTGCAGGGCGTCTTCACGGTCGTCGTCGCAGGCGGTCCGCGCCTCGGCGACCTGTACGCGGGCCTCACGGCGTCGCTCGTGGCGCTGTGGTTCCCGCCGCTGCTCGGCGGCCTGCTCATCGTCGCGCTCGTCGTGCTCGTCACGAGGATGCAGGGCACCTTCCTCGCGTACGACGCGCGCACGCCGACGCCGTAGCGCTCCGCGACCGATCCTCGCGGCGAGGCCGCCGTGCTCGCACGGGTCGGTAGGTTCGACGGATGGACCTGCTTCCCGAGATCGTGTCGATCGCGGTGCTCGTGGTCATGTTCGTCGTCGCGACGGTGCGCGGCGTCAACATGGGCGTGCTCGGCTTCATCGCTGCAGCCGGCGTCGGCGGGCTCGTGCTCGGCATGACGGTCGACGAGTACCTCGCCGGCTTCCCGATCGACCTGTTCGTCACGCTGCTGGGGCTCACGTTCCTGTTCGGCTTCGCGCAGCACAACGGAGCGATCGAGGTCGTCGTGCACGCGTCGATGCGACTGCTGGGTGGTCGCACGCAGCTCGCACCGTGGCTGTTCTTCGCGCTCACGGCGGTGCTCATCGCGATCGGCGCGCTCTTCGCGGTCGCGATCATCGCGCCGCTCGCGATGGCGTTCGCCAGGCGTGCGCGCCTCAACCTGCTCATGACGGGCGTCATGGTCGTGCACGGCGCCCTCGCAGGAGCCTTCTCGCCCGTGAGCGTGTACGGCGTCTTCATCGCCGACTTCCTCTGGTCGAACGGGTTCGAGTCGCAGCCGCTCACGCTGTTCCTCGCCCCGTTCCTCGCGAACACGGCGTTCGCGCTCGTCGTCTTCCTCGTGCTGCGCAGGCGGCCGGGCATCGTCGACGTCGACGGGAGCGACGCCGAGACGGATGCTGCGGGATCGGTCGGCTCCGGCGCGATCGCGACGGCCACCGACGTCCGCATCCGCCCAGACGGCATCCAGACGCTCACGCTCGTCGGCCTCGTGGTCATGGTGCTCGGCGTCGTCGTGCTGCAGCTCGACATCGGCATCCTCTCGCTGACGATCGGCGCCGTGATCGGCATCGTGCGACCCGCGCACGCCCCGGTCGCGCTGTCGAAGGTCAGCTGGTCGGTGCTCGTGCTCATCACGGGCGTGCTCACCTACATCGCCGTGCTCGAGGCGGCGGGCACCGTCGACTGGGTCGGCGACGGCATCGCGGCGATCGGCGTGCCGCTGGCTGCGACGGCGCTGCTCTTCCTGCTCGCGGGCGTCGTCTCGGCCCTCGCGTCGTCGCTCGGCATCATCGGCGTCGTCCTCGCGCTGTCGCTGCCGTTCCTGCAGCAGGGCGAGGTCGCGCTCGGCGGCTTCATCGCCGGGCTCGCCTTCGCGGCGACGATCGTCGACATCTCCCCGTTCTCGACGAACGGCGCCATGCTGCTGGCGAGCACCGAGGGTGCCGTGCGCGAACGCCTGTACCGGCAGATGCTCGTCTACGCAGGGCTCATGGTCGCCGTCGGGCCCGCGGTGGGCTGGCTCATGGTCGCGGTGCCGACCGCGCTGGGTCTCTGACGCTCGAGAGCGCAAGCGGGTGCGCGCCGATCGTCGTCGCGCGAGCATGGATGGGACCGCACGACCACTCTCGAGAGGACGACCATGGGACCGCACGTCGCCGACCTGACCATCACGAGCGAGGACTACGAGCCGGATGCCGCGATGCCCGACCGGCTCAGCAAGGACGGCGGCAACGAGGCACCTCGGTTCGTCGTGTCCGGCGTGCCCGCCGACGCCGTCGAGCTGGCGCTCGTCGTGCACGACCCGGACGCCCCGATGGCGCGCGGCTTCACCCACTGGGTGGTCTACGGGCTGCCCGCCCAGGACGGCCCGCTCGATGCATCGGTGGGCCGAGCGGCGCCGACGAGCGCGGGGGAGCCCGGCTGGTACGGGCCGCAGCCGCCTGCCGGGCACGGCACGCACCGGTACTACGCGTGGGTCTACGCGCTGTCGGCCCCCATCGTCGGCGAGCCGACGCGCGAGGCGTTCCTCGATCGTCACGCCGACGCGATCCTCGAGCAGAACCGCGTCGTCGGCACCTACGCCCGCTGAGCACGGTGGCGGCCCGGGCGCTCGCCCGGGCCGCCTCGAGCATCAGCTGCGGCGTCGAGCCCGACGACGCGCCACCAGCAGCGCGGCCACGCCCGCGGCGAGCACGCCGGTCGCGACAATGGCGACGACGGGATCGGGCGATGCGCCCGTGCGCGGCAGCGGCTCGGTCATCCGGTCGCCGGGAGGGGCCGACGCAGGCGTCGGAGCAGGCGTGGGCGTGGGCGTCGCGCTCGGCGGCGCGATGGGCGTGAGCGGCGTGTCGACGACGTCGCATCGGTCGGCGTCGGCCTCGAGGCCGTCGTTGGGCTGGCACGCACCCGGCACGGAGGGCATCTCGGTGCTCGTGACCGTCGCGACGTTCACGACGGTCGCGGCCGTGCTCGGCGTGGTCGCGACCGTGCCGCGCAGCGTCAGCGCAGCCCGTGCGCCCGGCTCGAGGTCGCCGACGCTCCACACGCCCGTCGCAGGCTCGAACGCGCCGCGCGTCGGCGCCGCATCGACCGCGATCGACGCGACGTCGAGTTCGGCCGGGTAGACGTCGGCCACGACGACGTCGGACGCGGCGGCCGGGCCGAGGTTCGCGACCTCGATCGTCCACCGCACCGATGCCGAGCTGCCGTCGTCTGCGAGCAGGATCTCGTCGTCGACGCGCTTGTCGATGCGCAGGTCGGCGAGCGGTGCCAGCTGCACCGTCGCCTCGGCCGAGTCCTCGATGGACGCCCAGTCGTCGATCGACCGGAGGTCGCCCCACGATCCACCGATGCCGTCGTTCTGGTTGGGATGCTCGCCGCCCGCCTCCCATCCGTGCACGCCACCGGCCGACGTCGTCGACGGGTCGCTGCCGACGAGCTGCGGCGTGCGCGACCATCGCGCAGCGCTCGTGGCATCGAGCGCCGTGTCGTCCCAGTGCAGCGTCGCAGGCCCCGGGTTCGGACCCGTGAGCGCCTCGACCTCGATGCCGCCCGTGCTCGTCTCTGCGTCGATGCGCAGGAAGTGCAGCGGCGACACCTGCGCCATGGATGCGCGGAACGTCACCCCCGTCGTCGTGACGGGCACGGCGGCGCCTGTCGCATCCGCACCGTCCCACGCCCACGAGAACGCGCCGGGCTCGAGCACCGCCACCTCGTCGGCGACGTCGGCGCCGCCGTCGAACGCGCCGTCGCCGTCTGCGTCGACCTCGATGCGCACGACGCCCGGCTGGCCGCCGAGCTCGCCGGTCAGCGTGCCGGCGTTCGCGTCGGCGCCGGAGCGGGCGAACGCGAGCGCGCCGATCGTGGGCGAGGCGTAGTCGGCCGACAGCCACGTGTCGTCGACGCGCCCGTCTGCCCACGCCGTCGTCGAGGCGGGCAGGTCGTCGGCAGGCGCATCGAGGAACAGCCGGTACGCCGACAGGCCGGGGCAGTCGATGGCCGATGGCTGCCAGAAGCCTGCGCCGATGCCGCCTCCCTCCGGCGAATGCGACATGGGCACCGAGCGGCCGGCGGGCTCGCACGTGCCGGCGACGGCGTTGCCGACGTCGTTCATGCGCAGCGTCGAGTCGACGCCGTCGTAGCCGGCGAGCGTCACGCGGTAGTCGGCGCCGTCGGGGGCGGAGGCCACGACCTCGATCGTCGTGGTCTCGGGCGTGTGGATGGCGAGCGACTCCGTCCACACCCGCCCCGGGATCGAGGCGCCGTCGCGGACGACGCCGACGTCCCAGGCGAGCGACGCCTCGCCGCCCGACCCCGGCGAGGCGTCCCGCACCGCGATCGACCACACGCCGTCGGTCGCGCTCGTCCACGTGCCGCCCAGATGCGTGCCGGCGATGGCGGCGGGCGCCGCGTCGTCGTGCACGACGACGCCCGTCGGATCCGTCACGACGACGCGTGCACCCGCAGGCGTCCTGGCGGTGGTCGCCAGATGCGCCACGACCTCGTCGCCTGCGGCGGCGTAGGCCAGCAGGGTCGTCGAGCCCGCGTCGGTGTAGCCGCCCTCGAGCAGCGTGCCAGGCAGCGTCGTCGTGGCAGGGCCCGGCACGAGGTGGGGCTCGTCGACCCCCCAGGCCGATGCGCCCCCGACCGCGAGCATGCCGATGCCCAGCATCGTGGCGAGCGGCGCGGCCCGCCGTCGCCGCGCCGCGGATGCGTCGGGATCGTGATGGATGGTGCCTGGTCGTCGCTGTCGCATGGGGCCTCCTTGGTGCCGCCGCGACGGTATGCAGCGGCGACGTCGCCCAGGAGGCTCGATCGGGCGGGTGTGGATGGACGCGCTCTCCACAGGTCGCCGGCGCACGCACCACGCAGAGGAGGGGGCCGCCAGCCGGCGACCCCCTCCTGCGACGTGCGGTGCTAGCCCTTCGCAGACCCTGCGAGCAGACCGCGCACGAAGAAGCGCTGCAGCCCGAAGAACACCAGCAGCGGCACGACGAGCGAGATGAACGCACCCGCCGTGAGTCGCTCCCACGCCTCGCCGCGCGCGCCGGCGAGCTCTGCCAGGCGTTGCGTGAGCGGTGCCGTGTCCGGCTGCCCCGTCGAGAACACGAGCGCGACGAGCAGGTCGTTCCACACCCACAGGAACTGGAAGATGCCGAACGATGCGATGGCGGGCATCGCCAGCGGCAGCACGATGCGCAGGAAGATCTGCCCGTGGCCGGCCCCGTCGACGCGCGCGGCCTCGATGACCTCGCCCGGGATCTCCGAGATGAAGTTGTGCAGCAGGAAGATCGCCAGCGGCAGCGCGAAGATCGAGTGCGCGATCCACACCGACACGAACTGCCTGTCGGGGATGACGGGGAAGACGTCCGACACCCACTCCATCCCCGGCTGCACGAACGTCACGAACAGCTGCAGCAGCGGGATGAGCGCCATCTGCAGCGGCACGATCTGCAGCGCGAAGATGACGACGAACAGCGTCGACGAGCCCTTGAACTTGATCCACGCGAACGCGTACGCCGCGAGCGCCGCGAGCACGAGCGGGATGAGCGTGCCCGGGATCGCGATCGCGAGGGAGTTCACGAAGTACTCGCCCAGCTGCGGCGACTGGCTCGAGCCCGAGAACAGCACCTCCGCGTAGTTGTCGAACGTGAACCCGGGGTTCTCGAAGATCGTCCACCAGCCGGTGGTCGAGATGAGCTCGGCCGGGCGGAACGACGACACGAAGAGCCCGAACGTGGGGATGGTCCACAGCACGGCGATGACGAGCGCGATGATCGTCGCGATCGGCGACGTCAGACGCCGCTTCACCCGGGCGGCGCGGCCGCCCGTGCCGAGGAAGTCGTCCGGGTCCTTGATGTCGGGGTCCGGGGTGGTGGCGGCCGTGGTCATCGGATCTCCCTCTGCCGGCGCAGCACGCGCACGTTGTAGATGACGATCGGCAGCACGAGCACGAACAGGATGAGCGCGAGCGCCGCTCCGCGTCCTGGCTCGCCAGCGCGGAACGCCTGCGTGTACATCTCGTTCGCGACGACGGACGTGTCGAAGTTGCCCGCCGTCATCGTGCGCACGATGTCGAACACCTTGAGCGTCGCGATCGAGATCGTCGTGACGACGACCACGAGCGACGAGCGGATGCCGGGCACCGTGACGTTCCAGAAGCGCTGCCACGGGCTCGCGCCGTCGAGCTCCGCGGCCTCGAGCTGCTCGATCGCGATGCCCTTGATCGCTGCCGACAGCACCGTCATGGCGAAGCCGGTCTGGATCCAGATCATCACGATGATGAGCGCGAGGGTGTTGCCCGGCGCGGTCTGCAGCAGCTGCTGCGGCTCGCCGCCGAACGACACGATGAGCTGGTTGATGAGGCCGAACTGCTCGCGGTCGCCGCCGCGGTAGGCGTACATGAAGCGCCAGATGATGCCTGCGCCGACGAACGAGATCGCCATCGGCAGGAAGACGAGCATCTTGTAGATCTTCTCGCCGAGGCTCTTGTCGATGAACACGGCGTAGGCGAGACCGACGATGGTCGACAGCAGCGGCACGAGGATGACCCAGGCGACCGTGTTGCCGAGGGTGATGAGCGCGTTGCGCTGCGTGAACATCCACACGAAGTTCTCGAGCCCGTTGAAGGCGCCCGTGTTGTCGGTGAACGCGAGCATCGTCGTGCGCACGGCCGGGTAGAGCAGGCCGACGGCGAGCAGGGCAGCCGCCGGCACGAGGAAGACGACCATGGGGCGCGACTCGTCGTCGGCCGAGGCCAGGTAGAGCAGCAGCCCGACGACGGCGGAGAGCATCGCCGCCGCGTACGGCCAGGCGCCGAGCTCGGGGACGACGAGCGACAGCGCGACGAGCAGCGCGGCGAGCGCGAGCATCGCCAGCAGTCGCACGTGCCGCGCGATGCGGCCGGGTGCGGCGAGCTCGGCGAGCGCCGAGACGACGCCGACGGCGATCGTGGCGGCGCCGATGACGGTCGCGGCGCCGGGGGTGAGCCAGCGGGCGACGTCGTCGCCGTACAGGGTCGGGAACAGCAGCATCGCGACGCCGACGAGCACGAGCGGCACGCCGCCGGTGAGCGCGCGCCTGACGCGGCCGCCGAGCAGCTGCGCGGCGCCGAGCACGATCGCGAGCACGAGCAGCAGCGCACCGAACGTCGCTGCGACCTGCGCGGACAGCCAGGTGCCGAGGCCGCTGGAGACGTATGCGGGCAGCGCGAATGCCGCGACCGCGAGGACGAGCACCGGTCCGCCCGAGCGGATCGCCGCGCCCGTGCGCTCCGACGGCACGACGTCGGCGACGAAGAGCACCGCTGCGATGGCCAGGATCGCCCCGCCGAGCAGCACGGGGATGCGCGCGCTCGAGACGAGGCTCGGGATCAGCATCGGTGCCACGAGCACGAGGCAGCCGATGACGGCGAGCACGAGCGTGCGAATGAGCATGCTGCGTCGCTCGGCCTGCCGGGTGTCGAGCGACACCAGGAGCAGGCCGATGAGGGCGGCGAAGCCGGCGAGCCCTGCGACGACCTGCAGGATCTTGCCGATGAGGTCGAGCGTCGACATGGACGTCCCTTCGTATGACCGGCGTCAGATGCGCGTGACGCCGGGGATGGGTCGCCCCATCCCCGGCGTCGATGCGATCAGGACGGCCAGCTCTGCTCGACGGTGGCCAGCATGGTCTGCGAGTCGGTGCCGCTGACCCAGTCGACCATCCCGGTCCACAGGCTGCCGGTGCCGACGGAGCCGGGCATGATGTCCGAGCCGTCGAAGCGGAACGTGGTGTCCGGGTCCTGCAGGATGTCCACGGCCTGCTGCAGCAGCGGGCTCTGCGCGTTCGCCGGGTCGAGGCCGGTGTTGGCGCTCGTGACGCCGCCGATCGACACGCGGATGTTCGCCCAGGTGTCGGTCGACAGGAACGTCTGCAGAGCGACGACCTCGTCGGAGTCGTTGAAGGCGCCCACGAACTCGCCGCCACCGGTGACGACGTTCGAGTCCGCACCGTCACCGGGGGTCAGGAACGCCCAGACGTCGCCGTCCTCCGCGACCTCGGTGCCCTCTGGCCACTGGGCCGAGTAGAACGAGGCCTGGTGGTGCATGGCGCACTCGCCGTCGAGGATGGGCAGGCCCGCCTCGCCGAAGTCGGTCGACGAGATGGTCGAGACGTCGCCGAAGCCGCCGTTGACGTACTCGGGGTTCTTGATGATGTCGCCGACGCGGTCGAGCGCCTCGACGATCTGCGGGTCGTCGAACGGGATCTCGTGGTTGACCCACTGGTCGTAGACCTCGGGGCCGTGCAGGCGCAGGACGTAGTCCTCGAGCCAGTCCGTGCCCGGCCAGCCCGTGGCCTCGCCGGAGCCGAAGCCGACGCACCAGGGCGTCGTCGTGCCGGACTCGGCGACCTGGGCGGTCAGCTCGTCGAGCTCGTCGAGCGTGGTCGGGATCTCCCAGCCGTTCTCCTCGAACATGCTGGGCGAGTACCAGACGAAGCCCTTGACGCTCGCCATGAGCGGCGCTGCGTAGAAGGTGCCGTCGACGGTGCCGTAGTCCTGCCAGTCCTGGTTCCAGAACTCCTGCGCGTTCTCGGCCACGGCGTCGGGTGCGGGGAGCAGCGGCGAGCCGACGCCCTGCTGCGATGCGATCGAGGCGAGCAGGCCGGGCTGCGGGAAGATCGCGAGGTCGGGCGGGCTACCACCCTGCACACGCACGTTGATCTGGGCCTCGAACTCGCCCGAGCCCTCGTAGACGACGTCGATGCCGGTGCAGTCCTCGAAGTCCACCCAGGACTCCTCGAGCTGCTCCTGCTCGGTCTCGAGGATCGTGCCGTACACGGTCACCTCGGCCCCGTCGAACGTGCCGTATGCCTCGTAGTCGCTGCAGTCACCGCTGCCGCCGCCGGCGTCGCCGCCGGAGCCTCCGCCGGTCGGCTCGTCGCCGACGCAGCCGGTGAGTGCGAGCGCAGTGATGCCTGCGATGCCGATCGGCATCAGCAGGCGGCGCTGGGAGCGCTTCATCGGAACTCCTGTCTCCATGGGTGCAAGTGCTGCGGCGACCCGGAGACAGGCGTGGGCGTCTGCTGCGGCGCCCTCGCCAGAACCGGAACCGGTTCCACAGCATTGGTCACTGTACGGTCCGACCCTGGACGCCGCAACGATCCTGGCGCTTCGGTATCGCTTCGTCACCGAACCGTGATAGTGATTGGAACCGGTTGCATCGCCGATCCGGCGGTGCGCATCCGGATGCGCGAGGGAGCGCCATGGCCGTGATCGACGACGTCGCGAGGCTCGCGGGCGTCTCGAAGGCCACGGCGTCGCGTGCCCTCTCGGGCCGCGGATCCGTCGCGGATGCCACGCGTCAGCGGGTGCTGCAGGCTGCGGCGGCGCTCGACTTCCGCGCCTCGCCCGCCGCGGTGTCGCTCGCGACGGGCCGCACGAACGCGATCGGCGTGCTCGCTCCCGCCATCGACACCTGGTACGTCTCGACGCTGCTGCGCGGCATCGCGGAGGCGGCGCTCGCGCACGACCGCGACGTCGTGCTGTACGACCTCGGTCGGGGTGCGCAGATGCGCGAGCGCGTCTTCGAGCGGTTCCTGCAGCGGCACCACATCGACGCGCTCATCTCGACGACGTTCTCGCTCACGCACCGCGAGGTGTCGCGGCTCGCATCCATCGGCATCCCCGCGGTCGCGCTCGGCGACGGTGCGGCGGGCGTGCGCTCGTGGTGCCTCGACGACGAGCGCGTCGGCACGCTCGCGACCGAGCATCTGCTCTCGCTCGGGCACCGGCGCATCGTGCACGTCGGGGGGTCGACGGTGCTCGACGAGTCGCTGTTCGCGGCGGAGCGGCTGCGCGAGCGCGGGTATCAGCGCGCGATGCGCGCTGCGGGCCTCGATCCCGAGCCGACGCGGCTGCACGACCCGACGGTCGCGGCGGCGCACGAGCACGGGATCGCGATGCTGCGGGACTCGACCCGGCCCCGCGCCGTGTTCGCGGCGACCGACGAGATCGCGATGGGCATCCTGCTCGCCGCCCGCTCCCTCGGGCTGCGGGTGCCGCTGGACCTGTCGGTCGTGGGCGTCGATGACCACTCGTACGCGGCGTCCTTCGATCTGACGACGGTGCGGCAGGATCCGCGCGAGCATGGCGAGCGCATCGTCGACTGGGTGGTGGGCGACCTCGCGTCGCCATCGGGCGACACCTCGCACACCCTCATCGAGCCGCAGCTCGTCGTGCGGGGCTCGACGGCGCCCGGCTGATCCGCCCCGACTGGTCGCCGTTGCACCTCGACTGGTCACCGTTGCACCCGAATCGCCCTGGTCGCGGTGCAACCGTGACCAGTCGGAGTGCAACGGTGACCAGTCCGGGACGTCAGGGACCGGGGGAGGGGGCGACCAGCACCACCTCGACGCCCGCGGCGCGGATGGCGTGCACGACGTCGGCGGATGCGGCGGCGGTCGTGACGACGACGTCGACGTCGTCGAAGGACGCGAACCGATGCGCCGAGGTGCGCGCGAGCTTGTCGGGCGTCACGACGAGCACGACCAGCCGCGACGCGTGGATGGCCTCGCGCTTGACCTGCGCGTCGTCCCAGCCCGCGACCGTGAGGCCCGACTCCGGCGACGCGGCGCACGCGCCGAGGATCGCCACGTCGAACCGCGTCTCCCGCACGGCCTGCAACGCCCCGACGCCCGCGAACGACAGGTCGTCGTGCACGATCGTGCCGCCTGGCACGCGCACCTCGGCGCCAGGACGCGCACCCAGTGCCGCCGCGGCGTGCAGGGACAGCGCGAGGGCGCGGATGCGGCGGCCGGCGAGCGCGCGGGCGACGGCGACGGCGGTCGTGCCGTTGTCGATGAGCACCGACGCGTCGTCGGGCACGAGCGCGGCGACGGCGGCTGCGAGCGCGGCCTTGTCGTCGCCGTGCTCGCCCGAGCGCAGCGCGAACGGGAACCCCGAGCCGCGATGCGCGACAGGCTCGGCCCCACCGCGCACGCGCACCAGCGCGCCGACGTCGGCGAGCTCGGCGAGGTCGCGACGCACGGTGATCGCCGAGGCCCCGGTGAGGGCGCGCAGCTCGTCGACCGTCCGGCGGCCCGACTCGATGGCACGGATGATCGAACGCTGCCGTTCCGATCGTTGCACCTGATCAGTCTGGCCCATAGCGTGCACGAGTGCCCATCCGCTCCTCGCTGCGTGCCATCGCCGGATCCGGCCTCATGTTCGCCACGAACGGGGCGATCTTCGCGGCGCTGCTGCCCTGGTACCCGCAGCTCGCCGACCGCCTCGGGCTCGGAGGCCTGCAGTTCGGGCTCGTCGTGGCGTGCTTCGCGCTCGGCGCGATCCTGTCGTCGGCGCTGCCGGCGCCGCTCATCCGCCGCTTCGGCGCCGTGCGCGTCGCCGTCGTCGGCACCGGCGTGCTCGCGATCGGGGTCGCCACGGCCGGCTGGTCGTCGACGGGCGTCATGCTCGCGGCGTGCATCCTCGCCGTCGGCCTCTCGGATGCGGTCGTCGACGTCGCGCAGAACGTCGCGGGGCTGCGCGTGCAGCAGCGCGCAGGCAGGCCGATCCTCGGCTCGATGCACGCGCTGTGGAGCCTGGGCGCCGCAGGCTCCGGGGCCATCGCGACGGCTGTCGCCGCGACGGGAGGCGACCTGCGCATCCACCTCGCGGTCACGGGGGTCGCATGCGTCGTGCTCGTGGCGGTCGCCGGCTGGCTCGTCGGGCCCGTGCAGGAGGCGCCTGCCGACGACGCACCCGGCGTGCGCGGGCTCGCGAGGTGGCGGGCTGCGGCGATCGTCGCGCTGCCGATCGTCGTCATCGCCATCGCGGGCACGGTGGTGGAGGACGTCGCGAACAACTGGGCCGCGCTGTCGGCCGTGCGCCTGGCAGGCCTCGACGCGTCGGTCGCGGGCATCGCGTTCACCGTCGTGATCGCGAGCCAGTGCGTGGGCCGCTTCACGGGCGACCTCCTCATCCATCGACTCGGCCGCGGCACGGTCGCGCGCATCGGGGGCTGCCTCGTGGCGCTCGGTGGCATCGCGATCGTCGCCGCATCGGAGCCGGTGCTGCTCGTCGTCGGCCTCGTGCTCGCCGGCTACGGCTGCGCGACGCTCGTGCCGAGCGCGTTCTCGGCCGCGGGGTCGATCCCGGGGCTCAGCGAGGGCGCGGGGGTGACGGTGGTGAGCTGGCTCATGCGGCTGGGCTTCCTCGGCACGAGCCCGCTCATCGGCGGCCTGTCCGATGCGGTCGACCTGCGCGCGGGGCTCGCGGTGCTCGTCGTGGCGGGCGTCGTCGCGGCGGTGCTCGCCGGCCGCCTCGAGCCGGGTGCGCAGCGCGCGACCGCGCCCGCCGACTGACGCACCCCGAGGAGACGGCGTCGCGGCGCCGCACGAGATGACGCTGAGCGGGGTGCCACCTGCAGGGTGCACGTGCTCGCCCGCTCAGCGTCACCTCGCGCGGGTGCGGGTCGCCGAGCGCAAGCCCACCCGGCTGCGCTGTCCGAGCAGCCGCATCCATGCTTGGCTTGGGCGTCGTCCGCCGTGAGGCCCGGAAGGATCGCAATGTCGTTCACGTCCCCCATCCCGATCATCGGCGCCAGCCACGTGCCCGGTCTGCAGCTCGACCGCGACTGGCACCGCAAGAGCGTCTTCTACGAGGTGATGGTGCGCTCGTTCGTCGACTCGAACGGCGACGGCTTCGGCGACTTCCAGGGGCTGACGTCGAAGCTCGACTACCTGCAGTGGCTCGGCATCGACGGCATCTGGGTGCCGCCGTTCTTCCAGTCCCCGCTGAAGGACGGCGGCTACGACGTCTCCGACTATCAGGCGGTGCTGCCCGAGTACGGCACGATCGACGACTTCCGGCACTTCGTGTCGGAGGCGCACGCCCGCAACATGCGCATCATGATCGACCTGCCGATCAACCACACCTCCGACCAGCACCCCTGGTTCCTCGCATCCAGGGAGGACCCCGAGGGGCCGTACGGCGACTTCTACGTGTGGCGCGACACCGACGAGGGCTACCCGAACGTGCGCATCATCTTCGTCGACACGGAGACGTCGAACTGGGCGTTCGACAGCGCGCGCAGGCAGTTCTACTGGCACCGGTTCTTCTCGCACCAGCCAGACCTGAACTTCGAGAACCCCGCGGTGCACGAGGCCGTGCACGACATCCTGCGCTTCTGGCTCGACATCGGCGTCGACGGCATCCGCCTCGACGCCATCCCGTACCTGTACGAGTCGGAGGAGGGCAACGGCGAGTCGGAGCCCGCGACGCATCAGTTCGTGCGCGACCTGCGGCGCATGGTCGACGACGAGTACCCGGGGCGCGTGCTCATCGCGGAGGCGAACCAGTGGCCGGCGGAGACGGCGGAGTACTTCGGCACCGCCGAGGAGCCCGAGTGCCACATGGCGTTCGACTTCCCGACGATGCCGCGCATCTTCTACAGCCTGCGCGCGCAGAACGCGTCGGAGCTGCAGCGGGTGCTGTCGGAGCAGGTGGAGGTGCCGCCGGGCGCCGCATGGGGCGTGTTCCTGCGCAACCACGACGAGCTGACGCTCGAGATGGTGAGCGAGGAGTACCGGCAGGCGATGTACGGCTGGTACGCCTACGACCCGCGGATGCGCTCGAACGTCGGCATCCGTCGCAGGCTCGCGTCGCTCCTCGACAACTCGCGCGCCGAGCTCGAGCTCGCGAACGCGCTGCTGCTGTCGCTGCCGGGGTCGCCGTTCCTGTACTACGGCGACGAGATCGGCATGGGCGACAACATCTGGCTCGACGACCGCGACGCGTCGCGCACGCCGATGCAGTGGACGCCGGACCGCAACGCCGGCTTCTCGACCGCCGACCCCGGCAAGCTGTTCCTGCCGCCGGTGCAGTCGCTCGTCTACCACTACACGTCGGTGAACGTGGAGGCGCAGATGGCGCAGGCGTCGAGCCTGCTCAACTGGATGCGCTCGGTGCTGCACACGCGCAGGCAGCATCCCGTGTTCGGCCTGGGCACGATCAAGGTGCTCGACACCGACAACGAGGGCGTGCTCGCGTTCGTGCGCTCGTACGAGGGCGACGGCACCTACCACGGGCCGAAGCGCGAGGACGTCCTGTGCGTGTTCTCGTTCAGCCACAACCCGGTGCACGTCACGATCGACGCGCCCGACTTCGCGGGCTCGGCGCTGCACGACCTGTTCGGTGGCGGCCAGTTCCCGACGATCGCCGAGGACGGTCGCTTCTCGCTCACGTTCGGCACGCAGTCGTTCTACTGGCTGCACGTGGCGCCGAACCGGTAGTCGCGCTCGACCTCGACGCCGCGCGTGCGACCTGGCGCGGTCAGGCGCTCGCGATCTGCACGAGCCCCGTCACGATCACGGCGACGCCCCCGAGCGACGCGACGGCGATGCACGCGATGCGGCCCGCGCGAGGGTCGATGCGCTTCGCGGCCGCGCTGCCGACGACCGCGCCGACCGCGAGCGCCGCGAAGGCGACGATCCACTCGATGGGCGAGAGCGCCGGCCATTCGCCGCGCATGAGGAGCGACACGGTGCAGACGATCACGAGGTAGGCCTGCATGCTCGTGACGAAGGCCTTGTGCTCCCACCGCGCGGCGATCGCGTATGCCGTGATCGCGGGCCCGCCGACGCCGGCGAGCACGTTCATGACGCCGCCGAGCGCGCCCGCGCCGATGAGGCCGGGCCACCGGTCGAGCCCGCGGATGCGGCGCGCGGCGACGCTGATCGACAGGGCGAGCAGCACGAGCACGCCCGCGACGATCGACAGCACCGGGCCCGAGAGCGCGCGCGCGAGGAGCGCGCCCGGCACGATGGCGACGGCTGCGGCGAGCGCGAGCGGCAGGATGCGTCGGTAGTCCACCTGCCGCACGACGCCGAGGTAGGCGACGAGCGCCGTGGCGAGGCCGAAGACGTTCGCGACCACGACGCCCTGCAGCGGGCCGAGCAGCAGCATGAGCATGGGTGCTGCCACGAGGCCGAAGCCGATGCCCGCGACCCGCTGGGTCGTCGAGCCCAGCAGGACGATGCCGCCGATGGCGGCCGCGACGACCACGCCGGGTCAGCCGCGCACGACGGCGGTCTTCGCGACCTTGTCGTGGATCGCCTGGCGACGCGCGTCCCAGATGGGCCACAGGCCGTCGACGATCGGGAAGATGCCTGCGAGGAACGACAGGCCCGGCACGCCCGAGACGAGGTTCGGCAGCGCGAAGTGCATGAGCCAGCGCAGCGTGGCAGCCCGCCAGATGGGCAGGCCCTCGCGCTCGCGCAGCCGCACGCGGATGCCGACGAGGCGCTTGCCGATCGTGCGGCCCCGCGTCGCGACGAGACCCACGTGGTAGATGCCGCTCGCGGCGAGCTGCAGCAGCGAGAACGCCAGCAGCATGCCCGAGTTCGCGGCGACGAACGCCTCGAACGCGTTCAGCACCTCCGCGTCCGACGCGCCCGCCGCGCGCTCGACGAGGGCGCCGATCTCGTTCCAGACCCCGAGGACCGCACCGAGCAGCAGCGTCACGATGCCCAGCACGATCCCGTCGAGCAGGTAGGCGACGAGGCGGCGGCCGAACGTGGCGAGCTCGACGCCGTCGGGCGTGCGGATGCGGTCGTCCGGCGACGCGGGCTGCTGCCAGCGGCCTGCGCCCCATCCGGGTGGCTGCTCCGGCTGCGCGTCGTACGGCTGGCCGCCGTAGGGCTGCCCTTGGAAGGCCTCGGGCTGCTGCTGCACGGGCGCGCCGGGCGCCTCGAGGTGCGCGGGCGCCGTCTGCTGCACGGCGAGCCACGTCTCGCCGTCCCAGTAGCGCCGGTCCTCGGGGCCCGTGCCGAACGGATCCTGGTACCAGCCGGGCTCCCGGGACTGCTCGCTCATGCCCTCGATCGTACGGCGGTCACCTGTGGTCCGTGCGCCGAGCCGGCTCTGCCAGCACGACGCTCGTGCCGGCGGCGGAGTCGTGGAACGCCTGCCTGCGGTCGTGCCACAGCGGCCGGAGCCCGTCGATCGTCGTCCACAGGCTCGCGGCGCCGCCCGCCCACGGCAGCGGCCCGATGGCGACAGGTGCGAGCTGCACCGCCCAGCGCGCCGTCGCCTCGGCGGCCGTCGGCAGGCGCTCGTGGTCGCGGTGTCGCACGCGGAGGCCGAGGAGGCGCTTGCCGAGCGTCCATCCGACTCGCGTGAGCATGAGGATCGAGTAGGCGGCGCCGACGAGGAGCGTCGCGCCGACCATCGCGACCGCGTACCACCAGGGGCCCGAGAAGGGCTGCTCCCATGCCTCGCGCACGACGTCGTCGGGCATCGCGCCGAACCATCGCACGGGCGGCAGCAGCTGCAACGGCAGCAGCACGGCCTGCACGGCGAGGGCCACGAGGATGCCGTCGACCCAGTACGCCACGAGCCTGCGCCACCAGCCGGCGAGCGGCACGCCGTCGGGTGTCACGACGCGGTCGCGCTGCGATGGCGTCATCATCTCGAGCGGGGTCGGCGCCTCGCGTGGCACGCCGTCGTGTCCGGGGATCCAGTGGTCGCTCATGGCGGGCACGGTACCGAAGCGCGCGGCGCGTGCGAACCCCCTGGCCTGCACGGGCGGCGGTGCGGCGTAGCCTCGACGCATGAGCAACGACGAGGCCGCACCGGTGGTCGAGGCGGAGCGTTCGTGCATCGACGAGGCGGCCTCCGCGGGGGTCGAGCTGCTGCTGCCGCGCGAGGTGCCGCTCGGCGGCCCGCGGGCGATGCCCGTGCTGCGGGTGCTGCCGAACAAGCACCGGCACATGGTGGGCGCGTGGTGCTTCGCCGACGCGTTCGGCCCGGAGGACGTGACGACCCACGGCGGCATGGACGTGCCGCCGCATCCGCATACGGGGCTGCAGACGGTGTCGTGGCTCGTCGCAGGCAGCGTCGAGCATCGCGACTCGCTCGGCTCGGTCCACACCGTCGCGCCCGGTGGGGTCAACGTGATGACGGCGGGCCGCGGCATCGCCCACTCCGAGCACTCGACGCCCGAGACGACCTCGCTGCACGGCGTGCAGCTGTGGGTGGCGCTGCCGCGGGCGCAGCGCGGCATCGCACCGCACTTCGCGGGCCTCGACGCCGTGCCGACGCTCGCGGTGGGGGATGCGACGGTGCAGGTGTTCGCAGGGTCGCTGGGCGTGCTGCACGCCGAGGTGCCCGTGCACACGCCCATCGTCGGCGCCGAGGTGCGGCTGCCTGCTGGCGGCGTCGCCGAGGTGCCTGCGGATCCGTCGTTCGAGCACGGCGTGCTCGCCCTCACCGGCGGGCTCGTCGTCGGCGGGGTGCCGGTGCCGGTCGGCGGCATGGTGGTGCTCGCCCCGGGCGACGACCTCGTGCGCATCGAGGCGGATGCGGGTGCCGAGGCGATCGCGATCCTGCTGGGCGGCGAGCCGTTCGCCGAGGAGATCGTGATGTTCTGGAACTTCGTCGGCACGTCGCACGACGACGTCGCGGCGGCGCGGGAGACGTGGATGCGCGAGCGCGACGAGCACGGCGAGCGCTTCGGCACGGTGCCGGGCGGGGAGGGCACGCTGCCGTCGCCGCGGCTGCCCGACGTCGAGCTGCTGCCGCGCGGGCGGGCCAGGCGGCGCTGACCTAGGCCGACGCAGGCTGGGTGGCGCGGGCATGCGACGCCGTCGTCGCAGCCGCGGCAGGCAGCGCGAGCCGGGTCGCGACGCCCGCGAGCACGGCGGCGAGGGCGCCCACCCACGGCATCGCGTCGGACATGCCGCCGCCACCGCCGGGAGGCAGGGCGTCCGACAGGCTCATGCCCATCGAGAACTCCCACCACGGCAGCAGCAGCAGCGCCGCGACGGCGGGTGCCATGGCCATCGCCGCAGCCCGTCCGGGCGCCGCGCGGCGTCGCAGCGCAGCGAGGCCCGCGACGAGCACGGCGAGAGCCGAGGCGGCAGCCCACGTCACGAGCATCGGGATGCCGTGCGTCTCGCCACGGCGCGCGAGCTCCGCGTAGATCGCGTCGAGCTCGAAGCCGGGGGCGAGCGCGAGCGGCAGCCACACGAGCCCGTCGAGGAGTCCGACGCCGACGGCGGCGAGCCCGGTGACGACGCCGGCGACGACCGGCACGACGGCTGCGGGTCCGTCGGCGCCGCCGCGGAGCGCCAGCGCGACGGCGGCGAGGGCGAGCACGCCGAACGGCACGACGAGCACGAGGGGCCCGAGGAGGATCGCGAACATCGACACGGCGGCCGCGATCGGCAGCGCGACGAGCGTGCCGAGCGCGAGCCAGGCGCCGCGGGCGGCGAGGGTGCGGTCGCGCACGACGGCGAGCACGATCGTGCCGACGCCGGCGAGCATCCCGGCGACGAGCAGTGCCGCGAGCGGCAGCGTGCGCCACCATTCGCCGGTGGTGGGGACGGCGGCGGGCGTCATGCCCGCGGCGGCGAGCGCCATCGCGAGCCAGGGCAGCGCCGTGCGCACCCGCGCGTCCTGGAGCGTCGATCGCATGCTGCGACGCTACCGAGCGGCGCCTGGTGACGGCGTCGTCCGAGCGGAGGATCGTGCCGACGGTCGCCACCGAAGATGCAGGAATCCAGATTCTTGCCACCTGCGCAAGGTCGGGGCAGATCCGACCTCTCCTGCGTCGGTCGATGCCCCGGCGTCCGGTTAGCGTCGAAGCGTGCTCTCTCGCACACGATCGACGGTCGCGTCGTGCTCCGCTTCGCGGGGGCCAGCCAACCGCGACGCGACCGTCGATCAAGATCCGGGCTTCCTCCGACGCCCGCGCAGCCCCTTCGGGCCTCAGGCGTTCGCGCGTGCGAGGTCGGCGATCACGTCGGCCATGGCGGCGGGCTCCCACGAGTGCCACGCGCCTTCGACGGCGATGGAGCGGCCGCCGGTCGCGGCGGCGATCGCATCCGCGGCCTCGGTCATGCCCGGGAAGGTCTCGGTGCCCACGGTCGCGACGACGGGCACGCGCACGTCGGCCAGCAGATCGTCGAGCGGTGCCGAGGTGGCCCACACGAGCGACTCCCCGTCGGGGCCGTAGGAGACGACCTCGGCCACCATCGCCGGGAAGTCGGGCGCGCGCCTGGCACCGTCGAGCCACTCGGGCGGCATGTCCTCCATGTACGTCTCGAGGGCCCGCTCGAGCTCGCCCTCGCCGATGAGGGCGGCGCAGCGACCCCACCAGTCGGCGGTCGACTCGGGCGTCTCGGTCAGCGGCGCCTCGTGCAGCGCCAGCGCGCTGGCGGGGATGCCGCGGGCTGCGGCGGCGAGCGCGATCGAGCAGCCCGACGAGTGGCCGACCAGCACGGCGCGGCCGCCGACGCGGTCGACGAGCGCGCGGACGGCGTCGAGCTCGCGGCCCAGGTCGATGGGGCCGTCGACGACGCTCTCGCCCCGCCCCAGGCGGTCGTGCACCGTGGACTGGATGCCGGCATCCGCGAGCAGCCTGGCGGTCTCGGTCGTGACGGGGTCGGTGGCGCGGTGCGGACCGGCGCCGGCGATGAAGACGACTGCGGGTGCGTCGTCGGGGCCGCGGTGGTCGAAGGCGACGACGTCGCCCCTGGTGGTGGTCACGTGCTCGGACATCGTCCGCTCCCTCGGTCGTTCGATCGGGCGCTGCGTCCGGCCAGAATCTGGACTGGCTGGTCTTATGAGTTCGAATCTAGACCGATGGGTATGATCTGTGCAAGGGAGGCCAACGATGGATCTGCGTCCGAGCTCGATCGCGAAGCGCGAGCGCATCCTCGCCGCAGCCGAGGCCCGGTTCCTCGAGGTCGGCTTCGACGCCGTCACCATGGCCGACATCGCAGAGCGCGCAGGCGTCGCCAAGCAGACCCTCTACGCGCACTTCGGCTCGAAGGAGACGCTCTTCGTCGACCTCGTCACCGCGATCACGACGGGCACGAGCGACCTCGTCGCGCCACCGGAGGTGCCGGACGGCGTCGATGCGACCGCCGTGCTCGAGCAGCACCTCGCGAGGCAGCTCGATGCCGTGCTGCAGCCGCGCGTGCTCGCCGTCCGCAGGCTCGTGATCGGCGAGGTCGTGCGCTTCCCGTCGCTCGCCGAGGCGCTGTGGCACCACGGGCCGCGGGTCGGCATCGAGCGCATCGGCACGCTGCTGGCGATCCTCGTCGACCGCGGCGACCTGCGCATCGACGACGTCGAGGTGGCGGCGACGCAGCTCAACTGGCTCGTCATGGGCGAGCCGGTGAACGCCGCGATGCTGCGCGGCGACGCCGCCCTGCCGCGAGCCGCCGAGCGGGCGAGGCTCGTGCGGTCGGCCGTGGCGACGTTCGTCGCCGCCTACCGGGCGTGAGCGGCGGCGCATCCCCGCGTCGTCTCGGGCACGAAGAAGCGGTGCGGACTGGCGCTCGGAGCTCGCTATCGCGAGGTGAGTGAAGGCTCCTGGTCGGTCCGCACCGCTTGGCTTGGGAGCGAGAGTAGTCCTGTCGGGCCCGCCTGACAAGAGGCGTCAGGAGGCGCCCTGACCCACCGATCCGTCGGGCGACGCGTCGGGCACGCGAGGGTGACGGATGCCGGGATGCCAGCTCGGGATCGAGCGGAAGAGCACGACGCCCGACACCACGAGGCACGCGGCGACGAGCGGATACGTCAGGGCCGCCTGGAAGAAGGCGAGCGCTGCCGGCAGGTCGAGCACCCACAGCGGCACGAAGACCGCGAGGCGCACGACGTACTGCAGCACCCAGATCCACGACGCGCGCCGATAGGCGCGCAGCAGCACCGGGTCGCGCCGCCACCGGGTGCGGGTGCCGACGCCGGCACCCACGATGAGGCCGAGCAGCGGCCACCGCACGACGATCGACGCCGCCCACGCGAGCGCGCTCGCGCCGTTCGTGAGCAGGCGGATGAGGAAGAAGTCGCGCGCCTCGCCCGTGTACGCCGCGATGAGCGCGGCCACGACGACGGCGAGCAGGCCGACGACGACCGCGCGCGGCCTGCGCCCCTGCGCGAGCCCGACGACCGCGATCGCGACGGACGCGGCGATCGCCGCGCCGCATCCGAGCCACAGCGCCATCGAGCCCGGCAGCGCGCCACCCGCGATCCAGCCGACGAGGAACGCCGCGGGCGGCACGCTCGCCTCGATCGCGGCGCGGCGGCCGCCGAGCAGGTCGGCGAGCGACTCCTGCTGCACGGTGGGGGGCGCCGCGTCGTCTGCGGGTCGCTGCGCCATGAGGCAAGCCTAACCTCGCTCTCTGTGGTGCCTGACTGGTCGCTGTTGCACCCGACAGGCAGGTGACTGGTCGCTGTTGCACCCGACTGGTCGCAGTCTCGGTGCAACTGCGACCAGTCAGGAGTGCGATCGTGACCAGTCGAGCCCTCCGTCGTCCGGCGGAGGCCGCACGCGCCGGGTGCGTCGAAGGGATGACGCGGTCCTGTCGGCGCGTCCGTAGCGTCGCAGCCATGGGACGCACGAAGGCAGGAGACGGCAGGGCGCTGCGGCCGATGCGGCACGTGCAGTTCCTCTGGCGCACGCAGCTCGGCATCGACCACGCGGGTTCGCGGTGGGTCGTCGAGCAGGACTCGGCGGACGGCGAGGAGCGCATCGAGCTGTACCGGGATGGCGTGCAGGTGGCGAAGGCGACGAGCCCTGCGCGCTTCGACGTGCCGGACGGCCGCATCGAGGCGAAGATCGTCTCGGGCCAGGTGCGCAGGGCGCAGCTCGTCACGGCCGCCGGGAAGCGTCGCATGACGCCCGAGCGCGGCACCGCCGAGCACGGACGCGCGCGGTTCGCAGAGCGCTACCCGACCGCGAGCGGCGTCATCGCGGCGATCTCCTTCACGATCGTCATCGGTGCCGCCATCCTCGAGCTGCCGCAGCTGCTGCAGGTCGTCACGCACGTCGAGGTCGTCGAGCAGTGGCTCGGCTGGTCGTTCGTCTCGCCCATCCGGCTGCCGGCCGAGTGGAACGTCGCCATCACGGTGGCGGGCGTCGTCGCGTCGATCGAGCGCGGCTGGCGCTTCAAGCACATCCCCGGGATCGACGAATGATGGCGCGACGCGCGCCCGTCGTCATGCGACCCGCTGGTCGGCGGTCGGCGGCTCGCTAGCCGTTCGTGCGCCACCCCTTCGGGCCCTTCGACCCTGCTGCGTACTCGGCCAGCGGCGTCTCGTCGGCAGCCCACGCGTCCAGCACGGGCTCGACGATGCGCCAGCACTCCTCCGCCGCGTCGGCGCGCACCGCGAGTCGCGGATCGCCGTCGAGGATCGAGGCGAGCACCTCGCCGTACGGCTCGAGCTGACCGCCTCCGAGCTCGCCGCGCAGCACCGACTGCTCGAGCGTGAACGGGTCGCCCTTGCCGTTGGTCGTGAGGTGGATCGCGAACGAGTCCGGCCGGAAGTCGAGCACGAGCCGGTCGGCCGAGTTGCGGCCGCCGAAGCCGCGAGGCACGTGCGCGGGCTCGCGGAAGTGCACGATCGCCTGCTTGCGGATGTCGCCGAGCGCCTTGCCGCTGCGCAGCACGAACGGCACGCCCGCCCACCGCTGGTTCTCGACGTGCACGGTCACCTCGGCGAGCGTCTCGGTGCCGCGTGCGGCATCCACGCCGTCCTCGCCTGCGTAGTCGGGCACCTCGCGCTCGCCGATCGCCCCCGCGGCGTACCGGGCGCGGCGGGCGTCCTTCGCGGGGTCGACGACGCGGGCGGCACGCAGCACCTGCCCGATCGCGTCGCGCAGGTCGCGGGCGTCGATGGATGCGGGCGGCTCGATCGCGACGAGCGCGAGCACCTGCAGCAGGTGGCTCTGGATCATGTCGCGCAGCGCGCCCGCCGTGTCGTAGTAGCCGGCGCGGCCCTCGAGGGCGACGGTCTCGTCGTAGAGGATCTCGACCTTCGCGATCGAGTCGCGATCCCACAGCGGCGCGAGGATGCGGTTCGCGAAGCGCATGCCCAGCAGGTTGAGCACCGTGTAGAGGCCGAGGAAGTGGTCGATGCGGAAGATCTGCTCCTCGGGCACGATGCGCTGCACGAGCGCGTTGAGGTCGCGGGCGTCGTCGAGGCTCGATCCGAACGGCTTCTCGATCGCGAGGATCGTGCCGTCAGGGACGCCGACCTCGGCGAGCGCCTCGCACACCATGCGACTCACGTGCGGCGGGAGCGCGAAGTAGAGCACGAGGCGGTCGCAGTCGACGTCGTCGAGCAGCGCGCGCAGGGCCTTGGGGTCGGTCGCGTCGGATGCGACGTACCGCGTGGTGTCGACGACGTGCTGCGCCGTCGCGCCCAGCTCGCCAGCGTCCCCGTCGCCGTGCGCTGCGGCCATCGCGGTCTGCACGCGGGCGCGCCACTCGTCCTGCCCGAGGTCGCGCAGGTCGGCGCCGACGATCTCGAGGCTGCGCCTGGGCTGCGCGCGCAGCAGCGTCGCGATGCCGGGCAGCAGCAGCCGCGACGTGAGGTCGCCGGATGCGCCGAGGATGAGCAGGGTCGTGCGATCTGCCGCCATGCGGCCACTCTTCCACGCGAGGGCGCGTGCGCCGGCAGGAGCCCCTCCTCCGCCGCGTCGCGGAGCCGTTCGGCGATGGCGTGGGGACGCCTCGTGCGCTCGACTGTGCCAGTACGGTCGGGGTGGTGGGGTACACGCGAGCGGGGAGCACCGTGATGAGCGAGCAGCAGTCGGCCTGGGCGAGGTTCTGGGACAGCGGTCGATGGTGGAAGGCGCTCATCCTCGCGGTGGGGTACCTCGCGCTCTACGAGCTGGCGTCGCTGCTCATGGCGCCGTTGGTGCCCTTCATCGGCGATGCGGGATCCGCGAGCTACGTCGTCGTGCTCCTCGTCATCCCGATCCTCATCGGCTGCCTCATCCTCGTCGGATTCGGCGCGAGCGTCGGCTGGCTGCGCGGGCTGTTCGCGAGGCACTCGATCCCCGGACGTGGATGGATGTGGATCGCCGTCGCCGTCGTCCTCGCGTTCAACCTGCTGCGCTTCGCGAGCGTCGACTACGCGGCTGCAGGGTTGGACTGGGTCGCATCGTGGCTGCTCGCCGGGCTGCTCATCGGCTTCGCCGAGGAGGTGCTGACCCGCGGGTACGTCGTGCGGATCATGCGCTCGGCCGGTCGGTCGGAGATCGCGGTGGGTCTCGTCTCGGCGGCGCTGTTCGCGCTGCTCCACGCATCGAACCTCTTCACCGGTCAGGCGCTCCTGCCGACGCTGCTGCAGATGGTCTACACGTTCTTCTTCGGCTTCTGCATGTACCTCGCGCTGCGGGTGACCCGCACGATCGTCGCGCCGATCCTGCTCCACGCGAGCACGGATCCCAGCATCTTCATGCAGGCCACCTACCCCGTCGCTGGGCCCCTCGCGTCGTTCGCGCAGCTCGGCAACATCGTCGTGGTCCTCGTCGGGGTCGTGCTGCTCGTGGTGTTCGTCGTCAGCGAGCGACGCGCTGGACGTCGCGACGGGGCTGACCTGGGGTCCGCCACGGTCGCCTGAGCCGGAGGGCGCGCGCGTCGAGGTCGCGCCCGAGCGTGTGACGATCGTGTGACGACGCTGGCGCCCCGACTCAGTGGGCTATACCATTTCGGGACCAGCACCGAGAGGGGACCCCATGGGCGTCTTCGAGGACATCGTCCGCACCATCACCGACAACCTGTTCAGCCAGGTCGCGATCCTCATCGGCCTCATCGCGCTCGTCGGGCTCGCGCTGCAGCGCAAGCCCGTCGACGAGGTCGTCGGCGGCGCGATGCGCGCCACGATCGGCGTCGTCATCCTGAACATCGGCATCGATCTCTTCGTCGGCGGCCTCGTCGCCTTCCAGGCGATCGTGTCGAGCGCCATGGGGCTCGAGCCGCCCGCAGCCGAGTCGACGCTCGCCGAGTTCAACGCCGGCCCCGGCTCCGTCGTGCCGCTCATCATCGCCGGCGGCTTCCTCGTGCACCTCGTCATCGTGCGCATCTTCCCGGCCGCGCGCTTCGTCTACCTCACCGGCCACCTCATGTACTGGATGGCCGTGGTGCTGGCCGCGACGATCGTCGAGGCGTTCGGCGAGGTCGACCGCTGGGTCGTCGCCGGCGCCGGCGCCGTCATCATCGGGTGCTACTGGGTGCTCCAGCCGCTGTGGACCCAGCCGCTCATGCGCAAGGTCATGGGCGACGACACCGTCGGCCTCGCCCACACGACGTCGACGCTGGCCCTCGCCGCCGGCTATGGCGCGCGAGCGCTGCGCCTCGGCGATCCCGTACGGCACGACTCCGAGCGGCTGCGCCTGCCGAAGGCGCTGTCGTTCTTCAAGGACATCACCGTCTCGACGGCCTTCGTCACCGGCGTCATCATGCTCGTCGCCATCGCGTTCGCCGACGCGGCGATCGTCGAGGAGCAGATGGCGGGCTCGGCCGTGCTGCCCTGGGTCTGGGGTCTGCTGCAGGCGCTGCGCTTCGCCGCCGGCATCGCCATCCTGCTCTTCGGCGTGCGCATGTTCCTCGCCGAGATCGTGCCCGCGTTCCGCGGCCTGTCGGAGAAGGTGCTGCCAGGCACGAAGCCCGCGCTCGACATCCCCGTCACGTTCACGAAGGCGCCGACGGCGGTCATGGTCGGCTTCATCACCTCGACGGTCGTCTTCCTGATCCTCATGGGCGTGTTCGCGCTCGCCGGCTGGTTCGTGCTCGTGCCGCCCATGATCATGCTGTTCTTCGGCGGCGGCGCAGGCGGCGTGTTCGGCAACGCCGTCGCCGGCTGGCGCGGCGCCGTCTTCGGCGGGCTGCTCAACGGCGTCGTGCTCGCATTCGGCCAGTGGATCGGCTGGGGCCTGTACGGCTCGACGGCTCCCGAGCTCGCGACCCTCGCCGACCCCGACTGGTACGCCGTGGGCTGGATCCTGCTCGGCCTCGGCTCGCTGCTCGCCCCGCTGGGCGCGGGCGGGGTGTGGCTCATCGCGGGCGTCGTCGTCGCCATCACGGTCGTCGTCCTCGTCGTGCTCGGTCGTCGTGGCGGCGGGCGGGAGACGCTCGAGGCGACGCCGGAGGGCGAGCCCGCCCTCGTCGACGCCCGATCGAGCGCTGCGGACGCGCAGGTCGAGGGGTCTCCGGGAGGCCAGGCGCTCGCCGACGCAGCGCAGCCGTCGCCGCGCTCCGCCGCCGGCGACGCGGCCCGGCCGGCCGAGCTGCGCGTGCTCGCCGTCTGCGGCGCGGGCATGGGATCGAGCCTCATCCTGCGCACGACCGCGGAGGCCGCGCTCGCCGACCTCGGCGTCACCGCCCGCATGGACCACACCGACGTCTCGTCGGCGCGCAGCGCCACGGCCGACGTCGTCGTCGCGCAGGCGACGTACCTCGACGAGCTCGGCGACCTCGCACCCGTCATGGTCGCGATCGACTCGTTCGTCGACCGGAAGCACGTGCAGCAGCGTCTCGCCGACGCGCTGCGAACGAAGGGCTGGCTGTGATCCACGACATCCTCGACCACCTCGCGTCCGTCGTCGACGACGCACGCGACGACATCCACGCTGCCGCGGACGCGATCGTCGCGACCGGGCAGGCGGGCGGGCTCGTGCGGCCGGCCGGTGCCGGGCACTCGCTCGCCGCCGTGCTCGAGACGTTCTTCCGCGCCGGCGGCATCGCGTACGTGCGCCCGCTGTGGCACGAGCGGGTGCTGCCCCTCATGGGCGCGTCGTCGTCGACGACGTCGGAGCGCGAGCCCGGCCTCGGTCGCGGCGTCGCGGAGGCCGCGGGCGTCGAGGCGAGGGACACGATCGTCGTCTTCTCGAACTCGGGGGCGAACCCCTACCCGATCGAGATCGCGCAGGTCGCTGCCGACGCCGGGGCGACGGTCGTCGCGCTGACCTCGCGCGCCTCGAATGCCGCCGCTCCGACCGATCGTGCGCCCGTGCGCCTGGTCGACGTCGCGTCGATCGTCCTCGACACGCAGGTGCGCGCCGGCGATGCGTCGTGGCCGCTCGACGCACCCGTGACCGCGCCGACGTCGAGCCTCGTCACGACGGCGCTGTGGACGGCGATCCTGCGGCAGGTGCACGAGCGGTGGCCGGATGCGCCACGGTGGCGCTCCGCGAACGTCGCCGGCTCCGACGGCGCGAACCAGGCGCTCTTCGACGCCCTCGCCCCGCGCATCCCCGAGCTGCGCTGACCCCGTCCGCCAGGACGACGCGGGGTGCGTGGCCGCGCGCGGCGGGCAGCGTGCGACGCGGGCCGCTCGGTCAGCGCGCGCGCAGGGCGCTGCGTGCGGAGCCGTCTGCCGTGACGGGAGCGATGCTCGCCGACAGCTCGAAGCGATCGCCAGGGTACGTCGACACCGTGTGCTCGATGACGAGGCCACCGGCGATCGAGGTGCGCACGAGCTCGAGCACCGCCTCGCCAGGCCCCAGCGCCAGCACGGCGGCGTCGCCGGGGCGTGCCAGCGCTGCACGGATGCTCTGGTGCCCCGCGTCGAAGCGGATGCCGTGCTCCCGATCCAGCACCTCGTAGAGCGAGCCCTCCGCGAGATCCGCGTCGAGGATGCCGGGCACGGCACGTGCCAGCAGCGTCGTGCGCTCGATGGCGAACGGCGAGCCGTCGGCGAGACGCAGGCGGTCGATGCGCACGAGCGGCTCGCCGACGCGCACCTCGAACACGGCGGCGAGCTCCGCATCCGCTGCGAGCGGCGCCGAGTCGAGCAGCTGCGACGACGGCGCGAGGCCACGAGCCCGCATGTCCTCCGTGAAGCTCGTCAGCATGAGCGGCAGGCTCACCGCCGGTCGCGCCACGAACGTGCCACGCCCCACCTCGCGGCGCAGCAGCCCCTCGCGCTCGAGCGCATCGAGCGCCTTGCGCGCCGTCATGCGCGAGACGCCGGAGTCGTCGGCCAGCGCGCGCTCGCTCGGCACCGGAGCGCCGACGGGCAGGTCGGCGATGAGGCTGCGGAGGTGGTCGACGAGACGCTGGTACTTCGGACGCGCATCGGCCATGCGACGATCCTCGCACTCTCCGCGGGGGGATCGTCCGATCGGCGGATGGGCGGCGAGGCGCGCGGGAGTACCCTCGATACCATGCACGGAACGCTCGCGACGCCCATCGGGTGGATGGAGGTCGTCGGCGGAGCACCCGCCGACCTCGGGTAGGCGCGCTCGTCGACGTTCGTCGGCGACCGCGACTCGAGCCGAACGGCTCGCACACCCACCATCCACGGTCCGCGACCGCGGGCCTGCAGCGAACAGGACCATCCATGCATCCCATCGACGACGCGCGTCTGCGCGCGTCCTTCGTCAACGTGTCGAAGAAGGAGCGGGCGAGCATCCCGACCCCCGACCTCGACCGCGACTGGCCTCGCCTCGAGTACCTCGGCTGGCGTGACGCGAAGCGCCCCCGCGCGGGCTTCGTCGTCGCGGAGGTCGACGGCGAGCTCGTGGGCGTCGCCATGCAGCAGACCGAGGCGTCGGCGCGCACGAGGCCGCAGTGCGCGTGGTGCGCCGACGTCCGCCTGCCGAACGACGTCGTGTCGTTCAACGCTCGCCGATCGGGGCCGGCTGGACGCAGCGGAGACACGGTGTCGACGCTGGCGTGCGCCGGGTTCGAGTGCTCGACGAACGTGCGCACGCCGCCGACCGCGACGTACGTCGGGTTCGACGTGGAGGCGGCGATGCAGCGCCGCATCGCCGCGCTCGCCGAGCACGTCACTGACTTCGTGCGCAACGTGCGCGACGGCGGCTGACCGCGCGCCCTCTCACGCGAGGGGTTGCGTTTCGCAGGCGATCAGGGGTGGTCGAGGGGTATCTTCCCTCGGACCCCCGCGATCGCCTGCGAAACGCGAATGGGATGGAGGGGCGAGCGGCGCGTCAGAGCTCGGTGACGGCCCCGCCGTCGACGAGCCAGCGCCGCTCGACGCGCACCGTGTCGAGCATGCGGCGATCGTGCGTGACGAGCAGCAGCGTGCCCTCGTACGACTCCAGCGCCTCCTCGAGCTGCTCGATCGCAGGCAGGTCGAGGTGGTTCGTCGGCTCGTCGAGCACGAGCACGTTCACGCCACGCGCCTGCAGCAGCGCGAGCCCGGCGCGCGTGCGCTCGCCGGGTGAGAGCTCGTCGACGGGCCTGCCGACATGGTCGGCGCGCAGACCGAACTTCGCCAGCAGCGTGCGCACGTCGGCCTGCGCCCACTCGGGCACCTCACGCTCGAACGCGTCGGCGAGCGGCGTCGAGCCCGCGAGCACGGCACGCGCCTGGTCGATCTCGCCGATCGCGACGGATGCGCCGAGGCTCGCGGAGCCCGCATCCGGCGCCTGGCGGCCGAGCAGCAGCCGCAGCAGCGTCGACTTGCCCGCGCCGTTGGGGCCCGTGATGCCGATGCGATCGCCGGCGCGCACCTCGAGCGACAGCGGACCCAGGGCGAACGCATCCGCTCCCTCCCCGTGACGCACGGTCGCACCGGACAGCGTCGAGACGACGCTCGACGACCGCGGCGCCGCGGCGATCGTCAGCTCGAGCCGCCACTCCTTGCGCGGCTCCTCGACCTCGTCGAGCCGCGCGATGCGCGACTCCATCTGCCGCACCTTCTGCGCCTGCTTCTCGCTCGACTCGGAGGCGGCCTTGCGGCGGATCTTGTCGTTGTCGGGCGCCTTCTTCATGGCGTTGCGCACGCCCTGGCTCGACCACTCGCGCTGCGTGCGGGCACGCGAGACGAGGTCGGCCTTCTTGTCGGCGAACTCGTCGTACGCCTCGCGCGCATGCCTGCGCGCCGTCGCCCGCTCCTCGAGGAACGCGTCGTAGCCGCCGCCGTAGACGCGGTTCGACGACTGCACGAGGTCGAGCTCGAGCACCTTCGTGACGCAGCGGGCGAGGAATTCCCGGTCGTGGCTCACGAGCACGATGCCGCCGCGCTGCTCCTGCACGAACCGCTCCAGCCGATCGAGGCCGTCGAGGTCGAGGTCGTTCGTCGGCTCGTCGAGCAGCGCGACGTCGAAGCGCGACAGCAGCAGCGCCGCGAGCCCCACGCGCGCCTCCTGGCCGCCGCTGAGCGACGTCATGAGCGACTGCGGCCCCACGCCCGATCCGGACGCGATGCCGAGGTCGGCGAGCACCTCCGGCAGCCGCTCGTCGAGATCGGCCGCGCCGCTCGCGAGCCACCGCTCGAGCGCGACGGCGTACACGTCGGATGCGTCGCGGCCGTCGGCGCGCGGTGCGGCGTCGGCGAGGCCGGCAGCGGCGGCGTCCATCTCCGCCGTCGCCTGCGCGCATCCCGTGCGCCTCGCGACATGGTCTGCGACCGTCTCCCCCGGCACGCGCTCGTGCTCCTGCGGCAGCCAGCCGACGAAGGCGTCGCGCGGGTCGAGCGAGACCGTGCCGGCCTGCGGCGCGTCGACGCCCGCGAGGATGCGCAGCAGCGTCGACTTGCCCGCGCCGTTCGCGCCGACGACGCCGACGACGTCGCCGGGCGCGACCGTGAGGTCGAGCCCCTCCCACAGCGTGCGGTGCCCGTGGCCCCCGGCGAGCCCCTTCGCGACGAGCGTGGCCGTCATCGCCCCTCGTCGCCGTCGAGCTTCTCCATGCGCTCGCGGGCGAGCCAGTCGCGCACGGGAGCGCGGAACACGAGGATCAGCGCGATGAGCGCCGGCACGAACATCGCGAGCGCCAACGGCACGGGGCCCTCCGCGCCGTTGAACGTGCCGAACGAGATGCCGATCTGCAGCACCTGCCACACGACGACGGCCGCGCGCGTCCACGACCTGCCGTCGAGCACGCCCCTGCCCGCCTGCAGCAGGAAGAACGCGAGCCCGACGAGGCACGCCCCCCAGAACAGCCCCGCCGTGACCTCGCGCGACTCGCCGCCGATGACCGAGATCACCGACCACACCGCGACGCCGAGGATCGCGACCGCCTCGACGAAGACGATGATCGCCAGGAACCCAGCCGACCGCGGCCGCTCGCTCTTCGCTGCTTCCATCAGAACCCTTGCCCTCATCTCGACCCCTGTGGGAGCATTGCTCCTTGGGTCGCTGGCGAGGACGCCGCCCCATCTGAGTCTTGTCTTGCCGCGGAGACGCGGACACCACACCCACATTACAAGGAGTGCCTCTATGGATTGGCGCGATGACGCCGCATGCCTGACGGTCGACCCGGAGCTGTTCTTCCCGATCGGCAACACCGGCCCCGCGATCGATCAGATCGAGAAGGCCAAGACCGTCTGCGCACGCTGTCCCGTGACGGAGCAGTGCCTCCAGTACGCACTCGAGACGAACCAGGACTCTGGTGTCTGGGGCGGATTGAGCGAGGATGAGCGCCGCGCCCTCAAGCGCCGCGCCGCCCGCGCGCGCCGCGCCAGCTGACACGACGGCAGCACCATCGACGGGCCACCCCTTCGCGGGGGTCGGCCCGTCGAGGCATGTCGGGGCGACCCGCTCGCGCACGCGCCGCCCGCGGCATGCGGCTCAGCTGCGGTCGAGGAACCGCAGCGGCAGCGAGATCGTGACCTCGGTGCCCTGGCCGTCGCGCTGACCCCAGTCGATCGCGCCCGACAGCTCGCCGGTGATGAGCGTCTTCACGATCTGGGTGCCCAGGCCCGAGCCGACGCGACCGGTGGGCAGCCCAGCCCCGTTGTCGCACACGCGCACCGTGAGCGTGTCGTCGTCGCGGTCGGCATTGATGCGCACGAGCCCGTCGCTGCGGCCCTCGAGGCCGTGCTCGACCGCGTTCGTCACGAGCTCCGTCAGCGCGAGCGCGAGCGGCGTCGCGTACGCAGACGGCAGCACGCCGAACGAGCCTCGCCGCTCGGTGCGCACCTGCGCGTTGTGGATCGACGCCACCTCGCTCGTGAGCTTCAGGGTGCGATCGAAGACGGCGTCGAAGTCGACCGACTGGCTCAGCCCCTCCGACAGGGTGTCGTGCACGACCGCGATCGACGCCACCCGCCGCTCGGCGTTCACGAGCGCCTGCCGCGCGTCCTCGCTGTGCGTGCGGCGCGCCTGGATGCGCAGCAGCGCCGCGACGGTCTGCAGGTTGTTCTTCACGCGATGGTGGATCTCGCGGATCGTCGCGTCCTTCGTGATGAGCGACTGCTCCTGGTGTCGCAGCTCGGTGACGTCGCGCGCGAGCACGATCGCGCCGATGCGCTCGCCGCCCCTGCGCAACGGCAGCGCGCGCAGCGAGATCGTCACCGAGTGCGTCTCGATGTCGGTGCGCCACGGCGCGCGGCCGGTGACGACGAGCGGCAGCGTCTCGTCGACGTCGTGGGAGTCGTCGATGAGCTCGGTCGTGACCTCGGCGAGCGAGCGCCCCTCGAGCTCCTCTCGGAACCCGAGGCGCACGAACGCCGACAGCGCATTCGGGCTCGCGAACGTGACGGTTCCCGCCGCATCGAGGCGGATGAGGCCGTCCGAGGCACGTGGAGCACCGCGGCGCGGTCCCGTGGGCGCCGACTCGTCTGGGTAGTCGCCGACGGTCATCATGCGCAGCAGGTCGTCTGCGCACTGCTTGAAGGTGAGCTCCTGCCTGCTCGGCGTGCGCTCGGCGACGTTCGAGTGCACCGTGATGACGGCGACGGTCACGAGATCGTCGCCGACGCGCCTGGCCACGGGCACGGCGCGCACGCGCGTGTCGCCGTCGGTGCCGGGCTCGGGATGCGTCGTGTCGACGATGCGGTGCGACGAGAAGGCGTCCTCGACCTGCCCGCGCCATGCGTTCCGCACGGGCTGGCCGATGAAGTCGCGGTAGAAGAGGGTGCCGGAGGAGGACGGCCGCGCGTGCGACAGCGCCACGAACCCGTCGACGGCCTCGGTCGGCAGCCACAGCACCACGTCGGCGAAGGCGAGGTCGGCGATGAGCTGCCAGTCGCCCACGAGGCGGTGGAACCAGGGCACGTCGGGCGCGTCGTGCCTGGCGTGCTGCTCGACGAGGGTCGCGAGGGTGGTCACCCCCGTCAGCGTAGTGCGAAGCGCAGCCCTCGCCTGCGCGTCGCCCGAGCGGCGGCGCGTGCTGCGGCGCGCGTGGGCTCGGCCGGCAGCAGGCCTGCCGCCGTGGACTGCATGGCGCGTCGCAGCCTCGACCGGGCCGCGACGTCGACGATGGGGCGGCCCGACAGCAGCGCCGCGTCGGCGGCCGCGACGTCGAGCGGCCACTGCGCCGCCGGCGCGATGCCGCCGAAGCGCTGCAGCGTCTGCTCGACGCTCGCCGTCGGCGCGATCCCCGACCCGCCGGTGCGCACCTTGTTGACGACGACCATCACGCGGTCGACCGGCACGACCTCGAGGAGGTCGGGATGCGCCCGCAGCAGGCGCATCATGCCGATCGGGTCGCCGCCCGCGACCGCGACGACGCGATCGGCGGCCTGCAGCGCCGCGACGGTCGCCGCGTTGCGACGCGGGCCGAAGACGTCGCTCGAGATCTCCTCGTCGCGCTCGAGGCTCGAGGCGACGTCGACGACCGTCCAGTCCGCCCAGTCGCGGCACGCCTCGAGCACGCCGGCGACGCGATCGGCAGCGAGCTCCGGCCACCTGCCCGCCCTGGTGATGCCCGTGAGCACGCGCACGGCTCCCACGGTCGTCTCGATGGTCTGAGCGACGCGGTCGAGCTCGTCGACCGTCAGGCTGCTCGTGCGCACGAGCCTGGCCGCCGCGGCGAATCCCGGTGCCTCGTCGAGCAGCCCCAACGCGGGCGCGACCGATGCGGCGTGGCTGTCGGCGTCGACGATCGCGACGCGCTGCCCACGGCCTGCGAGCTCGGTGCCGAGCCCGATCGCCGCCGTCGTCCGCCCAGGCGCGCCCGCGGGTCCCCACACCGCGAGCACGCGCCCTCGCGGACGCTCCTGCCGCTCGGCGTGCGGCGAGACGATCGCCCACTCGATGGCTGCGAACCCGTCTGCGAACCGCACCGACTCGACGCCGAGCGCCCTGGCCCTGCCTGCCTCGGCCGCGTCGTCGACGACGGCGAGCATGCGCACGCCCGCCGCGTCGCACGCGCGCACGAGCTCGGCGTCGAGGTGCGGAGCGTCGGCTGCGACGAGCACGGCCTCGACCTGCACGTTCGGGAGGCGGCGCACGAGCTCGCTCGCGCGCGCCGCACGCACGGCGACGCGGTGGCCGTGCCGCTGCGCGAGCGCCGCGAGCGCATCCTCGCGCTCGAGCGGTGCCGAGATCGCGAAGACCGTCACGGCGCCACCGCCGTCGACACCGGGACGATGCTCACGGCGTGCGCGTTCGCGACGGCGTCGAGCACGCTCGCCACGTCGCTGCGAGGCACGAGCACCTCGATCCGCACGGCGTCGTCGGCGATGAGGCCTTCGCCCTCGACGAGCCCGACGACGATCGCTCCGCCCACGAGCACGGTGGCCGCCTCGAACGCGCCCTGCTCGGCCGGGGGCGCCGCCCACACGTCGACGACGCTGCCCTCGACGATCGACGAGGCCAGGCCCGAGTCGGTCGCGAGCACGACCGTCGCCACGTCGACCGATGCCGCATCGCCGAGCGCGGTGCGCGGCAGCGCCTCCCCGGCTCCGATCGTCGACACCACCACGAGCCCCTCCGGCGCCGCGTCGGCCACGAGGTACAGGTCGGTGGCTCCATCCATGCGCAGCTCGGCCGCCTCGACGTCACCAGCGCCCACGACGTCACCCGGCAGCAGCGTCTCGGTCGCGACCCACACGGTCGTCGACCTGCTCGACGCATCGACGACGAGCCACACGCCCGCGATCGACGCGACGACGAGCACCGCGCCGATCGCGAGCCTGGGGTCGAGCCATGGTCGTCGCATGCGGAGCCTCCTCGTCCACGCCCCGGCGGGCGTACGAGGGGCAACCGTGGCAGAGGTCGCAGCCGTGCGACGCGGGCTGTCCACAGCCGCCCGCGTCCTCCCATCCGCGCTCACGCGGGCAGGCTCCGCACAGACCGACCATCCACAGGCCCGCCCCGCGCCGAGGGCGATCGGAGGATCATGGGATCCATGAACGATCGACGCTTCCTCAGCGCGGCAGACGCCGCCGAGGTGCTGGGCGTCGCGGCGCGCGACGTCGTCGAGCTCGTCGACTCCGGATCGCTGCCCGGCATCCACGTGGCAGGGGGATGGCGCATCGAGCTCGACGTGCTGCAGTCGTGGATCGACGAGCAGTACGAGGCGCAGCGGCGCCAGGCGCTGTGGCACGAGTCGCAGTCGGCGTCGATCGCCGACCTCTTCGGCGGCAGCCGCCGCCGCTGAGGCGGGCTACGGCGGCCGCACCCAGTCGATCGCGGCGAACGGCACGAGCTCGACGCCCACGACGCTGCGCGGATGCCGCGACGTCCCCGGCTCGTGCATCGCGAGGTCGAGGTGGTCGCGCGCGACGCGGTCGATCGTGCCGTGCAGCGGCGACGGGCAGCGCAGCTCGACGCGCGCTCGGCGACGTGCGAGGTCGCGCAGCGCGTACCCGAGGCTCAGCCGCTCGGCGAGCGGGCGCGACGCGGGCGGCGTCGGCGGCACGGAGAGCGAGCGCAGGACGGCGTCGTCGTCGAGTCGCACGCCCACGATCGAGCGCAGCGGCACGATGCAGCCCGCGTCGGCCTCGCCACCGTCGCGGATCGTGCCGCTCAGCCAGTCCTTGCCGAGCGCGAGCCGCTCGATCCGCAGCCGCTCGCCGGTGCGCAGCCGAAGGTCGAGGGTGCGCGGCGCCAGGGCGAGCCGATCGCGCACCTCGAGCCTGCCGACGCGGAAGCGCTCCTCCTCGGCGAGCGCGTCGCGCTCGTGCGCGCCGAGCTCGGCCTCGAGCTGGCTCTCGAGGTCGTCGAACAGGTCGTCGAACCGCACCCACCGACGCTAGATCCCGCCGCGCGAACGGGCGTGCGGCTCTCCACAGCGCACGTTCTCCACAGGTGGGCAGTTCTGCCCATTCCCAGGATGGCGGTCGCGATCTACCCTGCCGACACACGTCGGACGGAGGAGCACGCGATGGCACACGCGAGGATGTCGGCGGCCGAGGTCGACGAGTACTTCGACTACCAGCCGTGCTCGACCGCGGGCCTCCCCGATCCCGCGCCGCTCGTGGAGAACCTCACGCGCTGCGTCATCGAGGTGCTGCTGGGAGTACGCGAGGTCGAGCAGATCGCCCGCTGGGTCACCGAGGCCACCTACCTGCACCTCGCGCGACGGTCGATCGCCGCACGCCGCACGCGAGCGCTGCGCAGGCAGCAGTCCACGCGCACGCTGACCGAGATCGGTCCGGTCGTCGTCACGCATCCCGCCGACGGCGTCGTCGAGGCCGTGGCCATCGTGCGCTCCCCCGGCCGCACCCGCTCCGTCGCCATGCGACTCGAGGGGCTCGACGACCGATGGCGCGCGACCGCCGTGCACGTGCTCTGACGCCGCGGGAGACGGCTCAGCGCTGCTGGTCGCGCCCGTCCGTGGGCGCCGAGGTCGCGCCGGGTGCGACGTCGCCGACGTCCGTCGCCAGCGCGTCGGTCGTCTGCGCCGTGCCGTCGGCTGCTGCTGCCTGCTCGGCGGCGATGTCGGCGCGCACCTCCTCGCGGAACTTCACGCGACGCACGCGACGATTCATGTCGAACAGCAGCAGGCACACGGCGATGGCGATGACCGCCGTCGCTGCGAAGCCGATGACGCCGGGCGTCACCGAGTCGGGATCGAAGGCGGGCGCGGTCTGCACGATCGTGGCAAGCATCGTCACTCCTCGTCGATCCCGGCGAACAGGTCGGTCTCGGGCAGCTGCTCGCCGACGGTCGACCGCACGAGCTCGAAGTCCTCGGTGGGCCATGCGCGCCGGATGACGTCGTGCGGCCAGAAGAAGAAGGGCGTGTCGGGTGCGACCTGGCTCGCGTGCGCGCGCAGCGCCGCGTCGCGCTGGTCGAGGTGGCCCGTCACGTCGATGCGCGTCGTCACGGTCGGCGTGCGGCCCTGCATCCACTCGGCCATCTCGCGGATGCGGGGCAGCCGGTCGGACTCGGGGTCGTGCATCTCGAAGTCGGCGAGGAACGCCTGCACCTTGTCGGACGACGACATGCGGTCGTAGTACACCTTCGACACCGACCACGGCTCGCCGAGCTCGGGGCTCTCGTCGAGCGCAGCGTGCTCGACGGCCCACATCGTGACCTCGTGGCAGCGGATGTGGTCGGGATGCGGGTAGCCGCCGCGCTCGTCGTAGGTGAGCACGACCTGCGGGCGCAGGCGGCGGATGATGCGCACGAGCGGCCTGCCGGACACCTCGAGCGGGATCGTCGCGAACGACAGCGCACGCACGGGCTCGCCCTCCTCGGGCAGCCCCGAGTCGACGTAGCCGAGCCAGATGTGGTCGATGCCGAGCGCCTTCTGCGCCAGACGCATCTCATCGCGTCGCAACCCCGCCATGTCGCGCTCGGCGCGCACGGTCTCGAGGAACGCGTCGTTCAGCACGTCGCCCGACTCGCCGCCCGTGCAGCTCACGACCGTCACCTGGGCGCCCTCTGCGACGTAGCGAGCCGCGGTGCCTGCACCCTTGCTCGACTCGTCGTCGGGATGCGCGTGCACGCTCAGCAGTCGACGCATGGCACCTCAGCTCGGAAGTAGGCTGGTCTTCGGGACCCATCGATCCTCCCACGGAACCACCGACATGACCGACCTCGCCGCCCGCTACGGACGCACGCCCGAGCGTCGCCGCAGGGACCGCATCGTGGGCATCTCGGTCGCCGTCGGCATCGTGCTCGTCATGCTCGCGTGGGTCGTCTGGGGCGGACTCGCCGACACCCGCGGCACGATCGACACGCAGGACACGGGGTCGACGCGCATCGACGAGCACAGCATCCGCCTCGACTTCACGGTCACGGTCGAGCCCGGCACGCCCGTGCGCTGCGCGCTGAACGCCTTCGACCGCACCCACACGACCGTCGGCTGGGTCGAGCTCGACGTGGAGTCGTCTGAGCGCTGGACGACGCAGCAGAGCGTCGAGGTGCTGACCTCCGACGAGGCCATCGGCGGATTGGTCTACCGCTGCTGGCTGAGGTAGGCTCGCGGGCACTGCCGGCCCGTCGGGCCGGCTTGACGCATATCAGGAGACCTTCATGCCGGACACCACGGAGACCTGGCTGAGCCAGGAGGCGTTCGACCGCCTCCAGGCTGAGCTCGACAACCTCACGGGGCCCGTGCGCGTCGAGATCGCGAAGCGCATCGAGGAGGCCCGCGACGAGGGCGACCTCAAGGAGAACGGCGGCTACCACGCCGCCAAGGACGACCAGGCCCAGATCGAGGCCCGCATCCTCCAGGTCACCCACCTCCTGCGCACCGCGAAGGTCGGCGAGGCGCCGGCCGCGAACGGCGTCGTCGAGCCCGGGACCGTCGTCAAGGCGACGATCGCAGGCTCCAAGCAGACGTTCCTCGTCGGCAACCGCGAGATCCACGAGGCCGGCGACGACCTCGACGTCTACTCGGAGTCGAGCCCGATCGGCTCGGCCGTGCTGGGCCTGAAGATCGGCGAGTCGACGACGTACGTCGCGCCGAGCGGCAAGGAGATCGCCGTCGAGATCCTCGACGTCGAGACCTACCGCAGCGCCTGAGCGGCTCGCACCGCCCCCGTTCGACGACGGCCGTCCGCATCGCGCGGGCGGCCGTCTCGCGTCGGTGGGCGCTCCGCCGCGTCAGACCTCGTGCGGCTGGTAGCCGGCCCGACGCAGCGCCTCGAGCAGCCGCTGCGCGTGCTCTGGCCCGCGCGTCGTCACCGACAGCTCGATCGCGACGGCGTTGATCTGCGTCCACTCGTTGTGCCGCGTGTGCAGCACCTCGACGACGTTCGCCTGCTCGTCCGAGAGGATCTGCGCGATGATCGCGAGCTGGCCGGGGCGATCGGGCAGGTCCATGCGGATGCGCAGGTAGCGCTGCGAGGCGACGAGACCGCGGCCGATGACGCGCTCGAGCACCATGGGGTCGACGTTGCCGCCCGAGACGATCGCGACGGTCGATCCCGCATCGCGCACGGCACCGGTCATGATCGCGGCCGTCGTGACGGCGCCGGCGGGCTCGGCGACGAGCTTCGCCCGTTCGAGCAGCGCGATGATCGCCCGCGCGATGTCGTCGTCGGAGACGGTGACGACCTCGTCGACGCAGGCGCGGATGATCTCGAACGGCAGGTCGCCTGGCCGCGCCACCGCGATGCCGTCTGCGATGGTCGGATGCGTCTGGATCGTCGTGGGCGAGCCGGCGAGGATCGACGGCGGGTAGGCGGCGGCCTGCTCGGCCTGCACGCCCACGATGCGGATCTCGCGGCCCAGCTGGGCTGCGCGCTGCTTCGCGGCCGAGGCGACGCCTGCTGCGAGCCCGCCGCCGCCGATGGGCACGAGGATGGTGTCGACGTCGGGCTGCTGCTCGAGGATCTCGAGGCCGACCGTGCCCTGGCCGGCGATGATGTCGTGGTGGTCGAAGGGCGGCACGAACGTCGCGCCCGTGTCGGCGACGTGCGCGATGGCGGCCTGCAGCGCCGTCTGGAAGTCGAGGCCGCGCAGCTCGATGCGTGCGCCGTAGTCGCGCGTCGCCTGCACCTTCGGCAGCGCGGCGCCCATGGGCATGAAGATCGTCGAGCGGATGCCGAGCTCCGACGCCGCGAACGCGACCCCCTGCGCATGGTTGCCTGCCGATGCGGCGACGACGCCCCGCTCGCGCTGCTCGGCGGTGAGCTTCGAGAGCATGTTGTACGCGCCGCGCAGCTTGTACGCGCCCGTGCGCTGCAGGTTCTCGCACTTGAGGTGCACGGTCGAGCCGAGCATGCCCGACAGGTGCCGCGACAGCTCCATGGGCGTGTGCTGGATGGCGGGCGCGATCGTGCGGCGCGCCTCCTCGAACTCCTCGAGCGTCGGACCGGGCAGGGTGCCGGTGAGGGGGGAGGTGCTCATGCGTCGGTGACCTCCGAGACGTCCCGCGGCTTCGGATTCGCGCGCCACGAGCCCGTGGCGATCGTGGTGATGGCGACGTTGAGGAAGGCGACGACGGGGACGGCGAACAGCGCACCGGGGATGCCTGCGATGATCGAGCCGCCTGCGACGGCGAGCACGACGCCCAACGGGTGGATCTTCACCGCCGTGCCCATGATGAACGGCTGCAGCACGTGCCCCTCGATCTGCTGCACGAGCAGGACGATGCCGAGCATGATGACGGCGGGGATGGGTCCGAGGGCGATGAGCGCGACGACGACGGCGATCGCGCCCGTGGCGATCGCGCCGACGACGGGGATGAACGAGCCGAGGAACACGAGCACCGCGATGGGCACCACGAGCGGCATGCCGCCGTAGAAGAGGCCGAGGATGAAGGCGCCGAGGCCGATGCCGACGGCGTCGATCGCGGCGACGAGCATCTGCACGCGCACGAAGTTGCCGAGCGTGACCCAGCCGGCGCGGCCGCTGCCGTCGACGGCGGGGCGGGCCCGGCGCGGGAAGATGCCGACGACCCAGCGCCAGATGCGGCCGCCGTCGTAGAGCAGGAAGATCGTCGCGAACACGGTCAGCAGCAGGCCGACGAGCAGGTGCCCGAGCGACGAGCCGACGGACAGGGCGCTGGAGACGATCTGCTGGGTGTCCTGCTGGATCGCCTGCACGAGCGTGTCGGTGTAGCGGGAGATGTCGGCCTCGGTGAGGTGCAGCGGCGACTCGAGCAGGAACTGGCGCAACCCGTCGTACGAGTCGATCGCGCGCCGCTGCAGGTCGGGGTAGCCCTCGCGGATCTGCGCGACCGCGAGCCAGAACAGCGCGGTGACGAACGCCAGCAGCGTCACGATCGACACCGCGACGGCGAGGCCGCGCGGCCACCTCCTGCGCTGCAGCCATCCGACGAGCGGGATCATGAGCGCCGTGAGCAGGGCGGCGACCATGATCGGGATCACGATGATGCGCAGCTGGGCGATGATCCAGAACGTCAGGGCGAGCACGCCGGCGATGGCCAGCAGGCGCCACGACCACGCTCCGGCGATCTGCAGGCCGACCGGCACGACCGGTGGCTCGGCAGGTCGTCGGTCGCGTGCACCGAACAGCCCCATGGGCCACGAGCCTAGCGACGCACGCACCCTCCGATGCACATGCGTCACCCCTGGATGCGCCATGGCTGGCTGCGGCATGGCTGGCTGCGGCCACCCGCCGGTCGCGGCGGGAGTCGGCGAGCGCGTCGGGGGTGGCACGTAGGGTCGGATGCATGGCTCGAGCACGGCTGTCGGCGGTGGAGGCGCGGCGCGTGGCGTTCGCGGCGCAGGGCTTCGGCGCCAGACCGCCCGTCGTCGGCACGCGCCAGCTCTCGGCGACGTTCGCCCGCCTGGGGCTGCTGCAGCTCGACACGGTCAACGTCTTCGAGCGCAGCCACTACCTCCCGTTGCTCGCGCGCCTCGGCGCGTACGACCGCGCGCTGCTCGACCGGCTCGTGACGCACGACCGGCGTCCGCGCGTGCTGGGGCGCACGACCGAGCTGTGGGCGCACGAGGCGGCGATCGTGCCCGTCGACGACGTGCCGCTGCTGCGGTTCCGCGCCGATCGCTTCCGCGCGAAGCACGCGGCGTGGTTCGAGGCGCATGCGACGCTCGTCGCCGAGCTGCGTGCGGCCATCGCCGATCGCGGGCCGTCGACGGTCGGCGAGATCGAGCATCCGTCGAACGTGCGCGGATCCGGCGGATGGTGGGATCGAGGCGACGCGTACCACGCGATCCACGCGATGTTCCGCGCGGGCGAGCTCGTCGTGCTCGGCCGTCGCCGCTTCGAGCGCGTCTACGACCTCGCCGATCGGGCGCTCCCCGAGCACCTGCGCCACGTCGTGCCCGAGCAGGAGGCGACGCTCGAGCTCGTGCGGCGTGCGGCGGTCGCGCTGGGCGTCGGCACGGTCGACGACCTGCGCGACTACCACCGGCTGGCCTACCTCGCCGACGCTCGAGCGGCGGTGGACGCGCTCGTCGAGGCCGGCGAGCTCGTGCCCGTCGCCGTCGACGGCTGGGGCTCCCCCGCCTACCTCCATGCGGCGCAGCGCATCCCTCGCGGCGTCGACGCGACGGCGCTGCTGTCGCCGTTCGATCCGATCGTGTGGCACCGGCCGCGCGCGCTGCGCATGTTCGACTTCCACTACCGCATCTCGATCTACACGCCGCCTGCCGAGCGAGCGCACGGCTACTACGTGCTGCCCGTCGCGGTCGATGGCGAGGTCGTGGGCCGCATCGACCTCAAGAGCGACCGACGCGCTGGGGTGCTGCGCGTGCAGCATGCGCACGTCGAGCCGGCGTTCGCGCTGCGTTCGGGCGCGCTCGCCGAGCGGATCGCGCCACGACTGCACGAGGCGGCCGCGTGGCAGGGCCTCGAGGGCGTCGCCGTCGCAGGGCCGGGCACGTGGGCGCACGACGTCGCCGCGGCGCTGACGCGCTGAGCGCGACCCCCTAGAAGGCGATGCGCGGAGGCTCGGCGGTGCCGCCGGTGGCCTCCTCGTACTGCGGCTGCGGGATGCGGCCGGCGAAGAGCGACGTGGGGAAGCGCTTGCGCAGCGCCTCGCCCTCGCGGGTCGCGGCATTGACGGCACGGCGGGAGGACTGCACCCAGTCGTCGGCCTCCGCGAGCTCCGCCGCGTCGTTCGGGCTCGTCGCGACGACCTCGGCATGCGTGGCGCGAGCGCGCTCGAGCTGCTCGCGCGCGGCGAGGATCGCAGCGGTCGCCCGGCGCACCGAGCGGGCTGCGAGCAGCATCCACACGCCGATCGCGAGCAGGACGACGACGACGGCTGCGACGACGATCGTGATCGTCAGCGTGATGGGGTCGAGCATGCCTCCACGGTACCGGCGCGCGGTCAGCCGATCGTGCGCCGCAGGAAGGGGTTGTCGAACGTGCGGCTCGGATCGAGTCGGTCGCGCACGGCGCGGAAGGCAGCGAGCGTCGGCAGCCGCGGCTCGAGGTCGGCGGCGGTCTGCGTGTGCAGCTTGCCCCAGTGCGGGCGGCCCTCGTGGTCGAGCATGATGCGCTCGACCTCGGCGAAGTGCTCCCGCGGATCCTCCCGCCAGTGCCGATGCACGGCGACGTAGCCGGTCTCGCGGCCGTGCGCCGTCGACAGCAGTGCATCGTCGCCGGCGGCGGCACGCACCTCGACGGGGAACGTGATGCGCCAGCCGCGCCGCTCGACGAGGGCGCGCATGGCACGGAACGCGCTCGGCACGGCGTCGAGCGGCATGCCGTACTCCATCTCGCGGAAGCGAACGCGCCGCGCAGCCACGAACACGCGGTCGGACCGGTCGCGCACGTCGGGACCCGCGAATCGCCTCGCCGCGATCCTGGCGATGCCGGGTGCGAGCGCAGGCATGACGCTCGCGGCGCCGCACAGCGCGCCCCAGGCGCCGTTCGCGACGACCTCGCGGTCGACGAGGCTGCGGAGACGCCCAGGACCCTCGCGGGGCGCGTCGGCGGGGCCGCGGGTGCGCGTCATCGTCACGGCGGTGTCGGTGCCGTGGAACCAGTACCACTCGACGTGGTCGCCGCCCGCGACCCGCTCGCGCCATGCCTCGAGCACCGCCTCGAGGGGCTCGACGCGCTCGACCGCCGCGAGCGTGAACGCCGGCACGCAGCGCAGCGTCACCTGCACGAGCACGCCGAGCGCGCCCAGCCCGAGCCGCACGGCGGGCAGCAGGTCGGCATGCGACGTCGGCGAGACGCGCAGCACCTCCCCCGTGCCCGTCACGAGCGTCGCAGCGACGATCGTCGACCCCATGGAGCCGAACGCGAGCCCCGTGCCGTGCGTGCCCGTCGACACCGCTCCTGCGATCGTCTGCCTGTCGATGTCGCCCATCGACTCGAGGGCGAGCCCGTGCGGTGCGAGCAGGTCGCCGACGGCGTGCAGCGGCGTGCCGGCGGCGAACGTCGCGGTGCACGCATCGCGGTCGACGTCGATGAGCCCCGCGAGCGCGCTCGTGTCGAGCTGGATGCCGGGCGCGACGGCGACGGCCGAGAACGAGTGACCAGCACCGATCGGCTTCACCCGCTCGCCGCGCTCGGAGGCGGTGCGCACGATGGCCGCGACCTCGTCCGCGTCCTCCGGTCGCAGCACCGCCGTCGGCTCGGCCCGCTGCGAGCGCGACCAGTTGCGCCACGTCACGACGCGCGCCCGCCGCCGGCGACGCTCATCGGAACGTCCGACCCTCGCCGCGGTACGTCGCCACGGCGTAGACGACGCGACCGTCGTCGACGACGTGCAGCGCATCCACGTGCTCGCAGACCTCGCCAGCCTTCGCGTGTCGCAGCCACACGCGGTCGCCGAGCGCGAGGTCGCGGGCAGCAGCGCCCTGCACGGGCGTCTGCACCTCGCCGAAGCCCTCCCGAGCCAGGGGGCGCAGGTTCGGCGGCCACGCGATGGTCGGCTGCCGGTCGGCGCCCACGGGGCCCGACGCGATCCAGCCGCCCGACTGCAGCGTCGCGACGTCGGCGCTCGGACGGCGCACGACGGGCAGCGCGAACCCCAGCGCGGGCGCGGGCGTGAAGCCGCGGTAGCCGTCGAAGAGCCCCGGGCCGAAGAGCCCCGAGCCTGCGGCGACCTCCGTCACCGCCTCCTCCGCAGCCGTGCGCTCGAGCGAGCCCGTGCCGCCTCCGTTGACGAACGCGAGGTCGGCGATGCGGCGCACGCGGGCGACGGCGTCGGCGCGGCGCTCGGCGAGCTCGGCCGACGACACGCGCTGCATCGCGCGCACGACGGCGCTCGCACGGTCGCCGACGCCGGCGATCTGCCCCTCGTACGCCATGATGCCCACGAGGTCGAAGCCCGGCCGCTCCGCGACGACGCGCGCGAGCGCCTCGAGGTCGGCGGGAGCGTGCACGGGCGAGCGCCGTGGACCGACGTGACCGATGGGACCGCGCCACGACGCGTCGAGCTCGATCGCGACGCGGATGCGCGCGCGCGAGCCCGCCGCGGCGACGTCGTCGACGAGGTCGAGCTGCGCGGGGTCGTCGACCATGATCGTCACGCGCGCCGCGAGCGCCTCGGATGCCGCGAGCGTGGCGAGCGCACCCCGGTCGACGCTCGGGTAGCCCACGACGACGTCGTCGCACGTCTCCGCGAGCCACAGCGCCTCCGGCAGCGTGTACGCCAGGATCCCCCGCCACCCGGGCAGCGACAGCACGGCATCGAGCACGGCACGGCATCGCACCGACTTGGAGGCGACGCGGATGGGGGTGCCGCTCGCTCGCCGCGTGAGATCGGCGGCGTTCGCAGCGAGCGCCGACAGCGACAGCGCGGCCAGCGGCGCGTCGAGGTGCCGCGTCGTGGCATCCATCGACGGCCAGTGCGACGCGGCGTCGAACGCGGCGGCATCGGCGAACGCGGGCGCGGCAGCGATCTCGAGCACGCTGCGACCCTACGCCTGCACGCGAGGCGGGTGACTGCTACCGTAGTGACTGCTCTGCACCATTTGGTCACTACGAGACGAGTCCCATGGCACGCCGCCGCATCCTGGATCTCGCCCAGGGGCCCATCTCCATCCTCGAGTGGACCCCGAGCGCGGCGCCGCGCGGCACGGTCGTGCTGCTGCACGGCGCAGGCTACGACAGCGCGTGGCTCTCCTGGGGCGAGACCGGCGAGGCGCTCGTCGCGGCCGGCTGGCACGTCGTCGCGCCCGACCTGCCGGGATTCGGCGAGAGTCCCGCCTCCGACATGGACGGCACGCTCGTGCGCCTCGTGCGCCACGTCGGCGACGTCGTGCGCGCGCTGGGCGTCGACGACCACGTGGTTGGCGGTCTGTCGCTCGGCGGCGGCATGGCGCTCGGCTACGCGCTCCAAGCCCCCAGCGGCCTGCGCGGCGTCATGGTGCTCGGCAGCTACGGGCTCATGCCCAGGCTGCGCACGGGGCCGCTGTCGCTACCGACGCAGCTGCTCACCTGGGCGCTCACGCGCGTCGGCGGCACCGCCTCGCTCTTCCGCTGGTACGCACGCGACGCGGGACGCATGCGGCGCAGCCTCGCGCGAATCGTGCGCACGCCCGCCAACCTCACGCCCGAGCTCGTCGCGGCCGCATCCGCGGAGGGCGAGCGCTCGACGAGCATGCGCATCACGAACGCCTTCCAACGCTCGGAGGTGCTGCCGACGCGGCAGCGCACCGACCACAGCCCGCACCTGCACGCGCTGAGCGTGCCTGCGCTCGTCGTGCACGGCACGCACGACGCGGGCGTGGCCGTGGCCCACGCACGTCAGGCTGCGGCCCGCATCCCAGACGCGACGCTGCTCGTCGTCGACGGGGGCGGGCATTGGATCCAACGCGACCGTCCCGATCTCGTGCATCCCGCGATGCTCGCCTTCCTCGACCGCGTCGCCTGATGCCGCGGCCCCGCATCGCCGATCGCCGCGATCGCATCCTCGACGTCGCGGAGGCCGGCATCCTCGACCGCGGCTTCGACGCCGTCTCGGTCGCGTGGATCGCCGAGCACGCCGGCATCGCGAAGGGCGCGATCTACCGCGAGGTCGCGAGCAAGGAGGCGCTGCTCGACGCGCTGCTCGAGCGCGGCATGACGCGGATGCACGAGGCGGCGGCCGCCAGGCTGGGCACGACGCCACCGCGTCTGTCGACCGCGTACCGCGTGGGCGCGGAGGTGCTGCTCGACGACCCGCTCATGACGGCTGCGTTCCTCGACGACGCCGGCGTGCTCGGCGCTCGCGTCGCCCGCGTCGGCGACGACCGCTACCGCGCGCGCCTGCGCGAGGTCTCGGCATGGATCGGCGCGCTGCAGGCGTCGGGCGAGCTCGGCGACGACATCGAGCCGGACGATCTGGCGCTCGCGCTGTCGAGCACGACGATCGGCCTGCTCTCCGCCGCCCGACTGCTGGGGCCGCTCTCCCCCGAGCGCCTCCGCGGAGCCCTCGCCGCCGTGGAGGCGATGGTCGCGAGCCTCGAGCGCTCGCCGGAGCCCGCGCGCACCGCACGCACCTGACCCGCACGACACCGGGCTCGCGTTTCGCAGGCGATCACGGGGGTCGGAGGGGTATCGTCCCTCGAACCCCCGCGATCGCCTGCGAAACGCAATCGGTACGACGACGTCGACGACGAAGGGGCCGACGCCCGAAGGCATCGACCCCTGTCGCGGATCCGAGCGATCAGGCCTTCGTGGGAGCCTTCTCGTCGTCGAGCTCATCGGACGCCTCGACGGCGGCCTTCTGCTCGTCGGCCTTCGCCGGCTCGACGACGGGCGCAGCCTTCGGCCCGGCGTCGTCGCCAGCGGGCTTCGGACGCGACGCGAACTCCTCGAACACGTCGCGCGGCGTCTCGCGCATCGCGAGCTCGACGTCGTCGCGACCGAGGAAGAAGCCGCCCATCCAGTCGCCCACGACGCGCAGCTTGCGCTCGACCATCGGGATGGCCATGCCGTGGTAGCCGCGGTGCGCCATCCAGGCGAGCGGACCGGTGAAGCCGATCTTGCCCTTCTGGAACGCACCGTAGCCGAGGCCGAGGCCCGCCACGGCGCCGAGGTTGGCGTGGATGTACTCCTGCGGGGCCTCGCCGCGCAGCGACGCGACGATGTTCTTCGGCAGCAGCTTGCCCTGGCGCACGGCGTGCTGCGCGTTCGGCACGCAGAAGCCGCCGGGGCCGGGGGTCTTCGACACGTCGGGCACGGCCGCGACGTCGCCAGCGGTCCACGCGTGGGGCACGACCTCGTCGCCGTCGACGACCTGCAGCGTCGTCTTCGCCGTGAGGCGGCCGCGCTCGTCGAGCGGCAGGCCCGTCTTGCGCACCATCGGGTTCGCCATGACGCCCGCGGTCCAGATGATGAGGTCGGACTCGAACGACTCGCCCGTCGACAGCTCGACGACGCCGTCGACGGCCGACTTCAGCTGCGTGTCGAGGTGCACGTGCGCCTCGCGGTCCTCGAGCTGCTGGATGACCTTCTTCGACGTCTCGAGGCTGACCTCGGGCATGATGCGCCCCATGGCCTCGATGAGGTGGAAGTGGATGTCCTCCATGACGACGTTCGGGTACAGCTCGACGAGGCTCGTCGCGAGCCCGCGCAGCTCGCCGAAGACCTCGATGCCCGCGAAGCCGCCGCCGACGACCGTGACGGTCAGCAGGCGGGTGCGCTCGGGCCCCTCGGGCAGCACGGAGGCCCTGGCGAAGTTCGAGATGAGCCGGTCGCGCACGGCGGCGGCCTCCTCGATGGTCTTCATGCCGATCGCGACGTCGGCGACGCCCGGGATCGGGAAGGTGCGCGAGACGGAGCCCGCGGTGAGCACGAGCTCGTCGTACTCGACCTCGAACGCCTCGCCGTCGTCGGGCGTGATCGTCGCGACCTTCGCCGTGTGGTCGATCGCGGTGACGCGGGCGGTGATGACGGCGGTGCGCTTGAGGTGCTTGCGCAGCGAGACGACCGAGTGGCGCGCCTCGATGTTGCCTGCGGCGACCTCGGGGAGGAACGGCTGGTACGTCATGTACGGCAGCGGGTCGACGAGGGTCACCTCGGCCTCGCCGCGGCCGAGGATCTTCTCGAGGCCGCGTGCGGTGTAGAAGCCGGCGTAGCCACCGCCGACGATGAGGATGCGAGTGGTCACAGTGAAATGGCTCTCTGCTCTGTGGGGGTGTGCGACAGCATCCTCGATGCTACTCCTGCTCGGAGTCGGCCCCGACCGCGCCCTCCGCGGCACCGAGCCCGTCGCCCGACGGTCGACTGCACGTGCACGTCTCCGGCTGCCAGTCGCCGAGCGCGAGCGCGGCATCGCCGATCGGGTTGACGCCGGGGCCGGCTGCGAGGCTGTGGGCGACGAGCGCATGCAGGCACTTCACGCGCGTGGGCATGCCGCCTGCGCTGATGCCGTCGATCTCGGGCACGTCGCCGTGCACGGCGCGCTCTGCGAGGTACGCCTCGTGCGCGGCGAGGTAGGCGGCTGCGACCTCGGGGTCGTCGAGCCGTGCCTGCAGCTCGACCATCGCGCCCGAGGCCTCCAGCCGCGACGCGGCGACGGTGGCGCCGGGATGCGTGAGGTAGTGGAACGTGGGGAAGGGGGTGCCGTTCGCGAGCCGCGGCCTCGTGGCGACCACGGCGGGCGCGCCGCAGCCGCATCGCGCGGAGATGCCCACGACGTCGCGCACGGGCCTGCCGAGCTGGGCGGTCATCGCGGCGACGTCGGCCTCGGTGGCGTGCTCGATCACGTCGATCCTTCCGTGGGGTGCGCGGTCAGCGCGCGTCGAGCGGCGTGCCCGATGCGAGGTCGTCGGCCCCTGCATCGGTGAGCCCGGCGATGACGACGGATGCGATGCTCGCCTGCACCCAGTCGCCCTCGCTCTCGACGAGGTCGGTGGTGAACGCCTGCGACTGCTCGGCGGACTCCGCGGGGCCGCGGTCGTCGAGCACGACGAACGCCGCGTCGCCCGGGTAGACGTAGAAGAGACGGTCACGAGCCTGCGCCTCGATGTACGCGGGGTCGTCCCACTGGGCGACCTCGTCGCCCAGGTCGTCGACGTTCTCCTGCTGCTGGGCGACCTGATCCTGCAGGTCGGCGACCGTCTGCCGCTGCTCGAGCAGCAGGCCGATCGACGGGGCGAGCGTGAACGCGCCCACGACCACGAGCCCGCCGACGACGAGCAGCGTCCACGACACCCGCAGGCGGCCGACCTGCGCGTCCGAGGCCGCGGATGCCGCCGGGCCGTTCGTCCATGGGGGTCAGGCTACGACCCTCAGCCCTGGAAGCGCGGGAACGCCGCAGCGCCCGCGTACACGGCGGCCTCGGCGAGGTCCTCCTCGATGCGCAGCAGCTGGTTGTACTTCGCGACGCGGTCGCTGCGCGCGGGGGCGCCCGTCTTGATCTGGCCGACGTTGAGGGCGACCGCGATGTCGGCGATCGTCGTGTCCTCGGTCTCGCCGGAGCGGTGCGACAGCACCGACGCGTAGCGGGCGCCTGCGGCGATGCGCACGGCGTCGAACGTCTCCGAGAGCGTGCCGATCTGGTTGACCTTCACGAGCAGCGCGTTCGCGGCGCCCTTCTGGATGCCCTCGGAGAGGCGCTCGGGGTTCGTGACGAACAGGTCGTCGCCGACGAGCTGCACCTTCTGGCCGAGCTGCTCGGTGATGGCGGTCCACCCCGACCAGTCGGCCTCGTCGAGCGGGTCCTCGATCGTGATGAGCGGGAAGGCGTCGACGAGGTCGGCGTAGTAGTCGGCCATCTCGGCGCTCGTGCGCGACTTGCCCTCGAACCGGTACGCGCCGTCCTCGAAGAACTCGCTCGCGGCGACGTCGAGGCCGAGCGCGATGTCGCTGCCGGGGGTGAAGCCGGCCTTCTCGATCGCCTGCACGAGCAGGTCGAGCGCTGCGCGGTTGCTGGCGAGGTCGGGGGCGAAGCCGCCCTCGTCGCCGAGGCCCGTCGACAGGCCCTGCTCCCCGAGCACCTTCTTGAGCGTGTGGTAGACCTCGGTGCCCCAGCGCAGGCCCTCGCGGTACGAGGGGGCGCCGATCGGCAGGATCATGAACTCCTGGATGTCGACGCCGGTGTCTGCGTGCGCGCCACCGTTGATGACGTTCATCATCGGCACGGGCAGCACGTGGCCGTTGGGGCCGCCGAGGTAGCGGAACAGCGGCAGCGCGGCCGAGTCGGCTGCGGCCTTCGCGACGGCGAGCGAGACGCCGAGGATGGCGTTGGCTCCCAGGCGCGACTTGTTGTCGGTGCCGTCGAGCTCGATGAGCGTCTGGTCGACGATGCGCTGGTCGTCGGCTGCGAAGCCCTCGATCGCGTCGGCGATCTCGTCGTTCACGAACGACACGGCCTGCTCGACGCCCTTGCCGAGGTAGCGGCCGGCGTCGCCGTCGCGCAGCTCGTACGCCTCGAACGCGCCGGTGGATGCACCGGAGGGCACGGCGGCGCGGCCGACGGCGCCGTCGGAGAGCAGCACCTCGACCTCGACGGTCGGGTTGCCGCGCGAATCGAGGATCTCGCGGGCGAGCAGTGCGTCGATGGATGCCACGTGGACTCCTTGCGTCTTGGTGTGGTGGTCTCTCGCGGGCACCGCGCCAGCCAGCGCTCGCCCGCGTCCGAGCCTAGCCGTCGGGCTGGGACGGCGCAGGGCTCGCAGCGCCTCGCCGAGGCTCAGTCGGTCGCGCGCAACGGCTGCACGTCGAGGTCGCCAGCGGGGTCGGCGTCGGCACGCAGCGTCAGCACGTGCGTGGCGCCGGAGGCGGCGAGACCATCGAGCACGCGGCCGACGTTCTTCGTGCGGCGGGCGACGCGCACGGCTCTGCCCGTCTCGACGATGCGACGCTTCACGGCGACGAGCGTCGCGGGCGGCACGTCGCGGTCGTGGAGGATGCCGACGATCTCGCCGCCCGCGTCCGCTGCGACCTCGACCAGGTCGATGAGGCGCTCGAAGCCGAACGAGATGCCCGCCGCGGGCACGTCGGTGCCGAGGAAGCGCCCCACCATGCCGTCGTAGCGCCCACCGCCACCGATGGAGTACGGCACCGCGGGGTGCGCGATCTCCATGATGACGCCCGTGTAGTAGCCCATCCCGCGCACGAGCGACGGGTCGAGCTCGAGGCGCACGCCGAGCCCCCCTGCGCCCGCTGCGTCGAGCAGCGTGCGCACGGACTCGGTGGCATCGTCGGGCAGCGCAGACCAGTCGCCGGCGGCGACGGCAGCGATCTGCGCGAGCACGGCCGCGCCGTCGAGGCCTGCGGCATCGAGCTCGGCGTCGACGCCCGACTCGCCGACCTTGTCGAGCTTGTCGATCGTGATGAGCGCGCCCTCGCGCGCCGCCTCCGGCACGCCTGCCGCCTCGAGCATCGCGTGCAGGATGCGGCGGTCGTTGACGCGCAGGAACGCGTCTGCCAGCCCGAGGCGGGCGAGGGCGTCGGCGGTCGCGGCGACGAGCTCGAGCTCCGCCTGGATGCCCGGCTCGCCGACGATGTCGATGTCGCACTGCACGAACTGCCGGTAGCGCCCGGCCTGGGGACGCTCCGCACGCCACACCGGCGCGATCTGGATGGCGCGGAACACCGTGGGCAGCTCGGCGCGGTTCGTGGCGTAGTAGCGCGCGAGCGGCACCGTGAGGTCGAAGCGCAGGCCCAGGTCGTTCAGCTCGGCCGGGCTCTGGGCGGCACGCAGGTCGTCGACGGTGAGGCCGCGGCGCTGGATGCCGAACGCGAGCTTCTCGTTGTCGCCCCCGAGGCCGGCGTGCAGGCGCTCGGCGAGCTCGACGACGGGCGTCTCGATCTCCTCGAAGCCGTGATCGGCGAAGGCGCCGCGGATGACGCCGGCGACGTGCGCGCGTCGACGCTGCTCGGCGGGGAGCATGTCGCGCATGCCACGGGGAGGGTTCACCTGGGATGCCACGTGCTCCATCCTCCCGCATCCCGCATCCTCGCCGGTGCGTCCACGAGCGGCGTGGGAGTTCGGCAGGATGGAGCGATGGGCCTCCGCCTCCGCAGACCGCTGCTTCGCGACCACGGCGTCGCGTCGCAGCTGCTGCGACTCACGATCGTGGGGATGGTCGTCGCGGCCGAGGCGCGACGCGTCGGCGTGCTGCTCGACCTCGGCGCCTCGCTCGTCGTGCACTTCTCGTACTTCACGACGCAGGCAGCCGTGCTCTCGGGGATCGTGGCGATCTGGATGGTCGCGCAGCCGGCGACGCACCGCCCGGCGTGGTTCGACTGGCTGCGGGCCGCGACGACGACGTGGGTGCTGCTCGCGGGCGTCACGTACGTGACGGTGCTGGAGCCGGGCTCGCTGCTGAACCCGGCCGAGCCGTTCCAGAGCATCGTGCAGCATCAGCTCGTGCCGTTCGTCATGGTGCTCGACTGGGCGCTCACGCCCGGCCGCACGCGCGCCCGGCGCCGCTTCGCGTGGACGTGGCTGCTCTACCCGGCCGCCTACGGGATCGTCGCGGTGATCATCGCGCAGCAGATCGGCGCGTGGCTGTACCCGTTCCTCAACCCCGTGGCCGCCGACGGCTGGCTGGGCGTCGCCGTGCAGACGACGGGCGTGCTCGGCATCCTCGTGGCGCTCGTCGTGCTCGTGGCGCTGCTGGGGCCGCGGGGGTCGGGACCTGCCACGCGCGTGCGACTGCGGGATGCGGGGCCCTCGACGCCGCCGGAGGACCAGGTCGGCGTCGACGATCGCGAGCGCGCGGCAGACGACGCCGCACGCGACGACCTCGGCGCGTCGACCTCGCGCCCTCAGGCCGTCGGCTCCGGCTCCCAGGCCGGCAGCGGGTCGGCGTAGCCGGTCCACGCGCCGGGCCCCGCTGCGAGCTCGTCGTCGTCGAGCGCCGCCGCGGCGAGCGTCGCGGCGATCGCGGCATGGTCGAGGTCGACGCCGATGATCGCGAGCTCCTGCCCGAGCGCGACGGGGTCGTGGGGGTCGACGTCGAGCGCATGGAGCGCGAACGAGCCCGCCGCCTGATCCCACCAGCCGATGCGTCCCGGGCGCGTGGCGAGCGTCACGAACCCCGCCGAGCGCACGACGGCGCCGTGCGTGCCGCCGCCGAGGGCCTCGAGCGCCCGCACCAGGCGTACGGGGTGCAGCGGGCGCACGTGCTCGAACCGCAGCGCCGAGACGCGCGGATCGGTCATGTGGGGGTCGTGGTCGCCGTTCAGCACGCACGTCCATCCGGGGTGATCGTGCACGGCCTGGATGCGCCGGCCGGCGGGTGGGTCGACGACGCCGCGCTCGAGTCGCAGCCGCGCGCGCGGCGCGACGTGGGCGACGAGCGCCATCGCGACGCTGAGCGTGGGCGTGTCGAGCGCATGCCATCCGACGATCGTCGCGACGGTCGCCTGCTCGAGCTGCTCGACGAGGCGCTGGGCACGGCCGCACCCGCACGGCGGCGTGCCCGCGAGGCCGAGCAGCCGCAGCAGCGTGCGAGCATCCACGACGCACTCGATGGCGCCGGGCTGCTCGGCGTCGGCGAGCATGCCGACGACGTGCATGGGCTGCACGCCCGCGGGCACGTCGACGACCACGCCGACGCCGGGCAGGAGCGCCTCGGCGATGCCGTCGACGGCGGCGTGCTCGATCGCCGCCGCGGGCACGAGCGGTGCGCTCGTGGCCGCCGCGAGGCGTCGCGCATGCAGCGAGCGCTCGTGGTCGCTCACGCCCAGGACCATCGTCGCCACGGCCATCGTCTCCTCCATCTGCTTTACTGAGAACCGTTCTCATCATTACATGCGGCGACGCATGCGGAAGCCAGGAGGTCGCCATGAAGGTCCGCGCATCGCTCAAGTCCCTCGCCCGTCAGCCAGGAGCGCAGGTCGTGCGGCGTCGAGGCACGGTGTTCGTGATCAACACGCGCAACCCGCGCATGAAGGGCAGGCAGGGCTGAATCGCGGTGGCGAGGCGGCGCACCGCGCCGAGGGCGCGAGGCGCCACGAGCCGGAGCGGGTGGCGCCGCCGCCGCGTCCCTGCGCCTCCACCGCCGCGCCGCGTGCCACGATGAGCACGTGACGACATCGGGGTCGCTGACCGACCGCTCCGTGCCCATCGTGGCGCTGCGCACCGTCGTGCTGCTCGCGGGCGTCTTCGCCGAGGTCTGGAACCTCGTGACCGTCGCGGGGCAGGGCGACCGCGTCAGCGAGCACCTCGGCTACTTCACCGTGCAGTCGAACATGCTCGTGCTCGTCGTCGTCGCGTGGATGCTGCTGCGGCCAGACGGCCGGCCCCGCTGGTTCGACGCGCTGCGCGGCGCCGCGACGGCGTACATCGTGCTGACGGGGCTCGTGTGGGCCGTGCTGCTCGCCTCCCCCGCCGAGGCGCTCGGCTTCGACGTCGCCTACCCGAGCTTCGCGCAGCACCGGCTCATCCCGGTGCTCATGGCCGTCGACTGGCTGCTCGTGCCGACCGACCGGCCGCTGCGCGTGGGCCGCTGCATCGCCGCATGGATGGCGTACCCGATCGCGTACCTCGCGCTGTCGTGGGTGCGCGGCGGCCTCGGCGACGGCTGGATCCCGTACCCGTTCCTCGACCCTGCCGTGCACGGCGGGGTCGGCGGGCTCGTCGTGCCCACGGGGCAGGTGCTGCTCGCGTTCGTCGTGGGCATCGCGCTGGTCACGATCGTGGGCCGGATCCGTTGGCGGCCTCGCGCCGGAGCGTCACGCCCGCGCGTGCGGATCGGCGTCGCCGCCGACTGAGCGCGTCGCGGCGTCGGGCTCCCCCGCGTCCGCGGCGTCCGACTCCCCGGCCTCCGCGCCGGCCGTCGACAGGTCGCGCTGCACCGGCGCCGCCTGCGGAGCCCGCGCATCACGACGCACGGCGTCGGCGCGCAGCCGCGCATCCGACCGCAACCGAGACCAGTAGGGCACGGCCACGAGGTGCGGGTCGGCGCGCGCGGCCGCCCACGGCGCACCCGAGACGGCCACGACGGCGGCCGTCGCGAAGCCGGCGGCGACGACGAGCACCGGCTGCGTCGCCAGCACCGCGGCGCCCGTGACGGCCAGCACCGCCACCGCCACCCACACGACCATCGCCGTCGGCCCGGGCGCGAACGACCGGCCAGCCAGCAGCAGCGCGCCCAGCACGGCCCCCGACGCCACTGCGAGCAGCACCTCGACCCAGACCATGCGCGCCTCCCCTCGGCGCGCCAAGGCTAGCGAGGCGCGCTGGGCGCGCGCAGCGTCAGCGCGTCACGGCGCGAGGCCGCCGGCGCGCTCCTGCGCCCGCAGCGCCGCGTCGCGCTCGCGCACCGCGAGCCGCAGCGCCCGCTCGGCATCGAGCCCGTGCGCGCTCGCCTGCTCGACGATCGCCAGCAGCGTCGCACCCAGCTGCTGCTCCGTCTCCGGCGCGCCCGCATCGACGGCGGGCGCGGCGACGAGACCGCCCTTCCTGGCGCGCTGCAGCGTCTTCTGCGCCAGCGCGAGCGCTGGCAGGCCGGGCGGGATGCCGTCGAGGGCGCTGTCGCGCTCCGACTTCTCGGCCCGCTTCAGCGCATCCCACGACGCCACGACGTCGTCGACGCCCGACACCTGCGCGTCGCCGAACACGTGCGGATGCCGCGAGCGCATCTTCGCCGCCGCGTCGCGTGCGACGTCGTCGATGTCGAAGCCCTCCTCGACCGCGGCGATGTCGGCGTGGAACAGCACCTGGTAGAGCACGTCGCCGAGCTCCTCGCGGATGCCGACGACGTCGCCCGTCTCGATCGCATCGACGAGCTCGTACGTCTCCTCGACGAGGTAGGTCACGAGGCTCTCGTGCGTCTGCTCCGCATCCCACGGGCACCCGCCGGGCCTGCGCAGTCGCGCGACGACGGCGACGAGGTCGTGGAGCCCATCGGCGCGCGCGGCCTCGCCGGTCATGCCGCGCCGCCGTTCGCTGCATCCGAGACGGGCTCGCCGTCGGCGTCGAGCGTGACGGACCGCTCGGCAGGCGGCGGCGGGAACATCGCCGTCAGCAGCTGCGACACCCACGCGATGAGCTCGACGTCGGGCAGCGGCTGCGCCTGGGTTCCCGCGAGCCGGCCACCGCCCGCGGTCGGCGCAGGCACGAGCAGCGTGCGCGCCTGCTGGTTCCACTTCGCAGTCGGGTACATGCGCCGCAGCCGCAGCTGCAGCGACTCCGACAGGTCCGCGGGCCCGACGCGCAGGTTCGGACCCACGGCGATGACCTCGGACAGCCGCGAGCGCATCGCCTGCCTCCGAAGCCGCGCCATGGCCAGCAGCGTCTCGACCTGCTGCGGCGGCGGGCCGTAGCGGTCCTGCAGCTCGTCGGCGACGGTGTCGATGGCCGTGTCCGACGGCGACGACGCCGCAGCGGAGAGCTTCTGGTAGGCCTCGAGGCGCAGTCGCTCGGCGTCGAGGTACGACTCGGGGATGACGGCGTCGACGGGCAGCTCGAGTCGCAGCTCGCGCGGCGCATCCTCCGCATCGCCGCGGAACGTCGACACCGCCTCGCCGACCATCCGCAGGTACAGGTCGAACCCGACGCCTGCGATGTGGCCCGACTGCTCGCCACCGAGCAGGTTGCCGGCGCCGCGGATCTCGAGGTCCTTCATCGCCACCTGCATGCCGGCGCCGAGCTCGTTGTGCACCGCGATCGTCTCGAGTCGGTCGTGCGCCGTCTCCGACAGCGGCGTCTCGCCGTCGTACAGGAAGTACGCGTACGCGCGCTCGCGCCCACGGCCGACGCGCCCGCGCAGCTGGTGCAGCTGGCTGAGCCCGTATCGCTCGGCGCGGTCGACGATGAGCGTGTTCGCGTTCGGGATGTCGAGCCCCGTCTCGACGATCGTCGTCGACACGAGCACGTCGAACCTGCGCTCCCAGAAGTCGACGATGACCTGCTCGAGCTGGTGCTCGTTCATCTTGCCGTGGGCGATGGCGACGCGCGCCTCCGGCACGAGCTCCGAGATGCGCGCCGCCGTGCGGGCGATCGACGACACGCGGTTGTGCACGAAGAACACCTGCCCCTCGCGCAGCAGCTCGCGGCGGATCGCCGCACCCACCTGCTGGTCGGAGTAGGCGCCGACGAACGTGAGGATCGGATGCCGCGCCTCGGGGGCCGTCGCGAGCGTCGACATCTCGCGGATGCCCGTCACCGCCATCTCGAGCGTGCGCGGGATGGGCGTCGCCGACATCGACAGCACGTCGACGTTCGTCTTCATCTGCATCAGCGCGTCCTTGTGCTCGACGCCGAAGCGCTGCTCCTCGTCGATGATCACCAGGCCGAGATCCTTGAACGCGACGCCCTCGGTGAGGATGCGGTGGGTGCCGATGACCATGTCGACGGTGCCGTCGGCGAGCCCCTGCCGCGTCGCCTTCGCCTCCGCGTTCGACTGGAAGCGGCTGAGCGCCGCGACCTGCACCGGGAACCCGGCGAAGCGTGCAGCGAACGTCTCGTGGTGCTGCCGCACGAGCAGCGTCGTCGGCACGAGCATCGCGACCTGCTTGCCGTCCTGGATGGCCTTGAACGCGGCGCGCACGGCGACCTCGGTCTTGCCGAAGCCGACGTCGCCGGAGAGCAGGCGATCCATGGGCACCTCGCGCTCCATGTCGCGCTTGACCTCGTCGATCGTCGTCAGCTGGTCGGGCGTCTCGGCGTACGGGAAGGCATCCTCGAGCTCGTGCTGCCACGGGGTGTCGGCGCCGAAGGCGTGCCCCTTCGACGACATGCGCGCGGCGTAGAGCCGCACGAGCTCGACGGCGATGTCGCGCACGGCCTTGCGCGCCTTCGACTTCGCCGCCTGCCATTCGCTGCCCCCCATGCGCGACAGGGTCGGGCTCTCGCCGCCGACGTATCGCGAGAGCTGGTCGAGCTGGTCGGTGGGGATCGACAGCCGGTCGCCTGGCTGCCCGCGCTTCGACGGCGCGTACTCGAGCACGAGGTACTCGCGCACCGTCTGCGTCGCGTTGCGTCCACCGGAGGAGACGGTGCGCTGGGTGAGCTCGACGAAGCGTCCGATGCCGTGCGTCTCGTGCACGACGAGGTCGCCGGGCTTCAGCTGCAGCGGGTCGACGACGGTGCCGCGGCGCGTGGCGAGCCTGCGCGGGGCGCGCGCGTCGACGCCGACGGCGCGACCGAACAGCTCCGCCTCGCTCACGAGGGCCACACGGGCCTGCTCGACGCGGAACCCCAGCTCGACGTTCGCCTTCGCGACATGCACGACGCCCGCCTCGAGCGTCGCGGGCAGGTCGTCGGCCTGGCGCGCTGCGACGCCGCGCTCGGCGAGCACCTCGGTCGCGCGCTCTCCCGTGCCGTGGCCTGCGGCGGTCACGACGACGCGCCAGCCGTCGCGTGCGAGCGCGACGACGGCGTCGACCGCCGCCTCCGCGCCGTGCCCGACGGGGTTGGGGATGCTGGAGATCAGCTCGGCGCCGTCGTCGAGGAGGTCGGTGCCGAACGACGACAGCGCGTACCAGGGGCCGTCGGCCGCGTCGCGCAGCTCCTCGAGCTCGAGGAACCCGCCGCTGGCGAGGTCGACGGGCACCTGCGCACCTGCTGCCGCCGCCGACCACGCGGCCTCGAGGAACTCGCGGTTCGTGTCGTCGAGGATCGCGACACGGTCGCGCACCCGCTCGGGTCCGATGACGGCGACGGCGGCATCGGGCAGGTGGTGCGTCACGGGCACGAGGCCGGGCAGCAGCAGCGGTGCGAGCGACTCCATGCCCTCGACGGCGATGCCGTTCGCGACCTTCTCGAGCATCCCCTCCATGGCGGGCAGCTCCTGCTGCAGCGCGGCCGCGCGCTCCCGCACGTCGTCGGTGAGCAGCAGCTCGCGCGCAGGGGGCAGCTCGATCGACGGCACCGGCTCGGGGTCGGAGCGCTGGTCTGCGACGCGGAACCATCGCAGCTGCTCGACCTCGTCGCCGAACAGGTCGACGCGGATCGGATGCTCCTCTGCGGGGCTGAAGACGTCGAGGATGCCGCCGCGCACCGCGAACTCGCCGCGACGCGTGACCATGTCGACGCGCTGGTACGCGTGCTGCACGAGCGATCGGGTGAGGCCCGAGAGGTCGACGCCGCGCTGCCCCGACTCGAGCACGATCGCCTCGGCGTCGCCGAGCCCCGTCGGCGTCGGCTGCAGCGCAGCGCGTGCGGACGCGACGATGATCGCGGGCGTGCCCGCCGCTCGCGTGCGCACGTCGTGCAGCGCACGCCACCGCTGCCCGACGGTCTCGGCGCTCGGGCTCAGCCGCTCATGGGGCAGCGTCTCCCAGGCGGGGAACGCGACGACGATCGCGTGGGGCAGCCACGCCTCGAGCTCGTGCACGAGGGCATCGGCCTCGCGCTTCGTCGACGTGACGACGAGCAGCGGTCGTTCCGAGGATGCGATGGCAGCGAGCAGCGGTGCCCGCATGCCCTCGGCGACCGTGAAGGTGCCGCCGACGGCGATGCGTCGACGTGCGTCCGCGAGCACCGTCTCCTCGAGGACGGCCAGCAGTGGCGCGAGGCTCACTGCTGCCAGACGACCGCGCCCGAGGCGTCCGTGATCGTGAAGCCGAGCTGCAGCGTCGACGGGTCGACGGGCGTGCCTGCGCCGACGTAGATGCCGACCCCGCCCGCCGGGGTGCCCTCGACGACCGACATGGGGATGGGCTGACCGTTGAAGGCCATCTCCGCTGCGGTGCCCTGCGGTCCGAGGAACACGACGAACGGGTCGACCGCGGCGTCGCCGAGCACGCAGATCGTGCCGCTGGAGCCCAGGCACACGCCCAGCGGCTGCGACTGGCCGGAGCGCTCGAGGATCACGTCGACCGTGCCGGTCGTCTCGCTGACGTCCCACCAGACGCTGACGTCGTCGCCGACCGTCGCGCCCAGCTCGTAGCCGTTCGGGCCCGTCGGACCCCGGTCGTCGTCGCCGCCGACGCAGCCGGCGAGGGCGAGGACCATCGCGCTCGCCGCCGCTCCTGCGGCGATCCCGCGCAGCGCGCGCTGTCGGACGTGCATCCGATCCCCTCCCGGTCGACGTCCCATGCTAGCCGCGCCTCGACGTGCACGGCGTCGTCGCCGCTGGTCTACGGCGCGTGGAGCGCCTGCTGCGCGGGCACGAGGCCGTCGCGCAGCACCTGCTCGACCGCGTCGGCCGCCGTGTCGACCATGAACGGCAGCTCCTGCTGCTCGGTGCCGCCGAAGCGCTTCAGCACGAAGTCGGCAGGGTCCTGCCTGCCTGGCGGGCGCCCGATGCCGATGCGCACGCGGATGAAGTCCGCGCCACGGGCTGCGATGACGTCGCGCAGGCCGTTGTGGCCACCCGCACCGCCGCCGCGCTTGAGGCGCACGGTGCCGAAGGGCAGGTCGAGCTCGTCGTGCACGACGACGACCTGCTCGATGGGCACGGAGTAGTAGTCCATGAGCGATGCGACGGGCCCGCCGGATCGGTTCATGTACGTCTCGGGAAAGGCGAAGACGACCTTCGGCCCGCCCACGATGCGACGCTCGCCCACGCTCGCGGCGGCCTTGCGGTGCCGGGAGCGCGTGACGCCCGCCCGCGAGCACAGCTCGTCGAGCACGTCGACGCCGACGTTGTGACGGGTGCGCTGGTAGTCGGGCCCGGGGTTGCCGAGCCCGACCACCAGCCACGCGTCGGTCATGCGCTGCGAGGAGCCGTGCGACTACTCGTCGTCGTCGCTGGACTCGTCGGCGCCCTCGGTGCCCTCGGCGTCCTCGACGGTCTCGTCGCCCTCTGCGGCGACGGCGTCCTCGTCCTCGAGCACGGGGGCCGGCGGCACGGAGATGCCGACGACGAGCGTCTCGGGGTCGGTCACGAGCGCCGCGCCCTTCGGCAGCGTCACCTCGGAGGCGAGCACCTGCGCACCCTCCTCGAGGTCCTCGATCGACACGACGACGCTCTCGGGGATGTGCAGCGCCTCGACCTCGAGCAGCAGGGTCGTGTTCTCGAGGTTGTGGATCGTGCCGGGAGCGCTCTCGCCCTCGACGTGCACGGGCACGTCGACCTGGACCTTCTCGCCGCGGCGCACGACGATGAGGTCGAGGTGCTCGAGCGCGGGGATGCCCTGGAGGACCGGGTTGCGCTGGATGTCCTTCACGAGCGCCAGCTGCGACTCGCCCTCGATCTGCAGGTCGAGCACGGCGTTCGCCTTGCGCACGAGGAGGAAGACCGAGTGGCCGTCGAGCGTCAGGTGACGCGGCTCGGTGCCGTGGCCGTAGAGGACCGCGGGGATCTTGCCGGCGGCGCGGAGGCGGCGGGCCGCTCCCTTGCCGAACTCGGATCGGATCTCGGTGGTGAGCGTGTTGTCGTCGCTGCTCATGGTGATGCTCCCTGTCAGGGCCGGATGGGCCCGGGTGGTCGTCTGGTCTCGACACGCACGCGGGAGGGAGCCTGAGGCTCGCCACCGCGTCGATCACGGGCGCGTCGCGCCCCTCGCCGAGGTCTCGACCGTCGACACTACCAGGCCTCGCACTCCGGGCGTGTCGCGGTCGAGCGGTCGAGCGCGCGGCGGCGGCGACTCGGGCGCTCAGGCGGCGAAGGTCTGCTCGATCGAGCGTGCCGGCCTGCCGGTGACGGCCTCGACGTCGGGCGAGACGGTCGCGAGGGATCCGTCGGCGATGGCCGTGTACGTCGACACCCAGGCGTCGAGCTGCCACTGCTCGGCGCCCCACTGCTCGCGGCGCCACGCGTAGGCCTCCTCGATCGTCTCGTCCTCGTACCGCAGCGGCCGACCGGTCGCGGCGCTCGCGCGGGCGACGACCTCCGCGATCGTGGGCGCGTCCGGGCCCGTGAGCGTGTACGTGCGCCCCGCGTGCGATGCGGGCTCGCGGAGCACGGCGGCTGCGACGTCGGCGACGTCGAGCTGCGAGACCGGCGCGAGCCTGCCGTCGCCCGCCGGGCCGCGCACGACGCCATCGGCGTCGGCGAAGCGCACGAGCGCCTCCTGGTAGAGGCCGTCGCGCAGGAACGTCCAGCGCATGCCCGAGGCACGCAGCGCCTCCTCGGCGGCGGCGTGGTCGCGGCCGAGCGTGAAGGTCGCGTCGCGGGCTGCACCCTGGAACGACGTGTAGACGACGTGCCCGACGCCGGCGGCGGCCGCCGCGGCGATGGCGCTCGCGTGCTCGTCGCGGCGCGTCGGCGACTCCGAGCCCGACACGAGCAGCAGCGTGTCGACGCCTGCGAACGCGGCGCGGCACGCGTCGCCGTCTGCGTACGTCGCCACGCGCGCCGCGAAGCCCGCCGGCGCTCGGGCGGCATCGCGCACGACGACGACCGGGTCGAGGTCCGCGAGCCGTGCGAGCACGAGGCCTCCGAGCGTGCCGGTGACGCCCGTGAGGGCGAGGGGGCTGCGGGGGTGGGTCATGTCGCCATCCTCTCCCCCGGCACGCCGCCTAGCCCAGCACCCCGCCGAGCATGTAGATCACGAGCGACAGGACGAAGCCGAGCACGGCCATGAGGCCCTGCAGCAGCGTCCACGTCGACAGGGTCTGCTTCATGTCCATGCCGAAGAAGCGGCTCACGAGCCAGAACCCGGAGTCGTTGACGTGGCTGAAGCCGACCGAGCCCGCGGCGGTCGCGAGCACGATCGCGGCGACCTCCACCGCGTTGTAGTCGCCCGCCGCGACGACGCCCGTCATGAGCGATGCCGCCGTCGTGAGCGCGACGGTCGCCGAGCCCTGCGCGAGGCGCACGATCTGGGCGATGAGGAAGGCGGCGACGATCGTGGGCAGACCGATGCCGTTCAGCGACTCCGCCACGGCGTCGCCGATGCCGGTCGCGCGCAGCACGCCGCCGAACATGCCGCCTGCGCCCGTGACGAGCACGACGGAGCAGATGGGGCCGAGCGCCGAGTCGGAGATCCTCTCGATGAGGGATCCCGACTTGCCCATGCCCCAGCCGAGCACGAACATCGACACCAAGACCGTGATGAGCAGCGCGACGGGCGTCTCGCCGAGCGATCGCAGGATCGCGACCCACGGCTCCGCCTTGAAGGCGTCGGGGTCGGGCTGGAACGACGCGGCCATGTTGAGGCCCGTGTTCAGCAGGATGAGCACGAGCGGCAGCACCAGCAGCGCGACGATGCGCCCGACCGACGGGTTCGAGCGGAACGCCTCGGCGTCGTCGTCGCCCTTGCCCGAGAGGATCGTGGGCACCGGGATGTCGAACCGACGCCCGATGCGGGAGCCCACGAGGTTGCCGGCGACGTACCAGACCGGCAGCGCCACGACGAGGCCGAGGACGAGCACGAGGCCGACGTCGGCACCGTAGATGGCGGAGGCGGAGACGGGGCCGGGGTGCGGCGGCACGAAGATGTGCATCGCGGAGAAGGCGATCGCGGCGGGGAAGGCGATCGAGAGGAACGACCCTCCGACGCGGCGCGAGACGGCGTAGATGATGGGCATCATCACGACGAGGCCTGCGTCGAAGAAGATGGGGAAGCCCATGAGCAGGCTCGCCATCGACAGCGCGAAGCCGGCGCGCTGCTCGCCGAAGCGCGCGATCATCGCGTCCGAGAGCACCTTCGCGCCACCGGATGCCTCGATCATGCGGCCGAGCATCGCGCCGAGCGCGACGAGCAGCATCACGCTCCCGAGCGTGGAGTTGAACCCGAACCCGAGCGCCTCGACGAGCCGCGAGAACGGGATGCCCGCTGCGATGGCCGTGAGGATGCTCGTGAGCATGAGGGCGAGGAAGGCGTGCACCTTGAACGCCATGATGAGCACGAGGAGCAGCGCGACGGCACCCGTCGCCAGCAGCAGGAGCCCTCCCGTGCCGAGGTCCCACTGCAGCACCAGATCTTCCATGACGTCCTCGTCTCGTTCGCGGTGTCGGTGTCGGGCCGGGCGGTCGCTACGCGCTGCGCGAGCGGCGCTGCAGCAGTCGTTGGAGCTCGTCGACGATCTGCTCGGGCGTGCGATGGATGTCGACCCGCACGCCAGCCTCCCATGCCGCGAGCGGCTCGAGCGTCTCGAGCTGGCTCTGCAGCAGCGTCGTGGGCATGTACTCGTGGTCGCGGCCCGCGAGCCGCTGCTCGAGCAGGTCCTGCTCGCCTGCGAGGTGCACGAACAGCAGGTCGGGCACGTTCGAGCGCAGCAGCTCGCGGTACCAGCGCTTCAGCGCCGAGCACGCGACGATCACGATGCGCCCCGCCTCGCGCTCCTGCGCGATGCGCTCGCCGATGACCTTGAGCCACGGCACGCGGTCCTCGTCGGTGAGCGGCGTGCCGCCCGCCATCTTCAGCTTGTTCGCGGCCGGGTGCAGGTCGTCGCCATCGATGAACGCGACGTTGAGCCGTGCGGCGAGCGCCGCGCCGATCGTCGACTTCCCCGTCCCCTGCGCGCCCATCATGATCATCGGCGGATACGTGACCGGCATCGCTCAGCCCCTCGTGTCGTCGGCATCGTCGGCGGCGCCGAAGCGCAGCAGCACCTTCGACGATACCGATGCGTCGCTCGCGATCCCCAGCGCCTCGAGGGCGTCGGCTGCGTCGAGCACGTGCGTCACGACCGGTGCGACGTGCAGCGACCCGTCGGCGAGGGCGACGACGACGTCGTCGATCTCGTCGCGGAAGCGGAACGAGCCCACGAGGCGCAGCTCGCGCGTGATGGCCGCCGCGATGGGCACCGCGACCTCGCCGGAGCGCTGCAGGCCGAGCATGACGACGGTGCCGCCTCGGCGTGCGGAGCGGATGGCCGTGGCGAGCCCTGGCAGCGTGCCGGAGGACTCGACGACGACGTCGGCCTCGACCGCCGCGAGCGCGTCGGCGTCGCGCGCGTCGATCGTGCGGTGCGCGCCGACCTCGCGGGCGACGCGCATCGGCAGCTCGTGGAGGTCGCTCGCCACGATCTCGGAGGCGCCGTGGTGGCGCAGCACGGCGACGGCGAGGGCTCCGATGGGGCCGGAGCCGATCACGAGCGCGCGCTGGCCGCGCACGTCGCCCGCCTGGCCGACGCCGTGCCATGCGACGGCGGCGGGCTCGGCGAGCGCCGCCCTGCGCAGGTCGAGCCCCGCCGGGAGCGCGCGCAGCATGCGCGACGGCAGGGCGACGCTCGTGGCGAAGGCGCCGTCCTGGTGCGGCTGGCGCGCCGCCGACCCGAGGTAGCTCTCGGGGGTCGCGGGATGCACCGTCACCGGCGTGCCCGCCGCGGGCCCCGAGCCGTCGGCGGCGGCGACGGCCACGACGCCGGAGACCTCATGGCCGAGCACCATGGGCTCCCGCAGGATCGACTCGCCTGCTGCGCCGTGGCTCCAGTAGTGCAGGTCGGAGCCGCAGATGCCGCCGTAGGCGATCGCGACGACGGCCTCGTCGGCCGCGGGCTGCGGGGTGGGCACGGGCTCGACGCGCACGTCGTGCGCCGCGTGGGCGACGACGGCGATGGATGCGTGGGTCACGGCGATGCTCCTGGAGTCGTGGATCGGTCGGGGCGGGTCGGCGGCGCCGCTCAGCGCAGCGGGGTCGTGAGGGTCATCGGGCCGATGCCGATCTCGACCACGTCGCCTGCGCGGGCGGGCGCGTTCGAGAACGGCGCACCCGTCATGACGACGTCGCCGGGACCGAGCGGCATCCAGTGCGCGACGTAGGCCACGGCCTCCGCGATCGACACGGGCAGCGCGTCGCTGGAGGTGTCGACGACGAGCTCGCCCGCCACGTGCATCGTCATGGGCACGTCGCCGATCGGGCCCGTCTCGATCCATGGCCCCAGCGGCGTGTAGCCGATGCCGCCCTTCGCCTCGAAGTTGCGCTGGTCGACCGCGCTGCGCTCGGGTTGCGACACGTCGTTCACGGCCGTGTAGCCGAGCACGTGCTGCATGATGCGCGAGGCGGGCACCTGGTAGGTGGGTGCGCCGATGACGATCGCCACCTCCGCCTCGACGACCGTGCCGCCCGCGTCGCGCCGCAGGGGCACGTCGGCGCCGCTCGGCACGACGGTGCGCGGCGACTTGAGCCATGCCTGCACGGGCAGGGGGTGGTCGTTCTGCCCGCGGTTCTGCGCGATGCCGGCGACGACGAGCGGCTCGCACGGCGCGAGCAGCACGGGGTCCGCGAGGGCCTCCCCCTCGACGGCGGGGTCGTCGCCGGTCGCGAACGCCGCGAACGGGTCGGCGATGGGATGCCAGGCGCCTGCGCCCTCGCCGGCACCCTCGTCGCCTGCGGCGACCCAGCCGATCCAGGTCGCGACGCCGTCGACGTCGGCGCGCGCGACGCGCATCAGACGACCGCCGTCATGCCGCCGTCGACGTGCAGCGTCTGCCCGTTGACGAACGCGGACGCGTCGGAGGCGAGGAAGACCGCGGCGCCGACGAGGTCGCGCACGTCGCCCCACCTGCCCGCTGGCGTGCGACCGCGCACCCACGCCGAGAACTGCTCGTCGGCGACGAGCGCAGCGGTGAGCTCGGTCGCGAAGTAGCCGGGGGCGATCGCGTTCGCCGTGATGCCGTGGGGCGCGAGGTCGGCGCACAGGCCCTTCGTGAGCATGACGATCGCGCCCTTCGTCGCCGAGTACGGCGCGATCGAGGGCCGCGCGAGCTGCGACTGCACCGATCCGATCGACACGATGCGTCCCGAGCCGCGCGCGATCATGCCGCGCGCGACGCGTCGCGACAGCAGGAACGCGCTCGTGAGGTTCGTGGCGAGCAGGTCGTGCCAGTCCTCGTCGGTGAACTCGGCGATCGCGCCTCGCCGCTGGATGCCCGCGTTGTTCACGAGCACGTCTGGGGTGCCGAGCTCATCCTCGAGCGCGCCGATGCCAGCGTCGACCGCGGCCGCGTCGGTGACGTCGAACGTCGACACGTGCGTCGCAGACCCGGTCGCCGCGGCGATCTCGCCCGCGGCTCGCTCGGCCTTCGCGCGGTCGCGGCCGTGCACGACGACCGTGGCGCCCGCGCCCGCGAGCCCCTCGGCGAGCGCGCGTCCGATGCCCTGGCTCGAGCCCGTCACGAGCGCGACGCGCCCCGTGAGGTCGAAGGCGGCGAGCCCGGCCGGTCGTGCGGAGTCGATGTCGGTCATGTGCGTGCCTCCGTGATGATGATGCCCGTGTGCTCCTCCTCGGTCGAGATGCGCACGGCATCCTCGGTGCGGAGGAGATCCCTGCCTCGAGTCTCGGGCACGAGGAAGGTCGCCGCGGTCGTGATGGCCGCGATGACGGCGACGTAGAGCCCCATGACCTGCCACGTGCCGTCGGTGAGCGTGAGCAGCCAGACGCCGAGCACACCGGCGAGGCCGCCAGCGAGCACCGCGGAGAGCTCGCGCGCCATCGCGACGCCGAGGTAGCGGTGCCGGTTGCCGAAGAGCTCGGGCAGCATGGCGCACTGCGGGCCCAGCATGGAGTTGACGGCGACGCCGATGCCGATCGCGATGACCGCGACGGCGAGCCAGCCGATGCCGAGCGACAGCGCGTACCAGGCGGGGAAGGCGTACGCCAGCATGAAGACGGCACCGAAGCGGTAGATCGCCTTGCGTCCGAAGCGGTCGGAGAGGTGACCGGACAGCGGCACGGAGAAGATGCCGATGAGCGAGCCGAGCGTGACGCCCCATGTGGCGACGCCGCGGTCGATGGGGCTCGCGATGAACGCGCCTGCACCTGCGGTCGCGACGAAGGCGAGCGTCACGTTCTGGAAGATGTACGACCCGCCGTTCTCCGCCATGCGCAGGCCGATGCCGGTGACGACGCCTGGCAGGCCGCGCGTGAAGATCTCGCGCAGCGGCCGCTCGGCGACCTGGTCGTGCTTCTCGAGCTCGACGAACGTGGGCGTCTCGCGCAGGCGAAGGCGGATGAAGAGGGCGACGAGGATGAGCACGAACGACGCGAGGAACGGCACGCGCCAGCCCCAGGAGAGCAGCTGGTCCTCCGGCAGCAGCGCGATGCCCGAGAAGACGAGCGCTGCGAGCAGCGTGCCGGCCTGGATGCCCACGAACGGCAGCGCCGAGAAGAAGCCGCGGCGCTGCACGGGGGCGTACTCGGCCATGAGCACCGTCGCGCCCGCCTGCTCGGCGCCGGCGCCGAAGCCCTGCAGGACGCGCATGAGCACGAGCAGCATGGGGGCGAGGATGCCGACCTGCTCGTACGTGGGCAGCAGGCCGATGGCGGTGGAGGCGCCGCCCATGAGCACGATCGTGACGACGAGCACCCACTTGCGGCCGAGGCGGTCGCCGAGCACGCCGAAGACGAGGCCGCCGATGGGACGGGCGACGAAGCCGACGCCGTAGATGGCGAAGGCGCCGACGAGGCCGATGGCGGGGTCGGACTGGTCGAAGAACAGCACGTTGAACACGAGTGCCGTCATGAGGCCGTAGAGCGCGAAGTCGAAGTACTCGAGTGCGCTGCCGACGCTGGATGCGAGCGTCGCCCTGCGCAGGTTGGCGGCGTACTCGGGGTCGTCGCTGGGGCGTGCGTTCGGGTTCGCCTGGACGTCGGTCACGGTCTCTCCTTCGAGCTGCGCTCGCGTCGTCGCGTGCGCTCGTGCAGGTCACGGTAGCAGCGTGTTGAACTGCGTTCAACCAGTTGAACGCATGACGGGTCCGTTCACGCGCGGGGATCGCGCCCGAGGGGATTCGTGAGCGCCACCGCGGCGTCCTGCAGCGCCGCACCGACCGCGGCGACGTGCTCGGCCGTCGCCACCTCGGCTGGCAGGGCGACGCCGATCGCGAGCGCGGGATCGCTCGGCGTCCAGGCGGGCAGCGGCACGGCCACGCCGACGATGCCGTCGAACGACTGCCCCTCGTCGAGCGCGAAGCCGCGCGTGCGCGTCTGCGCGAGGCGCTCGAGCACGGCGCCCGGATCGCCCGCCGAGCGAGCCGTGAGCCTCGGCGCCGGGTGCGCAGCCAGCAGCGCTCGCACCTCGTCGTCGTCGAGCGCCGACAGCAGCGCGTTGCCGGCGGCCGCGAGCGCCGCGTGCAGCCGCGATCCGATCGGCGTGCCGATGCGCCCGTGCGCGCGACCCTCGTGCCTGGCGAGGTACAGCGCATCCGCATCCGCGAGCATCGCGATCTGCACGACCTCACGGCGCAGGATCGGGGAGGCCTCGCAGACGGCGAAGAGCTCGCGCACCTGGTTGAACTGGAACGCGTACGCCGCACCGAGCTCCGCCGAGCGTCTGCCGAGGCGGAAGCCGAGCGGCACGCGCTCGACCATGCCGCCCGCCTCGAGCGCGAGGCACAGGTTCGACGCCGACGACTTCGCGATGCCGAGCGCCTTCGCGACCTCCGTGAGCGTCATGGGCCCGTCGGCATCGGCGAGCAGGCCGAGGATGCCGATGCCGCGCGTGACCGCGGGGGCCGGATCGCGCTGGTCGGCGCCGTTCGCGCCCGCCTGCGGCAGCTCGTGCCCTGCCATCAGTAGAACTCGACCGTGTCGACGACGTTGCGCAGCGGCTCGCCGTCGAGCAGCCTGCGCGCGTTGTCGGCGAAGAGCGCGACGATGCGGGCAGGCTCCTGCTCGTGCAGCGCAGCCGTGTGCGGGCTCAGCAGCACGCGCTCGTGGCTCCACAGCGGGCTCTGGGCAGGCAGCGGCTCGACGGCGGTGACGTCGAGCGCCGCGTAGCCGATGCGGCCGTCGTCGAGCGCGCGCAGCAGCGCATCCTCGTCGACGACCGTGCCACGGCCGACGTTGACGAGGATCGTGCCCTGGCGCGCGTCGGCGAGCACCGCGTCGTCGACGAGGCGCTCGGTGAGGGCCGTGCCCGGCAGGGTCAGCACGACGGCGTCGACGTGCGCGATGGCGGTCGCGAGCTCGTCGGCGGGCACGAGGCGGTCGACGTTGGCGACGGGCTGCCCTGTGCGCGTCGTGCCCCACACCGTGGCGCCGAGCGCCGAGAGCCTCGCGGCGACCTGCTGCCCGATGCCGCCGAGGCCGACGACGAGCACGGTCATGTCCTCCACGTGCCGCATGGCCCAGCCGTCGTCCCAGCTGCGCTCGCGCCGCTGCCGCTCGAGGCGGGGCACGTCCTTCGCGCCCGCGAGCACGCCGAGCACGGCCCACTCGGCCAGCGGCGCGCCGTGCACGCCCGCGCTCGTCGTGAACGTCACGCGCTCGAGGGTCTCGGCGTCGAGGCCCGCGGCCTTCACCTGGCCGCCGCCGCCCGCCGCCATCGTGTGCACCCAGCGGATGCGGCTCGATGCGCCGAGGATGCGGGCGAGCGTCGCGGGCGAGTCGGGGATGCCGAAGAGCGCGTCGGCATCGGCGTGCATGGCCTCCCACGCCTCCTGGTCGCTCGCGCTGCGCTGCGGCCAGCGCGGACGCGCCCACTCGGCGATCGAGGCTGCTGGCGGCGCGAGGCGCACGTCGCGGACGACGTCGATGCGCGGCTCGAGCTCGGTGAGGCGCTTGCACAGCGCGTCCGGCAGTCCGGTGGCGATCGCGACTCGCAGTCGTGCCATGGCCCATCTCCTTCGATCGGTGTCGGCAGCAGCCTAGCCGCCGATCCAGCAGGCTGGACCTGGTTCGACGGTGTGGACAGGCGCTAGCCTGACGCCATGAGCCAGCACGACGCCGTGATCGGCGTGATCGGGCTCGGCGCGATGGGGCGACCCATGGCCGAGCATCTCCTCCGCGCCCACGGCGCCCTGCACATCGCAGGGCGCACGCGCAGGCACGAGGACCTCGAGGCGCTCGGCGCCGTCTGGGCCGACACGCCTCGCGACCTCGCCGCCCGTACCGACGTCGTGCTCTCGATGCTGCCCGACCTCCCCCAGCTCGAGGCTGCGCTCGACGGGCCCGACGGCCTGCTCGCGGCCGAGCGCCCCCTGCTGCTGCTCATCGGCTCCACGTCGTCGTCCACGCAGGTGCGTGCGCTCGCCGAGCGGCTCGCCGCCGAGACCGACGGCCGCGTGCGCGTCGTCGACTGCCCCGTCTCCGGCGGCGTCGACGGTGCGAGCGCCGGCACGCTCTCGATCATGCTCGGCGGCACGGAGGCCGACGCCGCCGAGGCCTCCGCCGTGCTCGCGCCCTGCGGCACGCCCGTGCACCTCGGCCCCCTCGGCGCCGGCCAGGTCGCGAAGGCCGCCAACCAGCTCGTCGTCGGTGCGACGATGCTCGCGATCGCCGAGGCGACGGTGCTCGCCGAGCGCTCCGGCATCGACGTCGACCGCCTGTGGACCCTGCTGCAGGGCGGCTACGCGGGGTCGAACCTGCTGCGCTCGAACCACCGCAGGCTCGTCGAGGAGGACTACGCGCCGGGTGGCCTCGCCAGGTACATGGTGAAGGACCTCGGCTTCGCGACCGACGTCGCCGACGCGACGAGCACGAACGCGACGCTGCTGCCCGCGCTGCGCGCCGCGTACGTCGAGCTCGTCGACGCGGGCCTCGGCGACGACGACCTGTCGGTCGCGCGCCGCTTCGTCGCCGAGCGCTGAGCGGCCCGAGGTCCCCTCACCCGAGGGCGCGCAGGCGCGGCCCCAGCTCGTCGGCGAAGAACGCCATGAACGCGTCCGAGTCCTCGCTCGCATCCATGAGCGCGATGTGGTCGAACCCCGCCTCGACGTACGGCGTCACGACCTCGACGTGCCGTTCGACGTCGGGGCCGCACGCGAACGCCGACTCCATGTCCTCGACGCGGATCGACTGGGTGGCCTGGTCGAACGCCGCGGGATCCGGCAGCTCGGCGAGCACCTTCCACCCCAGGGCGCCGAACCGGAAGCGCCGGTGGGCGGCCTCGGCCCCGGCGCGCGCGTCGGGCGCGAAGGCCGTCGGCGCCTCGGCGTAGCGCGGCCCGCTGCCGCCCGCGGCCGTCCACGCCTCCACGAGCGACGCCTCGGGGTCCGTGGAGAAGATGCCGTCGCCGAGCTCTGCGGCGAGCGAGGCGGCCTGCGGCCCGCCCGCTGCCACGACGATCTCGGGCAGACGCTCCGGCAGGTCGTAGACGCGTGCGTCCTCGAGCCGCAGGTGCTCGCCACGATACGAGCGCGTGCCGCCCGACCACAGCAGCCGGATGATCTCGAGCGCCTCCCGCAGCCGTGCGTGGCGGTCGCCCACCTCCGGCCACCCCTGCCCCACGATCCGCTCGCTCAGCCGTTCGCCCGCGCCGACGCCGAGCGTGAAGCGGCCGTCGGAGAGGATCTGCAGCGTCGCCGCGGCCTGGGCGACGATCGCCGGGTGGTAGCGGATCGACGGGCACGTGACGCCCGTGGCGATGCGCAGCGACTCCGTCTTCGCCGCGATCGTCGCGAGCACCGCCCACGCGAACGACGAATGCGCATGCTCGGGCAGCCACGGGTGGAAGTGGTCGCTGATCTCGACGAAGTCGAATCCAGCGCGCTCGGCCTCGACGGCTCGGCGCACGAGCTCCTTCGGGCCGACGTCCTCTGCGAAGAGCTTGTATCCGATCTGCATGCCGCCACGGTGGCAGCGCCTGCGAGTGCGCGCGAGCGGGTGGACGCAGGCGCTCCCGCTCGCTACGCGGGGCGCGTCGCCGTGCGCACGCGGTAGACGCTCGTCGTCGCCGCGATCCACAGCCAGCCGTCGTCGCCGAACGTCACGTTCGCGACCGTCTCGGGCACCGGCACGAACGCGACGCGCTCGCCGTCCGGGGCGAAGACGTGCACGCCGTCGCCGCTCGACGACCACACGCGGCCGTCGACGTCGATCGCGACGCCATCCGGCGTGCCACCCTCGACGCGCACGAGACGACGACCGTCGACGGCGCGCGCCTCGGCGCCGGCGCCCTCGACCCGGTAGGCGCGGATCGTCGCGACCTCGTCGGTCACGTCGGCGTCGGCCGACTCGGTGACGTAGAGGGTCGCGTGGTCGGGGCTGAAGGCGATGCCGTTCGGCTTCGCCATGTCGGTCACGACCGGATGGATGCCGTCCGCCTCGCTCCACCGGAACACGAAGCAGCCGCCGTACTCCCGCTCGCCGGCGTGTCCCTCCTTCGGCTGCTCGATGCCGTACGGCGGATCCGTGAACCAGATCGAGCCGTCGGGATGCTCGACGAGGTCGTTCGGCGAGTTGAGGCGGTGCTCACCGAAGCGGTCGACGAGCACCGTCACCTCGCCGTCGCGCTCGAGCTCGACCGCTCGCCGGCCATGCGAGCACTGCACGACGCCGCCGCGCGAGTGGATGCGCGCGTTCGTGAACTCCACGCCCGTGCGGTGCACGCGCATCGCGCCCGCCTCGTCGACCTCGAGGATGCGGTCGCCGTGGATGTCCGACCATCGCAGCACGCGCGTCTCGGGCATCCACAGCGGTCCCTCGCTCCATCCTGCGCCGGTCGCCATGCGCTCGACGGCGGCGTCGGGGGCAAGGAGCCCGATGGGGTCGTGCACGGCTGCGTCGGACTGCGTCGTCATGCCTCGATGCAAGCAGAGCCGCGTGGCGGCTGCCAGGGCCTGCGCGCCGCATGCGCGACCGCATAGCCTGGGAGCGACCCGCAGTGTGTCGAGGAACTGGAGCCGCATGCCCACCGCCAACATCGCCGTCGTCGGACTCGCCGTCATGGGCTCGAACCTCGCGAGGAACCTCGCCAGCCGCGAAGGCAACACCGTCGCCGTCTACAACCGCACGACGGCGAAGACGGATGCGCTCATCGAGGCGCACCCCGAGGCCGGCTTCGTGAAGGCCGAGTCGTACGAGGAGCTCGCGGCGAGCCTGCAGACGCCGCGTGCCGCGATCATCATGGTCAAGGCCGGCCGCCCCACCGACGCCGTCATCGACGAGCTCGTGCGCGTGTTCGAGCCCGGCGACATCATCGTCGACGGCGGCAACGCCCTCTTCACCGACACGATCGCGCGCGAGGCGAAGGTGCGCGAGACCGGCATCCACTTCGTCGGCTGCGGCATCTCCGGCGGCGAGGAGGGCGCGCTCAACGGCCCCTCGCTCATGCCGGGCGGCACGAAGGAGTCGTACGCGACGCTCGGCCCGATCCTCGAGCGCATCGCCGCCGTCGCAGAGGGCGAGGCGTGCGTGACGCACGTCGGCGCCGACGGCGCCGGCCACTTCGTGAAGATGATCCACAACGGCATCGAGTACGCCGACATGCAGCTCATCGCCGAGGCCTACGACCTCATCCGCCACGCCACCGGCAAGAGCCCGGCCGAGATCGCCGACATCTTCACCGAGTGGAACGAGGGCGAGCTCGAGTCGTACCTCATCGAGATCACCGCCGAGGTGCTGCGCCAGGTGGATGCGAAGACGGGCCAGCCGCTCGTCGACGTCATCCTCGACGCCGCCGGCGCGAAGGGCACCGGCGCGTGGACGGTGCAGACCGCACTCGACCTCGGCGTGCCCGTCTCGGGCATCGCCGAGGCCGTCTTCGCCCGCTCGCTGTCGTCGAAGCCGCAGCAGCGCGCCGCGGGCGCCGCGCTGCCCGGGCCGACGTCGCCATGGTCGGTGCAGGACCCCGACGCGTTCGTCGAGGACGTGCGCCTCGCGCTCTACGCGTCGAAGGTCATCGCGTACTCGCAGGGCTTCGACGCGATCGTGCAGGGCGCGATCGACCACGACTGGCAGATCGACAAGGGCGAGGTCGCGAAGATCTGGCGTGGCGGCTGCATCATCCGCGCTCGCTTCCTCAACCGCATCACCGAGGCGTACGCGGCCGACCCGGGCCTCGTCGCCCTCGTCACGGCACCGTTCTTCAGCGACGTCATGGCAGCCGCGCAGGACTCGTGGCGTCGCATCGTCGCCGGCGCGGCGCAGTCGGGCATCCCCGTGCCCGCGTTCGCGTCGTCGCTCGCGTACTACGACGGCCTGCGCGCACCGCGCCTGCCCGCAGCGCTCGTGCAGGGCCAGCGCGACTTCTTCGGCGCGCACACGTACAAGCGCATCGACGCCGAGGGCACCTTCCACACCCTGTGGTCGGGCGACCGCTCGGAGATCGAGGCCGAGGACACGCACTGAGCGCCTGACGCTCGAGACGACGAACGGCGCGTCGCCCCTCGCGGGCGGCGCGCCGTTCGTCGTCGCGGGCGCGTGGCACGATCGAGGCATGAGCGCCTTCCACGCCGACGCATCCGACCTCGCGGAGCCCGACAAGGAGGTGCTCACGTGGCAGGGGTTCGGGGATGCCGGCCGCGAGCTCGCCACGACGATCGCCGCCGACGGCTACGAGCCCGAGATCGTCATCGCCATCGCACGCGGCGGCCTGCTGCCCGCCGGGCACCTCGCGTACGCGCTCGGTCTCAAGCTCGCCGACGCCATCAACGTGGAGTTCTACACCGACGTGCACGAGACGCTGCCCGACCCCGTGCTGCTCGCGCCCCTGCTCGACGGCGACGCCATCCACGGTCGCAGGCTGCTCGTCGTCGACGACGTGGCCGACTCGGGCCGCACGCTCGCGCTCGTGCTCGACCTGCTGCGCGGCATGGGCGCCGAGGCGCGCTCGGCCGTGCTCTACGCGAAGCCGACGTCGGTCGTCGACCCCGACTTCGTGTGGCGCCGCACCGACCGGTGGATCGTGTTCCCCTGGTCGGCGCAGCCGCCCGTCACCGCCGCGCCCGCCCTCTAGCGCCGGCGCGGGTCGTCGGGTGCGATGACGTCGATCGGATGCGTGAACGACTCGCGCCGCGCATCCGCCTCCGCGTCACCCGTGAACAGCCCTGGCGGCGTCGCGACGGGGCCCGTCGACTCCCGCGTCCGCGCCGCGCCCGTCGCGCGCGGTGCCCCCGCGTCGCCCATCTGCACGCGCTGCACGGGCAGCGCCTCCGGATGCTCGGTGCGCAGCCACGTCACGAGCCGCTCCCGCACCCCGTGCCGCAGATCCGCGAGCGTCGGCCCGTCCTCCGCCGTCACGAGCACCCGCACGCGCACGAATCCGCCGACCGCATCGGTGATCTGCAGCACCTGCACCCGCTCGTCCCAGATGGGGGTGTCGGCGAGGATCCGCTCGAGCTCGACCCGCATGGCATCGACGGGCACGCGCCAGTCGAGGTCGAGCTCGATCGAGCCCATGACCTCGCTCGACGTGCGCGTCCAGTTCTGGAACGGCGTCGTCGTGAAGTACGTCGAGGGCAGCACGAGCCTGCGCTCGTCCCAGACGCGCACGACGATGTACGTCAGCGTGATCTCCTCGATCGTGCCCCACTCGTCCTCGACGACGACGACGTCGTCGACGCGGATCGCGTCGGAGCCCACGAGCTGGATGCCCGCGAACACGTTGCCGAGCACCGACTGCGCCGCGAGGCCCGCGACGACGGATGCGACGCCCGCCGACGCCAGCAGGCCCGTGCCCGCCACGCGCGCCCCCTCGAACGTGAACAGCGCCGCGCCGCAGGCGATGACGACGATCACGACGACGAGCACGCGCCGCAGCACCGCCACCTGCGTGTGCACCTTGCGACGATGCCGATCGCCCTGCGTCGCGCCGTAGCGGTCGAGCACCGCGTCGCCCGCGACCCGCAGGATGCGCACCACGAGCCACGCACCCACGCCGATCTGCGCGATGAGCAGGGCGTGCGCGAGCATCGCCCCACCGTCGCCGAGGTCGCGCACGAGCCCGAGCGACGCGATGGCGATCGCGAACGCGATGAGGAAGGCGAGCACGAACACGGGCCAGCGCAGCGGCCTGCGCGCGGCGGCCAGGCGCGTCTTCGATCGCGTGATCGCGGCGACGACGGCGACGAGCACGACGCTCGCGACGATGCCGGCGCCCACGGCGATCGCGAGCGCGATGCCCGCGGTCATGAGCAGGTGGATCGGTTCGGGCACGGTGCTCCTCTCGGTCGGAGCGGGCCACGATACGGCGCGCACCTCTCCATCGCACGTCGCGTCGCCCTCACGCCGCCGGCGCCGCGTCGCCGGCGGCGGCGCGATGCGCCGTGACGCGCCGGGCAGCGCTCAGCCGCGCCTGCGGTACTCGAGCTCGGGGCGCCCGCGCGTGCCGTAGCGGGGACTGCGCTCGGCGACTCCCGAGTCGGCGAGGTGCTCGAGGTAGCGCCGTGCCGTGACGCGCGACAGGCCGAGGTCGCCACCCACCTCGGTCGCCGAGCGAGCGTCGCCGACCGCGAGCAGCGTCGAGACCGCCTCGAGCGTCTCGGCAGACAGCCCCTTCGCGAGGCCGGGCGTGTTCGTGGTGCGCAGCGCCGCGATCGCCCGATCGACCTCCTGCTGCGTGAGGCGCGAGGAGCCCTCGAGCTCGTCGCGGTACGCGCGGTACTGCCGCATCCGCTCGGCGAACACCGCGAAGCCGAAGGGCTTGATGAGGTACTGCACGACCCCGACCGCGACGGCCTCGCGCACGATGTCGAGCTCGCGCACGGCCGTGACGGCGACGACGTCGACGACGAGGCCCGCCGAACGCAGCTCGCGGCACACCTGCAGGCCGTGGCCGTCGGGCAGGTTCATGTCGAGCAGCAGCAGGTCGATGCGCTCCGAGCCCTGCTGCGCCTGCCGCAGCGCACGGATGGCGGCGGTCGCGGAGTGCGCGAGCCCCACCACCTCGAAGCCGTCGCAGCGCCCGACGTAGGCGGCGTGCGCGTCGGCGGTGCCAGGATCGTCCTCGACGACGAGCACGCGGATCACGACGCACCTCGCAGGTGCGCGTCGGCATCGGCTGGTGGCTCGCTCGCGGGCCTGGGCAGCACGACCGTCACGACCGCGCCGAGCTCCTGCCCCAGCTCGATCGTGCCCCCGAGGCGCTCGACGGCCTGGCGCACCAGCGCGAGCCCGAAGCCGCGACCTGCGACGCCGTGCTCCTTCGTCGTCCACCCCTGCTCGAACGCGAGCTCGCGCGCGTCGTCAGGCACGCCGTGGCCCGAGTCCGACACCTGCATCACGATCGCGCCATCGTCATCCGACCCGAGGTAGACGGCCACCCAGCGCTGCCCGAGCTCGCGCGACGTCGCGCCTGTGCGCGCCCTCGCGGTGGCGGCCGCGTCGATGGCGTTGTCGACGAGGTTGCCGAGGATCGTCACGAAGTCGATGGGGTCGACCCAATGCGTGCCGGGATCCAGGCGCGTCTCGAAGTGCAGCTCGACCGCGCGCTCGCGCGCCTGCGCCGTCTTGCCGAGCAGCAGCGCCGCGATGACCGGCTCCTCCCCCGCCCCGACGACCCGATCCGCGAGCCGCTGCTCCAGGTCGCGCTCCGACGCGGCGACCTCGAGCGCACGCTCGGGCTCGCCGAGCGACAGCAGCGAGGCGATCGTGTGCATGCGGTTGCCGAACTCGTGCGTCTGCGCCCGCAGCGCCGTCGCGAGCGTGCGCACGGCGTCGAGCTCGCGCGACACGCGCGACAGCTCGGTGCGGTCGCGGATCGTGAAGATCGTCGCGGCGCCCGTCGCGACCTCGACGCTCTCGCGCTCCACGACGAGCGACCGCGTGCCGACGAGCACGGGCGCGACGGCGTCGTCGGGCTGCTCGAGCACGCCTCGCACCGCTCGAGGCAGGACCGAGACGTCGAGGTCGAGCGGCAGCGCGACGTCGCCGATGCCCAGCAGCGTGCGCGCACGATCGTTCGCGAGGACCACGCGTCGACCCTCGACGAGCACCACGCCGTCGTCGACCGAGTGCAGCACCGCCTCGTGCGCTGCGAACAGGTGCGCGAGCTCCTCGACCCTGCGCCCACCCGTCGCTCGCCGCATGCTGCGCGCGAGCACTCCGGCTGCGAGCGCCGCGACCACGACGGCGCCGACGAGCACGAGCGCGACGACCACGAGACGAGCGACGACCTCGCTCGAGACCTTGCTGATCGCCACGCCGCCCGAGACGAGCCCCACGACCTCGCCCCCGACGACGACGGGGGCGACGGCGCGCGCCGACGGCCCCAGGGTGCCCTCGAACGTCTCGGTGACGATCTCGCCCGCGACGGCGGGCGCGATCGTGCCGAGGAACGGCTCGCCGATCTCGTCGGGGTCGGGATGCGTGTACCGGATGCCCGTGGGATGCATGATCGTGACGTAGTCGAGCCGCGTGCCATCGACGACCTCGATCGCGTACGGCTGCAGCGCCGCGGATGCAACCTCCACCGTCGCGTCCTCGTCGCCGTCGAACGTCGCGAACGCCTCGACGAGCGCTGCCTCGACCGTGGGATCCGACGCGAGCGTCATCACGACGTCGCGGCTCAGCACCGTCGCCTCGTGCTCGGCGTCGGCGCGCGCGTCCAACGCGAGCAGCACGAACGCGACGATCGCGCTCGCCACGAGCATCGCCGTCGACTGCACGAACAGCCGCGTCGCGATGCTCGCGTCGCGCCAGCGTCGACGCATGCGCTCCTCCTCGTCGCGGACCCCGCCCGCTGCGAACACTATGCACGAAACACGGCTTCGCTGCGTGCGAGCCGAGAGGCTCGCATCCGAAGCAGCGTCGCATCGTGGCGGCGCGCCCAGGAGGAAGCCCATGGCGACGACGCCCACCACCAGCACCCCGAAGCGCCGTTCGCGCTTCGCAACCCACGGACTCTACGTCGCGGTCATCATCGCGGTCGTGCTCGGCGCCGCGGTCGGCCTCATCTGGCCAGAGGTCGGCGTCGCCCTCAAGCCGATCGGCACCGCGTTCGTCGCGCTGATCAAGATGATGATCGCACCCGTCATCTTCTGCACGATCGTGCTCGGCATCGGCTCGATCGCGAAGGCCGCGACCGTCGGCAAGGTCGGCGGCCTCGCGCTGGGCTACTTCATCGTCATGTCGACGTTCGCGCTCGCGATCGGCCTCGTCGTCGGCAACTTCGTGCACCCCGGCGAGGGGCTCAACATCTCCAGCGCCGAGTACGAGGCGCCCGCGGAGGAGACCGGCGGCCCGCTGTTCGGCATCATCCCCACGACGCTCGTGTCGGCCTTCACCGGCCAGCACGTGCTGCCGGTGCTGTTCGTCGCCCTGCTCGTCGGCTTCGCGCTGCAGCGCATGGGCGCACGCGGCAAGCCGCTGCTCGAGGGCCTCGCGCTCGTGCAGACGCTCGTGTTCCGCATCCTCACGATGATCCTGTGGCTCGCACCCATCGGCGCGTTCGGTGCGATCGCCGGCGTCGTCGGCGAGACGGGCTGGGCGGCGATCGGCGCGCTCGCGACCCTCATGCTCGCGTTCTACGCCACGTGCGTCGTGTTCATCGTCGGCGTGCTCGGCACGCTCCTGTGGCTCGTCGCCCGCGTGAACATCTTCAAGCTCATGGCGTACCTGGGCAAGGAGTACCTGCTCATCGTCTCGACGTCGTCGTCCGAGTCGGCGCTGCCGCGTCTCATGGCGAAGCTCGAGCACCTCGGCGTCTCGAAGCCCGTCGTGGGCATCACGGTGCCGACGGGCTACTCGTTCAACCTCGACGGCACGGCGATCTACCTCACGATGGCGTCGCTGTTCATCGCGACCGGCATGGGCATGCCCATGTCGATCGGAGAGCAGATCGGTCTGCTCGCGTTCATGATCATCGCGTCGAAGGGCGCGGCGGGCGTCACGGGCGCCGGGCTCGCGACCCTCGCTGCCGGGCTGCAGACGTACCGCCCCGACCTCGTCGACGGCGTCGGCGTCATCGTCGGCATCGACCGCTTCATGTCCGAGGCGCGTGCGCTCACGAACTTCACCGGCAACGCCGTCGCGACCGTCCTCATCGGCACCTGGACCAAGCAGGTCGACCGCGGCCAGCTCACCGAGGTGCTCGCGAAGCGGCTGCCGTTCGACGAGGCCACGATGGAGGATCACCACGGCTCGGGCACCGATATCCCCGAGACGCACACGGAGGCCGTGCGCGTGAGCGCTGGGGTCAAGCGCTGACGCGACGGGCGTGACACGAGGGGCTCGGCGGGCGACCGCCGGGCCCCGTGCGCACGTCTGGCCTCGGCGGGCGACCGCCGCCTGCACCCCGAGGGGAATTGCGGGTGCGCGGAGCCGGTCGCCCGAAGGCATGACGGATGCGCCGACGGCTCCCGAGGATCGGCTGCTCGACGCTGCGTGGCGCGTCGAGGAGGCAGCGGCGCGCGATCTGCCAGCGGGCGCCGGCATGCGCGCCGTCGCCGCCGACGCGACGCTCGTCTATGCGCTCTCCGGCACCGTGCACGTGCGGCCGGACGCGGCCGCCGGAACGACGGCCGACCTCGCAGCCGGCGACCTGCTGCTCGTGCTCGGCGGCGCGGCAGGCATCCGCGCGGTCGACGACGCCCGCCTCGTCGTTGCCTCCGTCTCGACCGTGCGCGGCGCGCTCGGGCTCGCCGCGCTCCCCGCGACCATCGTCGTGCCCGCGTTCGCCTCGGTCGAGCCCGCGATCGCGCACCTCGCGGCCGCGCTCGGCTGCCACGACGCGGATCGCGCGCCCAGCCCCTCCGACGGGATCGTCTGCGCGCACATGGCGACGACGATCCTCGCCGCCGCCCTGCGCTCGTGGTCGCGGTGCGACGCGGCCGCACGCGACTGGCGCGCCCGCGCGGGCGACCCGTACCTCGGCCGGGCGCTCGACGCCATCCGCGACGATCCAGGTCGCGCGTGGACCGTCGGCGACCTCGCGACGCTCGCGACCATGAGCCGCTCGTCGTTCGCGCTGCGCTTCCGCGCCGCGGTGGGCATGCCGCCGCTGCAGTACCTGACGCAGGTGCGCATCGCCGCGGCGAAGCAGCACCTCGCGACCGACGGCCTCAGCGTCGCCCAGACGGCGAGGATGCTCGGCTACGCCTCCGAGGACGGCTTCTCGCGCGCGTTCCGCCGCGCCACGGGCGCGTCGCCGTCGTCGTGGCGGTCGACGGCGTCAGCGGGCGTCGCAGCCTAGAGGGATGCTCGCTGCGGTGCGACGCCCGGCACGCTCGCGCGGCGGGCCGTGCCGAACAGCACGAGCCCGACGACGACGACGGCGCCTGCCAGGCGCATCTCCGCCTCGATGCCGATCGTGTCGACGAGCAGCCCGCCGAGGCCCGCGCCGAGCGTGATCGCCAGCTGGAAGCCTGCGACGACGAGCCCGCCCGACTCCTCGAGCCGATCGGGCACCTGCCTGGCGGCCCAGGTGTTGAGCACCGTGAGCCAGCCGCCGAAGCCGAACCCCCACGCCGCGACGGCGATCCACGCCACCCACGCGACGTGCGGCCACAGCGCCAACGCGAGCACGGCGCCCGCGATGAGCCCCGGCACGACGAACCGCAGCGCATCGAGCATGCGGTCGGCGACCGCGCCGATCGCGAAGTTGCCGACGAAGCCCGCGATGCCGAACGCGAGCAGCATCGTCGCGATCGACGCCTCGTCAGCGCCCGGCATGCGCGCGAACGCGACGCTCGCGTACGCGTACACCGCCATGTGGCCGAGGACGACGAGCACATGGCCTGCGAGCCCCGGTCGCATGCCGACGCGCTGCAGCGTCGAGCCGAGCGAGCGCAGGCTCACCCCTTCGGAGGCGGGCACGCGCGGCAGCAGGAGCGCGAGCGCGATCGCCGTGAGCACGGTGAGCACGCTCGCGGCGACGAACACGGCTCGCCAGCCGACCGCTGCGGTCGCGAGCACGCCGAGCGGCACGCCCAGCACGGTCGCGAGCGTCGTGCCCGCGCCGACGAACATCAGCGAGCGCGCGATGCGGTCGCGGCCGCCGATGCGGGCGGCGACGGTGAGCGACATCGACCAGAAGCCGCTGAGGGCCGCTCCCAGCAGCACGCGGCCGAGCAGCAGCAGCCACAGCGACGGTGCGATCGCGACGACGAGGTTCGAGACCGTCGCGGCGAGCGCGAGCAGCACGAGCAGCGTGCGCCGGTCGAGGCCCGGCGTCAGCACGCCCGCGAGCGGCGCGACGACGAAGCCGACGAGCGCCGTGATCGTGACGGTCTGGCCCGCCTGGCCCGGCGTGACGCCGAGGTCGGCGGCGAGCGTCGTCACGATGCCGCCTGGCAGGAACTCGGCGGTCACGAGCGACAGGCTCGTGAGCATCATCGCGCCGAGCGCCGCGATCACCCTCCGGCGCGGCAGGGCGCCCTCGTCGGCCGATGCGCCGGGCGCGGTGGGGATGGAGGCGGTGTCGATCGTCACGCTCCGAGCATGGCCGCGTGCGAGGCGGCGCGGCCGACCGTGCGTCCCGGCGACCCGACCGCGCATCCACCGTGCGCGGCCGGCTCGGCGCGAGGGGAGCCGCGTCAGCCGCGTGCGCGACGCGCGCGGATGGCGCGCACGCCGAGGGCGACGCCGACCCACAGCGCCGAGGCGAGCACGCCGTACCAGGGCAGCGTCACCACGAGCAGCGCGCACAGCGCCAGGCCCAGCACCGACACCCACGCGGGCACCCACGCCTCGGAGCGCTCCGCGGACGGCAGCGTGCGCCGCATCCGCAGCGCCGCGACGTGCCCGATCGCGTAGTAGGCGAGCACCGACGTCGACGACAGCGCCACGAGCACCACGGGCGGCGCGACGAGCACGAGCACGATCGCCAGCACCGCCATCGCACCCTCCGCCACCGCGGGCGCCTTCGTGCGCGGCGAGATGCGAGCCAGGACGCCAGGCAGCTCGCCATCGCGCGCCATCGCGAGGCTCGTGCGCGACAGGCCGGCGAGGATGCCCATGAGCGAGCCGAGGCATGCGATCGCCGCGACGACGAGCAGCGCGACGTGCAGCACCGGCTGCCCCACGAGGTCGGCGACGGGCGTGTCCGGCCAGACGAGCGCATCGGCGTACGCGTGCTGCGTCGCCCACGCGAGCAGGCCGTAGAGCGCGAGCACGACGCCGAGCGCGACGAGGATCGCGATCGGCAGCGTGCGGCGAGGGTCGCGCACCTCCTCGCCGAGCGTCGCCATGCGCGCGTACCCTGCGAAGGCGAAGAACAGCAGGCCCGCGGCCTGCAGCACCGAGAGCGGGCCGGGCGGCGTCGCGAGCGCGCCGGTGTCGCCGCACGCGGCGGCCGCGGCCTGCTGCGAGCCACCGATGAACCCGAAGTCGCACGCCTCGCCGCTCGAGAGGAGCACGGTCTCCGACAGCGGAGCGACCGCGACGACGCTGCCCCACGTCGGCAGCCCCGCCGCCGTCCACACGAGGGCGAGCGCGATGCCCGCCAGGGCGAGCGACACGACCACCCACGTGACCCACGCCGTGGCCCGGATGCCCTGCGCGTTGACGAGCGCGAGCGCCACGATCGCGACGATCGCGACCGGCTGCTGCACGCCAGGCAGCAGATGGCTCGCCGCGACGAGCGCGATCGCAGCCGCCGAGCAGGTCTTGCCCGTGAGGAACAGCCAACCCGCCGCGAAGCCCGCGGTCGGCGACAGCTCGGCGCGCGCGTACGCGTACCCGCCGCCGGAGACGGGATGCCGCATCGACAGCTGCGCCGTCGACAGCGCGTTCGCGATCGCGACGACGGCTGCGACGAGCAGCGCGACCCACAGCCACTCCCCCGCGACGGCGACCGCGGGCGTCCACACGAAGAAGACGCCGGCGCCGAGCATGGCGCACAGGCCCACGACGATCGCGCCCGGCACCCCGAGGCGGCGGTCGAGGGCGGTCACGATGCGATCGGCGTGGTCGGCACGGGCGCACGGTACCAGGGTCGGGTGACGCGACGGCCACAGGCATCCGCGGGGGCACGGGGGGCTACCCCCACTCGTCCGGGAGGCGAACCGCATGTTGAGTCCATGGCACGAGCACTCCTCGGGCTTCGCAGCGGTCGACCTCGTCGTCGACGGCGACGTGACGCTCGAGCTCGCATCCGGCGAGCTCGACGTGCTGCTCGAGCACGCAGGCGACCTCGAGATCGACGTCGCCTCCGGCAGCCTCGAGGCCGAGCTCGACGGTGGGCCCTACGACGTCACGGTCGATGCAGCGCTCGGCGAGGCCCTCGTCGACGTGCCGCAGGCATCCGACGCCGAGCAGTCGATCGCGGTCGACGTCGCCGTGGGCTCCGTGCGGCTCAGCGAGCGCTGACGCGCTCGAGCAGCACGAGCACCTCGGCGTGATCGTTGTGCGGGAACATGTCGAGCATGCGCGCCCGCACGGGGCGCAGCGACGGCATGGCCTGCAGGTCGCGCGCGAGCGTCGCGGGGTTGCAGCTCGAGTACACGACGTGCCGAGCCCGCGACGTCTCGAGGCGCGCGGCGAGCGTGCCGATGCCGCGCCTCGGCGGATTCACGACCACGAGGTCGGCATCGACGGCCGTGTCGTCCACGGCGGTCGCGTCGCCGACGACGAAGCGGGCGCTCGACCCGATCGTCTCCGCCGTCCGGATCGCACCCGCGATGGCCTCCGCGCTCGTCTCGACGCCGACGACGTCGCGCCCCTCCCGCGCCGCGTGCAGCGCGAAGCCGCCCACGCCGCAGTACAGGTCGGCGACCGAGCGGGGGTCGACGTCGTCGATCCACGCCGACGCCTCGCGGTACAGCGCTGCGGCGACGGTCGAGTTCGTCTGGAAGAAGCCGCCGGGGCGCAGCGCGAGCGGGATGCCGTTCAGCCGCATCGTGAGCGTCTGCTCGTCGGTGAGCGGCAGCTCCACCTCGCCCTCGACGGCGGCACGGTGCTCCGGCAGGATGCTCGCCGACGCGACGACGAGGCCGGGGATGCGCTCGCGCAGCCACGGCAGCCGCTTCGCGATGCGCGGCACCGACTCCGTCGACCGCAGCACGAACCGCACCATGAGCTCGGCGTCGGGACTCGACGTCACGAGCACGTGCTTGAGCTCGCCACGCCGATCCGGCACCGAGTACGGCGGGATGCTCGCCTCGGCGACGAGCTCGGCGAGATGCGGCAGCGCGTCGCGGATGGGCTGCTCGTGCAGCGGGCACGCGCGCAGGTCGACGCCGCGGCGCTCGCCGTCGAGGATGCCGAGCGTCGGCGCGTCGAGCGTGCCGCCCGCGACCATCTTCGCCTTGTTGCGGAACCCCTCCACGGCCGAGCCCCTCGGCGGCAGCCACGCCGCGCCGGGCACCGCGGCGCGCGCGGCGGCATCCTTCGCCGCGAGCTGCTCGGCGTACGGCACGTCGATGCGCGTGCACGAGAAGCAGATGCCAGCCCGGTGGTAGCCGCAGTCGAGCGCGGCCGTCGAGCTCATCGGCGCGACCTCCCCGCGCGCTGCGGCGCTGCGACGACGCGGTCCAGGGGGTCGGCGTCGACGAGCGGGTGGATGCGCGATCGCCACGCCCGCGTCGCCAGCACGCCGGCGGTGCCCACGACGAGCGCGCCTGCCGACAGCGCAGCCACGAGCGGACCGAGCGCCACCCAGTCGCGGAGGCCGGCGACGACGCCGGGCTCGACGTCGAGGAAGTCGGTCGAGACGCCCGACGCGATCCACGGTGCGGCGACCACGGCCGCGGCCACGCCGAGCGCCCTGCCGAGCAGCTCGACCGAGCGCGGCTCGGCGAGCGCGCGATCGAGCCACGCGGTGCGCTCCAGCGGGCCGCGGCGGGCACGGACGAGCGTCGCGACCTCCAGCCCTGCGTGCACGAGCCAGGTCACGACCGCGCGCACGATCCACGCCGCCGCGGCGAGCATGACGAAGGCGAGTCCCACGGTGGCGACGCCGTCGACGACGGACTCGCCGAACGGGTCGTAGGCGACCGGCGCGCACGTGCGGCACTGCTGCCGCAGGAGCACGCCGGCGAAGGCGACGAGCACGGCTCCGACCGTCACGACCATCAACGCGCGATCGAGCCGCGACATGCGCCGCGCGGCCACGAGGCGCTCGTCGCGCGGTCGGCGGCCGGGCGTGCGCGTGCGGGCGACGCCGGTGGCGACGTCGCTCGCGCCGAATCGAGGCCACGCCGCACGCACGGTGCCGAGCCTGCCGCTCCACCACGACCGAGCGCGGCCCAGCCGGTGCGCGCCGACTGCGCACGCCGCGGCGACCGCGAGGGCCGCGAGCCCGCCGAGCGCCATCGCGCCCTCGCCCTCCGACAGTCCGGCGCCCCCGACGACGAGGCCGCACAGGCCCGTGACCGACGCGACGCCGACGAGCAGGCCGCGCAGCACCCCGATCGGGCCGCGCGCGAGCGCGTCGCGCTCCACGGCCGGTGGCATCGTCGCACCGTCGCGCGCGAGGGCGAGCGCGGTGCGCATGCGCAGCATGCGCTCGGCGGCGACGCGCAGCGCCTCGCCGGCGCCGCCGAGCGCTGCGAGCGCCACGAGACCCACGATCGTCGCCCGCACGGCCACGTCGACCCGGGCGCTGGGCGCCCCCAGCACCTCCTCGACGCCCACCGCGACGATGACGACTCCGACGACGCCCACGCCCGCGACCATGAGCGCCCCCTGCGTCAGCGCGGCGGCGCCCGCGACGAGCGCCGTCGCGGGACCGACGGGAGCCGGCGCGACCGGCGCGACCGGCGACGACGCGACGGTCGCGCTCGCCCTGCCCGGCTCGCTGCGGCTCATGCGGGCGCGGTGCCGCGCCTAGGCGGCGCCGTCGAACATCGACGTGACGGAGCCGTCCTCGAAGACCTCGCGGATCGCGCGCGCGAGCAACGGGGCGATCGAGAGCACCTCGAGGCACTCGAAGCGCTGCTCGTCTGCGAGCGGGATGGAGTCGGTGACGACGACCTTGTCGATGACGCCCGAGCCGAGCAGCTCGGCAGCGGGCTGGGAGAAGATCGCGTGCGTCGCAGCGACGATGACGTTCGTCGCGCCGTTGGCCTTGAGCGCCTCGGCGGCCTTGAGGATCGTGCGACCCGTGTCGATCATGTCGTCGACGAGCAGGCAGGTGCGGCCAGCGACGTTGCCCACGATCTCGTGCACCGACACCTGGTTCGGCACGAGCGGGTCGCGACGCTTGTGGATGATCGCGAGCGGCGCACCCAGCTTGTCGCTCCACACGTCGGCGACGCGCACGCGCCCCATGTCGGGCGAGACGACCGTGAGGTTCGACGCGTCGAGCGTGTCGCGGAAGTGCTCGAGCAGCACGGGCATCGCGAAGAGGTGGTCGAACGGGCCGTCGAAGAAGCCCTGGATCTGCGACGCGTGGATGTCGACCGACATGATGCGGTCGGCGCCCGCCGTCTTGAACAGGTCGGCCACGAGACGCGCCGAGATGGGCTCGCGGCCGCGACCCTTCTTGTCCTGCCTGGAGTACGGGTAGTACGGCATGACGACCGTGATGCGCTTCGCGGAGGCGCGCTTGAGCGCGTCGACCATGATGAGCTGCTCCATGAGCCACTCGTTCACCGGCTTGCCGTACGACTGCAGCACGAACACGTCGGCGCCGCGCACCGAGTCGAGCATGCGGGCGTAGATCTCGCCGTTCGCGAACGTCCTGGCATCCATGCCTGCGAGCTCGGTGCCGAGCTCGTGTGCGACCGCCTCCGCGAGAGCCGGGTGCGAGCGACCGGAGATGAGCACGAGGTGCTTCCGGTTCTTGGCGACGATCGAGGACACGGTGCTCCTACTGCTGGTGTGCGTCGGTGGGGTCGGCGGGATCTGCCGAGGTCTGCTGGGTCTGCTGCGCCTGATCGGACGGGTCGGACGCGTCTGCGAGGGCGCGCTCGGCGGCCGCGGCGGCTGCGGTGCCCGCCCTGCGCTCCTGCACCCATCCGCCGACGTTGCGCTGCGGCGCGACCGTCATGGCCAGGGCACCAGGCGGCACGTCCTTGCGCACGACGGCGCCCGCGCCGGTCTTGGCACCGGCGCCGAGGGTGACGGGGGCGACGAACACGTTGTGCGAGCCGGTGTGCACCTGGTCGCCGAAGACCGTGCGGTGCTTGTGCACGTCGTCGTAGTTCGCGGTGATGCCGCCTGCACCGATGTTGACGCCCTCGCCGATCTCGGCGTCGCCGATGTACGACAGGTGCGGCACCTTCGAGCCCGCACCGATGACGGCGTTCTTCGTCTCCACCGCGGTGCCGATCTTGCCGCCGGCGCCGAGGATCGTGCCCGGCCGCACGTACGCGAACGGGCCGACGCTCGCACCCGCACCGATGACGGCGAGCGTCACGTCGGCGCGGCGGATGACGGCGCCCTCGCCCACCTCGGTGTCGGCGACGGTCGTGTCGGGGCCGATGGTCGCGCCGCGGGCGATGCTCGTCGCGCCGTGCAGCTGCGTGCCGGGCAGGATCGTGACGTCCTCGTCGAGCGACACGTCGGCGTCGATCCACGTCGAGGCGGGGTCGACGATCGTCGCACCCGCGAGCTGCCACCTGCGCACGATGCGGCGGTTGAGCTCGAGGGAGATGTCGCTGAGCTGGGCGCGGTCGTTGACCCCTGCGACGAGCCAGTGGTCGTCGATCGGCACGGCCTCGATGCGGCCGCCCGTCGCCTGGATGCGCAGCGCGGCGTCGGTGAGGTACTTCTCGCCCTGGTCGTTGTCGGTGTCGAGCTCGGCGAGCGCGGTGCGCAGCTCGACGGCCCCGAAGACGTAGATGCCGCCGTTGACCTCGTCGATGGCGCGCGTGGCCTCGTCGGCGTCGCGATGCTCGACGATCGCCTCGAAGTGCCCGCCGCGGTTGCGGATGATGCGGCCGAACCCCGTGGGGTCGGGCAGCCTGGTCGACAGCACGGTCAGCGCGTTCTGCGCGCCCTCGTGCTCGGCGATGAGCTCGCGCAGCGTCGTGGCGTCGATGAGGGGCACGTCGCCGGAGAGCACGACGACGAGGCCGTCGAAGTCGTCGGGCAGCTGCGCGACCGCGACCTCGACGGCGCGGCCGGTGCCAGGCACGTCGTCCTGGTCGGCGATGCGGGCGCTGGGCGCGTGGTGCGCGATCTCCTCGACGAGGCGGTCGCGCTCGTGCCGCACGACGGCGACGAGGTGGGCGGGCTCGAGCTCGTGCGCGGTGTGGAGCACGTGCGCGATGAGCGAGCGTCCCGCGAGGGCGTGCAGCGGCTTCGGGGTGGCGCTGCGCATCCTCGTGCCTGCACCGGCCGCGAGCACGACGACGGCGATCTGGGGCATCGATACCTTCCCTCGACTGAGCGCTCCCACCGTACCGTCCCGACGCGCACCCGGCCGCACGCGGTGGGCGCCTGGTCGTTCGCCCTCGACTGGTCACCGTTCGCCCTCGACTGGTCACGGTTGCACCTGTCGAACGGATCTCAGGTGCAACCGTGACCAGTCCAACTCGCGGGAGGTGCAACCGTGACCAGTCCCACGCTCGGAGGTGGCCCCGCACGTCAGGCACCCCGCGGCGGATGCTCCAGCAGCTCGAGCTGGTCGGCGAGGTACGCGTCGAGCCGGGTGCGCTCGGCCGCCGTGCGACCCCATCGCACCCAGGCGACGCCGTCGCGGATGGCGAGGACGGCATCGGAGGGTGCGTCGACGAGGGACGCGTCGATCGGGATGGCCTCGGTCGCGTGGTTCACGACGTCGCCGATCGCGAATCCGCCTGCGAGCGCCGCAGCGCGCTCGGCGCGACGCAGCTCGACCGACGCCGTGAGCCCCTGCGGCCTGCCGGGGTCGGTGACGCGCGTGATCGTGCCGGTCGTCCGCACGGCGCCGTCGCGCGTGAGCAGCAGCGCGCCCACGCGCCACACGGTGCCGCGCCGGTCGATGCGCGGCGGTCGCCCCACCCCGAGCACGCGACGCGGGATCACGACCTCCCCGAGCCACTCCTCGCGCGCACCTGCGGAGGCGAGACGCTGTACGGCGCCGTCGATCGCCGCGCGCACGTGCGCGACGGGGTCGTCGCCCATCACGACCGCTGCGCCTGCGGAGCGACGGTCCCGGACTCCCCCACGATGCGCATGCAGCGAGGCTAGCGGGGCTGTGGATGGCTCGCGGCGCCCGATCCGCCGACGCGACAGAGTGATGCGAAGGAGGTGCGCATGAACTGGATGGAGATCCTGATCGGGTTGGCGTCGACGATCGTGGGGGGTGTGGTCGTGGCGTTGGTCACGTCGCGGCTCAGCCGGCCGACGACGGTGATCGACGTCGAACGCGGCGGCGCCGTCGACGCCCGCACCGACCAGTCGAGGCACGCCAACGTCACGGTGACGATCGTGCAGGGGGCTGCGGGCCGCTCGACCGAGCGACGCGCGGCGACGCCGACGTCCGACGGCGACGCGGGCGGGCAGATCGTGCTCATGGTGCTCGGCGTGCTGGTGGGCACGGCGGCGTTCTCGTATGTCGCTCCAGCAGCGGGCGCCGTCCTCGTGACGACCGCGCTCATCCTCGCGGTCGCGCTCGCGGCAGCGCTCGTGTCGCTGCGCCGGCGGGCCGTCTCGGCGCCGACCCTGCGCGCGACGATCGCGGCCGGCGTCGCGATCGTCGGGATCGCCGGCGTCGGCGTCGCCGTGCTCGTCGGCACCCCTGGCGGCATGACGCTCGCCGAGCGCGTCGCCGAGCTGCACGGCGCTGCTGCGGTCTCGGCGGGCCACGCGCCGAGCCTCGCCGACGTCGTCGCGGCCATGGTCGGCGGCGGACCTCGAGCGTGGATCGAGCTCGCGGGAGCGGGGCTCGCGTTCCTCGTGGCCCTCATGCTCGCCTGGCTCGCCGCCTCGCTCGTGGTCTCGTTCGTCGCGTTGCGGCTGCTCGCGTCGCACGCGTCGGCCTTCGTGTCCCGGCTCGCGACGCCCTCGGTGACGACGCCCTGGGCACTCGTCGTCGCGATCGCCGTCGTCGGCACGCTCGGCATCGTCCTCGGCGGAGCCGGCCTGGGCTGGATGCTGCCCGGCGACGATCTCTGAGCGGGGCACGAGCGCTCCGCCACCAGGATTCGAACCTGGACTGCACGGCACCAAAGGCCGGCGTGCTGCCGTTACACCATGGCGGATCGCGTCCTCCAGCCTACGAGGCCGCAGCACGCGATCGCGCCCACGTCAGCCGGTCGCGACGGCGAGGATGCCGGAGGCGAGGGCGACGATGAGCGTCGTCCACAGCACGATGGCGATCGCCTGCCACAGCAGCACCCAGCCCTTCGGCACGCCGGACGCGACGAACGTCGCCGCCGTGAGGTGCGTCGGCAGCGCGATGGGTGCGAGCAGGCTCGCGCCTGGCACGCCGAAGCGCGTCAGCCACCGCTGCACGCGCAGCCGTCCCTTCGAGGGCGCCTTCGCGGGCTCCTCGCCCGCCTCGTCCGCGACCGAGCCGTCGCCGACGAGGGAGGCGTCGCCGGCGCCGACGAGCGCATCCTCGCGCACCGCGGCGGTGCGACGGCGCCGAGCGACGGCGGCCTCGCGGATGCGCGAGCCCAGCAGCACGACGACGGTGACGGCGAGCATGTTGCCGATGGCACCCGCGAGCCCTGCGACCACGGGGTGCAGGCCGCCGATGACGCCGATGGCGCCCGACCCCTCCCCCTCGATGAACGGCACCGTGCCCGCGAGCGCGACGATGAGCGGCTGCACCGCGTCGGGCACCTGCGCGACGAGCGACTGGAAGCCTGCGACGAGGTCGTCGATGGGCGTGGACATGGATGCTCCTCCTGCTGCGGGGTGCGGTCGCACCCGATGCATCCATCACAGACCGTGCCCTCGGGGCACGGTCAAGCGGCCGTCGACGCTCGCGCATCTCAGCATCCACGCCGTCCGCGTGCGGCTGCTGCGGCGCCTCCGGCAGCCGCCCGCGCGAGGCGCTGAGCAGCGGCTCGCCGCCGTCGACGAACGGCAGCTCGTCGACGTGCAGCGCGTGCAGCAGCAGCCTCACGCCGAAGAAGCGCCTGCCGTCGATCGTCGTCGTGAGGCAGTCGCCGTCGTAGGCGTCGGAGATGGGCAGCACACGGCGCACGAGCCGCATCGCACGGCTGTCGGTCGGGTCGGAGTCGTGCGAGGCGAACGCCTGCCGCCATGCGACGAACAGCAGCAGCGCGCCGAAGACGGAGAAGATCCACGAGAGGTTCTCGATGAGCGCCGCGCCGATGGCGATGAACCCGCCGCGCAGCGCGAGCGCGATGACGATGCCGATGAGCAGCACCTTCTGCTGGGACTCCCTCGGCACCGCGAAGGCGCTCATGACGAGCAGGAGCACGAAGATGTCGTCGACCGACAGCGCCTTCTCGGTGAGGTGGCCCGCGAAGCACTCCCCGCCGAAGCCCACCCGGACACCATCCCGGCGCCGACGCCGAACAGCAGCGCGAGACCGATGGAGAACGCCGACCAGCGCGCGGCCTCCCCGATGGAGGGCTCGTGCGGCTTGCGCACGTGCGCGAAGAACGCGAACACGAACAACGCGATCGTGACGGCGATCGTGATGACGGCCATGGCAGCGGGCGACGCCGGCGCGGGGTGCGAGACTCGGGTGCATGCCAGCCCATGACGAGGTCGACGAGATCATCGCGCAGTGGGTGCGCGTGCGCCCCGACGCCGACGTCGCCCCGTTCGCGGTGCTGTCGAGGCTCACGCGCCTCGCGCGCAGGCTGCAGCGCGTGCGCGCCGCAGCGTTCGCCGACGCGGGCCTCGAGGCGTGGGAGTGGGACGTGCTGGCGGCGCTGCGCCGTGCCGACGCCGCGCTCACCCCGAAGGAGCTCATCGCGCAGACGATGGTGACGAGCGGCACGATGACGAACCGCATCGACGGCCTCGTGAGCCGCGGCCTCGTCGAGCGCATCGCGAACGACGCCGACCGCCGCTCGACGCGCATCCGCCTCACCGACGACGGGCTCGACCGCGTCGACTCGGCCCTCGACGCGCTGCTCGACGCCGAGCATCGGCTGCTGGGCGACATGAGCCACGACGACCGCAGCCGCCTCGCCGAGCTGCTGCGGGTCATCGGCGAGCGGCTCCAACCGGTCGCCGACGTGCCGTAGTGGAGCGCGCAGCGCGCAGGCTGCGACGGACGTCCGGCGACGGATGCGATGCTGGCGGCGTGGATCGTCCGGCATTCGAGGCCCGAGGCTCGTTCCGCGAGGTCTTCGCGTCGCGGTTCGCCTTCGTGCTCGCCATGCTCGGCGCCGTCGTGCTGGGCGTCGGCATCCTCGTCGGGCCCGTCGGCGCGGTCCTCGGCATCGGCAGCACGTGGGTGCTGACCTGGCAGTGGCTGCGCCTGCGTCGGCTGCGCCTCGTCGTCGACGCACCCGGACCCGCAGCGTGCCTGCGACACGGTCGCGACGGCACGCAGACGGTGCCGCTCGCCGACGTCGCCGGTGGCGTCGTGCATCGCACGGCCGGCACGACCCACCGCGGCATGCGCACGGGCGCCGACATCGAGCGCTGGCTCGTCGTCGATCACGACGGACGAGCGCTGCTCCACCTCGACGGGCGTGGGTTCTCGGCAGCAGACCTCGCCGCCGCGAGATCGAGCATCGGCGGCGCGTGGATGTCCGACCACGAGGCGCTCGCGCGCAGGCTGCTGCCCGACGACGCGCCCGGGTACATGCGACGTCCGCGGGCGGCCGCGACGGCCGCGCTCGTCGCCGTGCCCGTCACGATCGCCGTGCTCGTCGGGATCGGCGTGCTGCTGGCGCAGGTCGGCACGCCCGCCTTCGTCTGGCCGTGGTGGTGAGCGTCGCGAGGTGACGCAGAGCGGGCCGCCGAGGGAGCATTCCCCTCGACGGCCCGCTCTGCGTCATCCCGCGCCCGCGTGGCGCGCGTCAGTAGCGGTAGTGGTCGGGCTTGAACGGGCCCTCGACCGGCACGCCGATGTAGCGCGCCTGACGGTCGGTGAGCGTCGTCAGGCGCACGCCGAGCGCATCGAGGTGCAGTCGGGCGACCTCCTCGTCGAGCGCCTTCGGCAGCACGTGCACGTCGGTGGCGTACTCGGCGGAGCGCTGCGCGAGCTCGATCTGCGCGAGCACCTGGTTCGAGAACGAGTTCGACATCACGAACGACGGGTGGCCGGTCGCGTTGCCGAGGTTCATGAGGCGCCCCTCGGAGAGCACGAGGATCGACCTGCCGGTCGGCAGTCGCCACTCGTGCACCTGCGGCTTGATCTCGACGCGCTCGGCGCCCGTGGCCGCGAGGCCCGCGATGTCGATCTCGTTGTCGAAGTGGCCGACGTTGGAGACGATCGCGAGGTGCTTCATGCCGAGCATGTGGTCGGTGGTGAGCACGTGCTCGTTGCCGGTCGTCGTGACCCAGATGTCGACCTCGCCGAGCACGTCCTCGACGCGGGCGACCTGGTAGCCGTCCATCGCCGCCTGCAGCGCGCAGATCGGGTCGATCTCGCTCACGATCACGCGCGCGCCCTGGCCGCGCAGCGACTCCGCCGCACCCTTGCCGACGTCGCCGTAGCCGACGACGAAGGCGACCTTGCCGCCGATGAGCACGTCGGTGGCGCGGTTGAGGCCGTCCGGCAGCGAGTGGCGGATGCCGTAGCGGTTGTCGAACTTCGACTTCGTCACGGCGTCGTTGACGTTGATGGCGGGGAACAGCAGCTGCCCGTCGCGCGCGAGCTCGTACAGGCGGTGCACGCCCGTGGTGGTCTCCTCGGTGACGCCGAGCAGGCCGTCGGCGATGCGCGTCCAGCGTCGGTCGTCGGCGGTGATGGAGGCCGTGAGCACGGCGTCGACGACGCGCTCCTCGTCGCTCGCGTCGTCGGGCGTGACGGGCAGGCGTCCCTCCTGCTCGAGCGTGCGGCCGCGGTGCACGAGCAGCGTCGCGTCGCCGCCGTCGTCGAGGATGAGCGTCGGGCCGTCGTCGAAGGCGAAGATCTGCTGCGTGCAGGCCCAGTACTCCTCGAGCGTCTCGCCCTTCCAGGCGAACACGGGCACGCCTGCGGGCGCGTCGACCGTGCCGGTCGGGCCGACGACGACGGCGGCCGCCGCCTCGTCCTGCGTGGAGAAGATGTTGCACGACGCCCAGCGCACGTCGGCGCCGAGCGCGACGAGCGTCTCGATGAGCACCGCCGTCTGCACCGTCATGTGCAGGCTGCCCGCGATGCGCTGGCCCGCGAGGGGCTGCTCGGTGGCGTAGCGCTCGCGCAGCGCCATGAGGCCCGGCATCTCGTGCTCGGCGAGGCGGATCTGGTGACGTCCGGCCTCGGCGAGCGCGAGGTCGCGCACCTGGAAGTCGAGTCGGCTGGCTGCATCCACGGTCATGCACCCATCCTCCCACCGCGCCATCGTCCGCCACGACCCCGTGGCGGTGCGGGCGGACTCGTGCGTGGGTCGCGTGGCCTCGCCCTATGCGCGGATGATGCCCAGCGCCGCGTCGCGGACGCGCTCCATCGTCTCCGCCTCCTCCGCCTCGACGTTGAGCCGCAGCAGCGGCTCGGTGTTCGACGGGCGCACGGAGAGCCACCACGAGCGGTCGTGGGCGGTGATGCCGAGGCCGTCGAGCTCGTCGAGCTCGCCCTGGTGCGCGAACGCCTCGACAACGCGCGCGTACGCGGCGGGCACGTCGGCGACGGTCGAGTTGATCTCGCCGGAGGCGTGGTACGGCGTGAAGCGGCCGGCGAGGCTCGACATGGTCTCGCCGGACGCGCCGAGCTGGGCGAGCACGTGCATCGCAGCGAGCATGCCGTTGTCGGCGCCCCAGAAGTCGCGGAAGTAGTAGTGGGCGCTGTGCTCGCCGCCGAACACGGCGTTCGTGCGCGCCATCTCGGCCTTGATGAGGGAGTGCCCGACGCGCGTGCGCACCGGCGTCGCACCCGCGCCCGCGATCGTCTCGGGCACGATGCGCGACGAGATGAGGTTGTGCAGCACGACGACGTCGGTCTCGCCTGCCGCCTGGACGCGACGGATCTCGCGAAGCGCGACGATCGCGGAGATGGCAGACGGCGACACGGCGGCGCCGTGCTCGTCGACGACGAAGCAGCGATCGGCGTCGCCGTCGAACGCGAGACCGAGGTCGGCGTCGTGCTGCACGACGGCGGCCTGCAGATCGACGAGGTTCGCAGGCTCCAGCGGGTTCGCCTCGTGGTTCGGGAAGGTGCCGTCGAGCTCGAAGTACATCGGCACGATCTCGAGCGGCAGCGCCGCGAGCCCCGCGTCGGTGCCGAGCACGGCGGGCACGGTCATGCCTGCCATGCCGTTCGCGGCGTCGACGACGATCTTCAGCGGACGGATGCCCGAGAGGTCCACGAGCGAGCGCAGGTGGGCGGCGTAGTCGGCGAGCACGTCGCGTTCGACGAGCGAGCCCGGTGCGTCGACCTGCGCGATGCCGCCCTCGAGGAAGGCCGCGGCGCGGTCGCGCACGGCGGCGAGGCCCGTGTCGAGGCTCATGGACTGGGCACCCGCACGCGAGAGCTTGAGGCCGTTGTAGGCGGCGGGGTTGTGCGAGGCGGTGAACATGATCGCGGGCGCTGCGAGCGTGCCGGAGGCGAAGTACGACTCGTCGGTCGAGCACAGCCCGATGAGCACGACGTCGCCGCCGCGCGCACGGATGCCGTCGGCGGCGGCCGCAGCGAGCGCAGGCGACGATGGCCGCATGTCGTGGCCGACGACGATGGGGCTGCCGGTGCCGACCTCGTCGGCGAAGCCGGCGCCGAGGGCGCGAACGACGTCGGGCGTGAGCTGCCCGTCGACGAGCCCGCGCACGTCGTACGCCTTGACGATGCCGTGGAGGGTCGAAGCGTCGGTCATGATCGGTCCTTCGGGCGTCGTCGGGCTCGGGCGAGCAGGTGCGTCGCGGCGCTCACGCGTCGCTGCGGTGCTGCACGATCGTCCACCCGGCAGGCGGCTGGATGCGGGCCGCGTGCATGTCGCACAGGTCGTAGCCGCCGTCCTGACGCGCATCGAGCAACGGGCCGATCGCCATCATCCGGTCATCGTAGTCGTACGTGAGGGTGCGATCTGCGTAGCCCCGGCACGTGGGTCGCGAGCACAGCCTGCCGTCCATCCGGTCCACGCTACTCGTAGGATCGAGGCATGGCCCGACTCCGCTCCCGACGACGCCACGACCGCGGCCCACGGTCGTCGCTCGCTGGGCCGGTGCTGCCGCTGCTGGAGTCGCGGCAGACGCGGTTCGAGGACGTCGCGGCCGACGCGGCCGAGCATCTGCTGGGACTGTGGCCGGACGAGCTCGCCGGCGTGCGGTTCCGCTGGGCCGACATGCCGCCGTCGGAGACCGCACCCGTCGTGCAGGAGGTGCCGCAGTGGTCGGTCGACCACCGCGAGCGGACCATCACTGTGTTCCGGCTGCCGATCCAGCGACTCGTGCACCTGCACGTCGACGACGACTGGCATCGCAGGGTCGCGATCGAGTCGTGCGTGTTCCGGGCCGCCGCGGAGATCATCGGCCGCGAGCCGTGGGAGGTCGCGCCCGATCGGTACCGGCACCACTGAGGCGGCGGTCCGCGCGCGCATGGCGAGCGGTCAGAGCAGGACGTCGAGGCCGCTGCGGGCCGCTGCCGGTGGCGTGATGCCGTAGCCGGCGATGCCGTCGGACCCCGAGGAGGTGACGGCTGCGACGATCCCGTCGCCGACGATCGTCGTGATCCCCTCCTGCACGGGCAGCGTGCGCAGGCCGTTCGGCTCCAGCTCGATCTCCTCGCCGGCGACGACGACGGTCGCTGGCTCGTCGGTGACGTTGAGCACGTGGAGGCTGGTGCCCTGCCCGGGCGCGATCGCCACGGCCGTCTCCCCCTCCAGCGGCGTCGTCGCCGCGGCGACCCAGTCGAGGTCGACGGCGTCGCCGTCGACGCGCACCTGCCTGGCGCCTGCGACGATCGGCACGTCGGACTCGATGCGGAACGCGTAGGTGCCGGCTGCGAGGCCGGACAGGTCGATCTCCTGCACCTCGCCGCCGACGAGGTCGAGCGTGGAGTCGATCGGCTCGTCGCCGTCGGCGATGGTCGTGATGGTCGCCTGCGTCGACTCTCCTGCGAGCACCCGCAGCGACGGGACCGCGTCGGCGAAGCCCTCCTGCGTCTGCACCCCGGAGGGCTCGCCGACGACGACGCCGGGGATCGCGACGCTCGTCGCGGCCTGCGTGGGGTCGACGAGATCGACGCCACCGGGCTGCAGCGTGCGCACGACGGTGTGCTGGAGGTGCGCGGAGACGGGGCCGCCGGACGCGGCGACGTGCACGACGGGCGCGGCGATGCCGGGTGCGAGCGACGCGAGGTCGAGCGTCTCGACGCTGCCCGCCGCGATCGCGACGCCCGTGGAGCCGACGGCCTGCACCTCGCCGTCGACGCCGAAGATGCGCACGTCGACGGTCGTGGCGGCCCTGCCCGGGTTCGCGATGGTCAGCAGGGAGGTGCGACCCGTCGTCGTCGCGCCACCGACGAGCCACTGCGAGGTCGACGGCGCCGTGCACTCGCTGGCGGCGGCGCCGCGCGCGACGTCGCTCGCGACCGTGAGGGACTCGGCACCGGCGGCGTCGAGGCCGCGCAGCACGGTGGCCGCGGCGTCGACCGCGTCGACCGCGAGGTCCTCGCGCTCGTCGGCTGCGGTGACGAGCGTCGGCTCGGCGAGCACGCCCACGGCGGCCGCGTCGCCGCTCGCGTCGCCGATGCCCAGCAGCGGACCGGCGCAGATGCGCGTGTCGTCGGGCGCGTCCGGCACGACGGACTCGACGCGCGGCGACGCCGTCACGCCGGGCAACGACGGCCCCGCCAGCACGGCGAGCACCCCGATCGCGATCGTCGCGATGCCTGCTGCCGCACGGACGCCCCACAGCCCCACGGTGCGCGGCTGCAGCGCGCGAGCGCGTTCGGCGGCCTCGTTCGCCGCAGCCTCGCGGTCGGTGGCGGTGACGTCGGTGGCGAGGTCGACTGGCTCGGCGGTGGTCTCGTCGACGGGCTCGTGAGCCGAGGCAGCCGCATCCGTCGACGCCGGCTCCTGCGCGTCGATCTCGGGGTCGTGTGCCGTGCGATCGTCGTCGCGGTCGTCGCTCATGCCCAGTCCTTCACGATCTTCGCGCGCCGCGACCGCCCGCGCGCCCCGCGCCGCGCGGACGGCAGGGCGAGCACGATGGCGGTGGCGAGCGCGAGCAGCTGACCGCCGAGCAGCACCCATGCGGCGGGCGTCGTCGCGGCGGGCTCTGCGACGTCCGCGTCGCGCTGCCACAGCAGGCCGACGGTCGTCTCGCCGATCTCATCGAGCTCGTCGCGCTCGGCGAGGCTCGAGTCGGCGACGTCGGCGAGCGACGCGTCGCCGTCCGCCAGCAGCACGTAGCGCACCGACCAGTCGTCGAGCTCGGCGGCGACGTCGCCCCCGCCTGCCACGAGGTCCGCGGCGACGATCGCGAGCTCGGCGGCGCCGGGGCCGACGCCGGAGGTCGACACGAGGGTGGATGCGTCGGTGAGCGTCGCACCGCCTCCGCGCTCGATGCGCGCCGCGATGACATCCTCGCCGACCGGCGTCACGACGAGCGTGCCGACGCCGGGGTCGACGAGCGCGTCGGCGACGACGAACGCGGGCAGCGCCCGCTCCGGCGCTGCGACGAGCACGGGCGAGAGCATGCCGAGCACGACGAGCGGCGCGGCACCGAGCGCGGCCGCGAGCGTCACGAGCGACGTCGGCACGCCGGCGCGCACGTCGAGCACCGATGCGGTGCGGGTCGCGGCGGCGACGAGGCCGAGCAGCATGACGCTGACGCCCGAGCCCGCCCAGAGCGCCACGGCCGCGGCGCCCGACGAGGCCACGGCGACGTGCGACTGCCAGACGGCGGTCGCGAGGCCGAGGGCGGCGAGCGCGATCGGCACGAGCGCACGAAGACGCAGGAAGGGTGCCGCGACGGCCATGAGCAGCAGCGGCGCGGCGAGGCCGATCGCGAGCCACCGTGCCTCGATGCCGAGCGCGTCGCCGACGAACCCGATGCCGCCCAGGTCGCCGGAGGGCATGCCCAGCAGCAGCTGCAGCGGCGTCGGCTGATCGCTCGCCAGCGGCACGCCGGGGTCGGCGAGGGCGGCGAGGGGCGTGCCCGCGAGCCACTGCCACACGAGCGTCGGACCGGTGACGAGCAGCGTCGGCACGATCGCGGCGAGGATGCGCGGCGAGCGCCAGTCGCGGACCACGAGGGCGAACCAGCCCACGAGCACGACCGGCAGCAACGACGGCGCACCCGCGACGACCGCTGCGGTCGCGAGCGCCGCGCCGCCCGTCGCCCGCCAGGAGCCTGCGGCGCCGAGCGCGCACATGGCGGCGACCGGCAGCAGCACGTGCGCGACCACGGCACCGAGCCTGCCCTCGTGCACCGATGCGAGGAGCGTCGGCGCGAACGCCCACACGGCGGCCGCGACCGTTGGCATCCACCTGCTGGTCGTCAGCGACCGCACGAACGCCCAGCCCGCGACGGCCGACAGCGGCGCGGCCGCCAGCAGCAGCAGGATCACCGCGGTCGACGGCGCCCACGGCGTGAGCGATCCGAGCACCGCCAGCAGCAGCGTGAAGCCGTCTGCCGGGCCGACGACGTCGCCGACGCCGTCGCGCACGCCCCACGTCGCATCTGCCCAGAGCCCGGCGACCGACGCGTCGAGCGGCAGCAGCGCACCCCCGGCGAGGGCGCCGGACCCGATGAGCGGCGCGAGCACGAGCACCGAGACGACGGCTGCGAGCGCCGCGACCCACAGCGCGGCGCCCTCGACGAAGCCGACACGCTCGTCGGCGACGCGGGCGTTGTGGTCGACGTCGTCGCCGATGCGCTGGCGGTGCTCGCGCAGCGCCCGCCACGACACTCGCAAGCCTCGCAGGTCGCGCCACGAGGCCACCTTCGCCCGCCGGATCCGCGTGCGCGCACGTGCGACGCGGTCGACCCGCGCGGCGGCGGAGGCCGCGGCCACCCACTCGGCGGGGATGCTGCCGGGGCGCTTGGCGAGCACGTGGGCGATGGAGCGCACGAGCGCGAGCGGCAGCAACGCGAGCCAGTGCAGCGGCAGCAGCACCGGGCCCGCGTAGGCGAGCCTGCGGTGCAGCTGCGCCGAGCGGGCGATGCGGGTGCGGCGTGCGTCCGACACGCGACGCAGCCGGAAGTGCTCGGGGCCGCCTGCCCTGCGCACGCGAGCGGCGGGCTGCAGCGCGACGCGGTGGCCCGCGAGCCTGGCGCGGACGCCGAGGTCGAGGCCTGCGTCGATGCTCGGGAGGGCAGGCTCGAGGCCGCCGAGGGCGTCGTAGACGTCACGTCGCACGAGCACGCCGGACTCGGCCACGCCGAGCGCGTCGGCGTCGCCGTCGTGCTGGCCCTGGTCGAGCTCGCCGTCGTGCAGGCGCACGCTGCGGCCCAGCGGCGTCATGGTCTGCCCGTACTCGGCGAAGGTGTCGGGCTCGGCGGCGCGCATGACCTTCGGGCCGACGACCGCGACGCTCGGGCTCGTCTCGACCGTGCCCAGCAGCGCCTCGAGGGCGCCCGGGTGCGGCAGCGCGTCGTGCGCGAGCAGCCAGAGCCAGTCGCCCTCCTGCGCTGCCGGCAGCGCGCGCACGCCTGCGGCGATGGCCTCGCCGTACGACGCGGTGGCCGGGGCGTCGACGAGCTGCATGTCGGCGGCGGTCAGCAGGGTGCGCGACGCGTCGCCGCTGCGCGCGTCGACCGCCACGACGCAGTGGGGCGTCGTGCGCTGGGCCGCGAGGGCGTCGAGGGTCCGGGGAAGGTAGTCGGCCCCGTTCCTGACGGCGAGCACGACGAGGACACGCTGACGCACCCGGCAAGGCTAGGCACCGTCGGCGCATGTTGGCGGGAGGGCGTGCGGTGCGGCGCGAAGTCGGCCGCGACGGCCGGGCGCGGAGCGTCGTGGAGCGGGTGTCAGCCGCGACGCAGGGCGCGCGCTGCAGCGCGGCTCGCGCGCACGATGGGCTCGCGCTCGACGTCCTCGAGCCTGGCCTCGGCGGCCACGGCCCGCTCGTGCGCGCTGGCGGCCTGCTCCTGCGCGTCGGCCACGGCTCCGTCGAGCGCGAGCCGCTCCCGCCGCGCGTCCTCGCGCGCATCGTCGAGCGCCTCCTCGAGCTGCGCGATCCGCTGCTGCGCAGCGTAGAGGCGGGTGTTGCGGTCATCGACCTCGTCGCGCAGCGCCACGATGTCGTGCTGCGCCTCGACGTCGAGGGGCGAGAGCAGGGTCGCCGTCTCGCGCAGCCGTGCGATCTCCGCGTCGTCGAACGGCTCCGCGTCGGCGAGGGCGGCCGCGAGCAGCTCGGGTCGCACGGGGTCGATCGCGAGCGCGGTGGCGACGGCGTCGTCCGCGGTGAAGCCCTCGGCATCCAGGTCGGCGCTCGTCGGCATCCGCAGCGCGAGGAACGGCAGCAGCACGCCAGCGCGCAGACGCCGCCAGTCGCGCATGCCGTGGTGGTTGGCGCTGGGTCGCAGCTGCGGGTTCGCCTCGTAGCCGCGCCCCATGTTCTCGGTCTTGCGCACCGCCTGCGCCGCGGAGCGCCACGGCAGGTGCAGCACCTCGAGCGCGAGCCCCTCCGGCACCTCGCCCCGCTGCTCGATCGAGGTGAAGTGGTTGCCCTGCGCGACCTCGACGCCCGGGTCGCCGACGTGGATGGCGTTGGGTGTGGGATGCGCGAGCACGCCCGCCGCCTGCAGCGCCTCGAGCGTGCGCTCGTCGCGCAGCCGCAGCCTGCGGATGCCTGCGCCGGAGGCGGCGATGGGCCCGACCATGTTCACGACGGGCACGGTGAACGCGCCCAGCGACGTCGGCATCTCGGCGAGCACCTGGGCGACCGTCGCGGAGCGGTCGACGGGCAGCAGGAACTCGTCCGCGTCGCCGTTGACGACCCAGGTGGCGCCCATGCGTGCGGCATCGCGCGCCATGCCGGTGACGACGCTGGCCTGCTGCTTGCGGTGCTCGGGGTCGTGGCGCACCGTGATGGGTGCGTGCCGCGCGTACTCGTCGAGGATCTCGCGCGTGCCGTCGACCGAGGCGTTGTCGGTGACGATGAGGTGGTCGAACCCCTGGGCGAGGTGGTGCTCGATCGTGGCGGCGATGATGTCCGCCTCGTCGCGCACCATCATGGTCATGACGAGCATGCGCTCAGCCTAGAGCCGCGGATCGCTCCACGACGATCCGACGCCGCGTCACGCAGAGCGGCGCAGCTTGCGGCGCTCGCGCTCCGACAGCCCGCCCCAGATGCCGAAGCGCTCGTCGTTCTGCAGCGCGTACTCGAGGCACTGGGCGCGCACGTCGCAGCCCTCGCAGATGCGCTTGGCGTCGCGCGTCGAGCCACCCTTCTCAGGGAAGAAGGCCTCGGGGTCGGTCTGCGCGCACAGCGCGTCGACCTGCCACGACAGCTGCCCCTCGTCCTCGACCTCGATCGGTGCGGTGCGTCGCAGCGGGGATCCCGGGACGCCGAGCTCGACGGGATCGACGAACCAGTCGTCGGGAACGATGCGGCGGTTCGAGTCGCGCATGCGGTGCTCCAGTTCCCTGATGACGCCGCTCGGCCTGCGGCGCGTTGGGGACAATTACACCGTTGTGATTCGCTCGCGTCAAGTCGCGGACTCTACAACTCTCCACCCACGCTGGAGGGACGCCACGCTCACGGCGTGTCGCGCAGCTCCATCGCGAGCCATGCATCCACGCCCTCGACGCGGATCGCCTCGGGCGCGTCGGCGTACGCCGCCTCGCCGCGAGCGAGGGTCAGCCGCTCGCCTGCGACCTCGACGACGGTCGGTGCGGCGGCGAGCACGATCGCGCACGCCGCGGGGCCGGACTCGTGGGCACCCTCGACGTGCCGCAGCTCGAACGGCGCGGCAGGCCGGTACGCCGTCGCCCCCTGCAGGGCCAGCGGATGCAGCATCGGGTCGTCGACGGGCGTGACGTCGACGACGCGCAGCAGCTCGTCGACGTCGACGTGCTTCGGCGTGAGGCCGCCGCGCAGCACGTTGTCGCTCGCCTCCATGAGCTCGATGCCGAGACCGGAGAGGTAGGCGTGGAGGTTGCCTGCCGGCAGGAAGACGCCCTCGCCCGGCGCGAGCGAGACGCGGTGCAGCATGAGCGCCGTCGCGATGCCTGCGTCGCCCGGGTAGTCGGCGTGCAGGCGTGCGACGGTGTCGGCGGCGCCCGCGTGCTCCGGCGGCAGCGACCCCGCGGCGTCGACCACGCCTGCCACGACCGCGTCGACCGCCTCGCCGCCTGCGAGCAGCCACGCGAGCGCGTCGCGGGTGGAGCGGCGCACGAGCATCGCGAACGGGCCCACGCGCTGATCGATCGTGGCGAGGGCGTCGAGCACCGCGAGCGTGGCCTCGGTCGGACGGAAGCCGGAGAGCGCCTCGAAGGGCGTGACCGCGACGATGAGCTCGGGCTTCGAGCGCGGGTCCTTGTAGGAGCGGTGCGAGGCGTCGAGCGACACGCCCGCAGCCTCCTCCTGCGCGAAGCCCGCCTGCGCCTGCGCCGTCGACGGGTGCACCTGCAGCGACAGCGCATGGGCCGCCGCGAGCACCTTGAGCAGGATGCCGGGCTGCGCGGCGCCCGCTGCGGCGAGCGCGGCGTCGAGGGGCGTGCCGTCGTCGAGACGGGCGGGCCACGCGGGGTGGGCGCCGAGCCACAGCTCGGCCTCGGGCGCGCCAGAGGCCGCCGTGCCGAGGTAGTCGGCGAGGAGCGTCTCGCTGCCCCACGCGTAGTCGCGCACCACGTTGGCGATGCGCGCCAAACGGACCGTCGGCGTGCCGTCGCTCATGGGGCCGACGCTACAACACCACGGTGGACGCATGGCGGCGATGCGTAGGCTGCGATCCGTTCGTGCGCCGAAGGAGACCCATGACGCTCACCCCGCTGCCCAGCGACTTCTACGGGATGGAGGCCGACCTCACCCCGCAGGAGCAGTCCTCGATCGCGCATCTGCGCGAGACCGTGGAGGCGATGCGCCCCCTCATCGCCGAGCACTGGCATGAGGACCGCTTCCCGATGGAGGTCATCCCCGCGCTCGCCGAGACCGGCGTGCTCGGTCACTCGTGGCCCGAGACCCGCGGCTTCGAGAACTCCGCCGTCTACCGCGGCTGGGCCGCGCTGGAGATGAGCAGGGTCGACGCGTCCATCTCGACGTTCGTCGGCGTGCAGAACGGCCTGGCGTCCGGCTCGATCGCGGTGTGCGGCTCCGACGAGCAGCGCGCGCAGTGGCTGCCAAGGCTCGCCTCGGCCGAGGTGCTCGGCGCGTTCGGGCTCACCGAGCCACTCTCCGGCAGCGACTCGGCACGCGGGCTGCGCACGACGGCGCGGCGCGATGGCGACGAGTGGGTGCTCGACGGCGCCAAGCGGTGGATCGGCAACGCCACGTTCGCCGACATCGTGATCGTCTGGGCCAAGGACGTCGAGGACGGCCAGGTCAAGGGCTTCATCGTGCCCACCGACTCCGCCGGGTTCAGCGCGTCGAAGATCGAGCGGAAGATCGCGCTGCGCATGGTCGAGAACGCCGACATCGTGCTCGAGGGCGTCCGCGTCCCCGAGTCGCTGCGTCTGCAGCGGGCAGCGTCGTTCCGCGACACCGCGAAGGTGCTGCGCCTCACGCGAGCCGAGGTGGCATGGTCGGCCGTCGGCGTCATGGCAGGTGCCTACGAGGCGGCCGTCGCGTACACGCAGGAGCGCGAGCAGTTCGGCCAGCCCATCGCCGGCCACCAGCTCGTGCAGGATCTGCTCGCGAGGTCGCTCGGCGCCATCACCGCGTCGATCGCGCTGTGCGTGCAGGTGTCGAGGATGCTCGACGAGGAGCGGCAGGAGGATGCCCACTCCGCCCTCGCGAAGGCGTACACGACGGCACGCATGCGCGAGGTCGTCGGCTGGTGCCGCGAGGTGTGCGGCGGCAACGGCATCGTCACCGACTACGACGTCGCACGGTTCTTCGCAGACGCCGAGGCGCTGTACTCGTACGAGGGCACGTTCCAGATGAACCAGCTCATCGTGGGTCGGGCGATCACGGGGCGGGCCGCGTTCGCCTGAGCACGTAGGCTCGAACGCATGAGCGAGTCGGAGCTGGCGTCCCTGCGCGCCGAGAATGCGGCCCTGCGAGCCGAGCTGTCGCGCCTCGAGCGCGACCGGGCCACGGAGCGGGCGACGCTCCGCAGCGCGCAGGCGCGCACCCTCGCGCTCCAGGCCGATCTCGACGAGGCGCACGCGCACCTGGGTGCGCGCGTGCGCCTCCCGGTCCGCGTGTACCGCAAGGGACGCAGGACCGCCGGTGCCGTGCTGCGTCGCGTCGGCCTGCGGAGGGGTTGATGCGGCTGTCGAACGTCGACGCGGTGCGCCGCACCGGCGTCTTCTTCTTCTACGACGCCGACGGCGTCGCCGACGAGACGGTCTTCACGCTGCTCGACGGCGTCCTGCCGCACCTGACCAGGCTCGTCGTGGTCGTGAACGGCGCGCTCGGCGACGCCTCGCGCGCCAGGTTCGAGTCGCTCGGCGCCGACGTCGTCGTGCGCTCGAACGAGGGCTTCGACTCGTGGGCGTACAAGACGGCCATCGAGCACGTCGGCTGGGACGAGCTCGCCGAGACCGACGAGCTCGTGATGTTCAACTTCACGATCCTCGGCCCCGTCGCCTCGTTCGCCGACATGTTCGTCGACATGGATGCGCGCGACCTCGACTACTGGGGCATCACCGTGCATCACGGCGCCCCGTTCGACCCGTGGGGACTGCTCGACCAGCCGTTCCTGCCGTTGCATCTGCAGTCGCACTGGATCGCCGTGCGCCGGTCGATGCTCGCGTCGGAGGTGTTCCGGGCCTACTGGGACGACCTGCCCGCCATCCCCGACTACGCGCACGCCGTCGCGAAGCACGAGGCACGCTTCACGCAGCACTTCGAGCGCATCGGGTTCACGTGGGACGTGTTCGTCGACACGACCGACCTGCTGACCACGACGCTCTACCCGCTCAACTCGCTGCCGGTCGAGATGATCAGGCGCGGCTCGCCGATCGTGAAGCGCAAGACGCTCTTCGCGGGCGTCGCGAGCGTGCTCGACGAGCACGCGACGACGAACGCCCGCGAGCTCTACGACCATCTGCGCGCGACGGGCGCCTACGACGTCGCCGTGCTCGACGCGCACCTGGCGCGCTCCGCCGACCAGCGCGAGACCCTCGAGACGATGCACGACTGGATCGTGCTGCCCGATGCGCCGCCGTCGGCGTCGCGCACGGTCGCGATCGTCGAGATCGGCGACCGGCTGCCCGAGCGCATCGCGCTCGCGCGCGCGAGCGCACATCGCGTGGTCGTCGCCGGGTCGCGCGGTCGCGTCGAGCAGGTGCGGGGCCGCGCGGATGCCGCCGAGCTGCTCGACGGCGTCGACGTGCTGCGCGTCGTGCACCACCACGTCGAGGCCGTCGCGCTCGTCGACGAGCCGATCGTGCTGCTGCTCGGCGTCGACGGGTTCCCCATGGATGCGCCGCTGGGCATCGATGCGAGCTCGCGACGCGACGCGATCGCCGCCTCGCTCGCGCTCGGCCGCGGCGGCGCGCCCGCCGCGTTCGACGACGAGCCTGCGCTCGGCATGCTCGTCGCCCCGCCCGCGCTGCACCGCGGATGGTTCGGCAGGCTCGGCCACGAGGGCGCCGCGACCGGCGAGCAGCTCTTCGCGCTCGGCATCCGCAGCCGGTCGTCGGCGCCGGTGCGTCCGGAGGGGGCGACGGCGTGGGTGCGGCGCGACGGGCTCGCGACCCTCGCAGGCAGCATCGCGGGCTCGCGCGAGCGGCTCTCGATCGACGCGTGGGGCGACGCGATCGCCCTCGCGGTGCAGGATGCCGGGCTGCGTCCGCGCATCGCCACCACGACGGCGAGGGCGCAGACCGACCTCGCGGTCATGCACGCGACGCTGCGGCGCATCGTCGGCGCCCTCGGCGCCGGCGACGACGAGGCGCTCTCGCAGCTGCTCGCACGGCTCGCCGACTAGGGCAGCAGCGCTGCGAGCTCGCGCGACCACAGCGGTGCGAGCAGCGTCGACATCGTCGTGGTGAGGTGCGACGACGGCGAGTCCTGGTACACGACGACGTTGCCGAGCACGCTCGCGCACGCGTCGGCGTCGCAGAACGGCGCCGCGAGGTCGATCGTCGGCACGTCGTGCTCCGGCCCCCACGTCAGCTGCGTCGACGGCAGCGCGTCGAGCGCCTCGGCACGGGGCGTCGTGCACGCCGCCGCGGCGACGGGGTCGCCTGCGGAGGCGTCGACGCACGCGAACGTCGACGGCGGATGGAAGGGCACGTCGGCGGCGAGCACGAGCGGCAGGCCCGCATCGAGCATCGCCTGCCACGAGTCGGCCACCACGGCGGGCTCGAGGTACGTGTCGCGGAAGCCGGAGGCGACGACGAGGTCGTAGTCGCCTGCGACGAGGTCGGCGAGGATCTGCTCGCCACCCGTGCAGCCCTCCACGAGCACGGCGTCGCAGCTGCGCCCCACGAACGTCTCGACGCGCCACCCCTCCTGCTCCCCCGCCTCGACGATGCCGGGGATGAGGTGCGCGGCGTGGGAGTCGCCGACGACGGCGATGCGCACGTCGGCGTCGTCCGCGCCGTAGGTGCACGACCGCGGCCCCAGGTGCTCGTTGTCGAAGCAGTCGTACATGAGCGAGCGATCGTCGCCGCGGCCGGCGATGGTCGGCACGAGCGGCACGTCGGGGTCGGCGGGTGGGAGCGCGTCGAGCGCCGTGCCGTCGACGCCGCCCGCCGCGAGCGCGTCGTCCGCGGCCGCCGCTGCCTCGGCATCGGCCCTGTCGATCGCGACGAGGCTCGAGCCGGCGAGGCCGACGACCACGACGACGCACGCGGCCCCCAGCGCGAACGCCCGCCACGAGCTGACCCTCCACACGCGGCCGTGTCGGAAGGGACGCTCGACGAGCACGGCGCCGACCCCGGCGAGCGCGAGCGTCGCCGCCACGATCGCGACCTTCGTCGACGCCGTCAGCTCGGATCCGATCGCGAACGGCACGAGCACGATGAGCGGCCAGTGCCACAGGTAGATCCCGTACGAGACGTCGCCAGCCCACACGACAGGCCGCAGCCTGCCGAGCGCCGCAGGCGACCACCAGCGGTCGTGCTCGCCGCCCACGAGCCACAGCATCGCGGCGGCGACCGGGAGCACGGCGGCGACGCCGGGGAACGGCGTGCCCTCCGGCAGCCACAGCGTCGTCGCGACGACGATGAGGAGCGCCGCCCACGACGCCGCCGCGCGCCACGCACGCGCGCGGGTCGTCGCCGGCATCGCCCCGCCGTCGTACGCGACGACCGCGAGCGCAGCCCCGGCCGCGAGCTCCCACGCACGAGTCGTCGTCGCGAAGTACGCGGGCCCCGGCGCGAGCCAGGTCTGCAGGATGCTCGCGGCGAACGACGCGACGAGCACGACGGCGATCACGACGCGCACCGCGTCGCGCGCGACCAGCGGTCGGGCGCTCGCGCGTCGACCGCGGACGCGCGTCGCGATCGCCACGGCAGCGAGCAGCAGCAGCGGCCACGCGAGGTAGAACTGCTCCTCCACCGAGAGCGACCAGAAGTGCTGCGTCGGCAGCGGCTGCTGGTCGCGCGCGAGGTAGTCGACGGCATCGGATGCGAGCATCCAGTTCTCGACGGACAGGATCGATGCGATCGCGTGCCGCATCGCGGGCGCCACCTGCGACGCTGGCGCCCAGGCCAGCACCGCGAGGATCGTCGCGACCAGCACGACGACCGCGAGCGGCAGCAGCCGCCGCACGCGGTTCGCCCAGAACTCGACGGGGCGGATGCCCTCCGGCGACTCCGCCTGCCGCAGCAGGTGGGTCGTGATGAGCAGGCCGGAGACGACGAAGAACACGTCGACGCCCACGTAGCCGCCGGGGAAGCGGTTCGGCCACAGGTGGTAGAGCAGCACGACGCCGACGGCGACGGCGCGCAGCACCTGGATGTCCCGGCGCAGGGGCCGGGGCGCGTGGGACGTCACCGCCTCATGCTCTCATCGCGGCAGCGCCGGAGGCTGCGCGCGCCCACCGCCCGGCCGGGCCCGTCAGGCCCGCAGGATGCGGCGCACCCGAGCCATCGCACGGCCGACGCCCCACCCCGCGACCTTCGTGAAGGCCTCGCCGATGATCGCGCCCGACATCTTCGACACCCCGGCCTCACGCTCTCGGAACGCGATCGGCACCTCCACGATGCGCCCACCGACATCGAGCGCCTGCAGCGTCATCTCGACCTGGAAGCCGTAGCCCTGGCTCGCCACGTCGCCGAGGGGGATCCGGCGCAGCAGGTCGGCGCGGTAGGCGCGGAATCCGGCCGTCATGTCGCGCACGCCCGTGGCCAGCACGACACGCGCGTACAGGTTGGCGCCGCGGCTCAGCAGCTCGCGTCGCCACGGCCAGCCGACGACGGAGCCGCCGCGCATCCACCGCGAGCCGATCACGAGGTCGGCGCCCGACTCGATGTGCGCGAGCATCGCGAGCAGCCGCTCCGGCGGGTGGGAGCCGTCGGCATCCATCTCGACGAGCACGTCGAAGCCGCGCGCGAGCCCCTCGGCGAAGCCCGCGAGGTATGCGGCGCCGAGACCGTCCTTGCTCGTGCGATGCAGCACCCGGATCCGCGGGTCGCTCGCGGCCATGGCGTCGGCGAGCGCCCCCGTGCCGTCCGGGCTCGCGTCGTCGACGACGAGCACGTGCACGTCGGGGGCCGCGGCGAGCAGACGCTCGACGGTGCGCGGCAGCGACTCGACCTCGTCGTAGGTCGGGATGAGCACGAGCGTCGTCACCGATGGGCTCCTTCTGGGCGGACCGCTGCACCGTACACGACGGAGGTGTCCACTCGGCCACGCCGGGACGAGCATGCCGTGCCCGCATGCCACGATGGTGCGATGAGCGAGCGGACGGGCACGGTGCTGTCGCTCGTCGCCGTCACCGTCCTCGCGCTCGGCGACGGCATCCGCTACCTCATCGGCTACCCCGCGTGGGGCGTGCTGTGCGGCGTGGCCGCGGTCGTCGTCATCGTCGCGCTCGTGCGCGCCCGCGTCCGCGTGCTCGCGCTGCCCGTGCCGCTGCTGGCCCTCGTCGTGCTCATGCCGCTCTCGGCGGCGTGGGCGATCTCGGCGCCTGCGACGCTGCTGGGCTCGGCGATCCAGCTCGCCTTGATCGCCGCGGGTCTCCTGCTGGCGACGCTCGAGCGCGACCGCATGCTCGCGCTCGTGCACGGCGTCCTGCAGGGCGTGCTCGCGGCATCGATCGTCTTCGAGCTCGCCGTCGCGACGCTCGTGCGCGGCCGGCTCTATCCGCTCGCACCGCCCCCGGGCGCCGACTACGCGGACGATCCGCCCGCCGCGCTCGCGTGGTCCAGAGGGCTGCTGCTCGACGGCGGCCGCATCCAGGGCCTGCCAGGCAACGCGAACCTGCTCGCGATGCTGGCGCTCGTCGCCCTGATCGTCGCGTGCGGCCTCGCCATCGCCGGGCGCCTGCGCGCATGGCCCGCCTGGATCGCGCTCCCCCTCGTCACGCTCGCGCTCACCCGATCGGCGACCGTGCTCGCCGCGGCCGCGGTCGTCGGCGCTGCCGCGCTCGTGCTGCTCGCATGGCGCAGGCTCCACGCGCATCGACGCATCCTCGTCGTCTCGCTCGTCGGGCTCGTCGTCGTGGGCGTCGGCGTCGTCGCCGTCGCGCGCACGACGCTGCTGTCGCTCGTCGGTCGGGATGCCGACCTCACGGGCAGGCTGGACATCTGGAGCGCCGTGCTCGACCTGTGGTCGTCGAGTCCCGTCGTCGGCGTCGGATGGCTCGGCTACTGGCAGCCGTGGGTGCCGCCGTTCGACCGCCTCGCGGTGATCGACGGCGTGCCGTACCTGCAGGCGCACTCCGTCGTGCTCGACGTGCTCATGCAGCTCGGCATCGTCGGCCTGCTCGTGTGGATCGCGCTGCAGGTGGTCGCCTTCTCGCGCGCCGGGAAGGCGCTCGCGGCGACGCAGGGCCGCGAGGCCGCGCTCGCCGCCGTGCCCGTGCTGCTGCTCGTCGCCCTCGTCGCGCAGGGGCTCGCCGAGTCGCGGCCGCTCATCGAGCTCGGCTTCGTGCTGCTCGTGGCGATCGTCGTGCGCAGCGCGCCCGTGCACAGCGCACCCGTGCGTGCGAGGGTCGAGGCGAGCCCGTGAGCCGTCTCGTCGACGCGGTCGAGCACGTCCTGGGTCAGGCGCGCGTCATCCAGGCGCTCGCGACCGTCGTCCTCGGCACGGCCGTGCTCGCGCCGTTCATCGTGCGCGCGTCCGGCTGGGCGGGGCTGGCGGGCATCCTCGCGGTGCTGCTGCTGCTGTGCGCCGGCTCGCTGTGGTCGATGCGCCTCGAGCTCGAGGTCCGGCACGTGCCCTTGACGCTCGCGGCGTTCGTGGCGTTCGCCGTGCTCACCATCGCGTGGTCGCGCTACCCGCTGGCGGCGCTCGGCGGCGTGCTCGAGCTCGTCGCGTTCGCGCTGCTGGGCGCGTACGTGGCCCTCACGCGCGACATCTCGCAGATCGTCCGCGCGTTCGGCGGCGTGCTGCGCGTCGTGCTGCTCGGATCGTTCGCGATCGAGATGCTGCTCGGCGTCGTGCTCGACATGCCGCTGCAGGCCATCGGCGTGCACGGCAACCTGCTGCGCCTCGGCCCCATCCAGGGTCTGATGGGCAACGCCGAGCTGCTCGGGCTCGTCGCCGTGCTCGCGATCGTCACGTTCGTCGTCGAGCTGCGCATGCGGTCGCTGCCGCTCGTGCCCGCCCTGACGTGGATCGCAGGCGCCGTCGGCACGCTGCTGCTCACGGGGTCGTCGATGGCGCTGGCGCTGGCGATCGTCGCCGCCGCCGCGTACGGCGCGCTCGCGTTCATCCGCGCGGCGCCACCTGCGCTGCGCACGAGCAGGCAGGTCGCCGTCGTCATCGCCGCCGTCGTCGCCGGCATCGCCGTGTACGCGGCTCGCTGGCCGATCGTCACGGCGCTGGGCGGCACGACGGAGGCCTTCTACCGCCTCGACGTGTGGCGCCAGGTGCTCGCGCTGCAGCGCCTGCAGTCGCAGTGGCTCGAGGGTCGCGGCTTCGTCGGCAGATGGAACCTCGACGTCGCCCCCTACAGCGAGATCGCGAACGTGCAGTCGCGGCAGGTCGTCGACGCCTCGAGCGCGTGGATCGACGCGCTCGTGCAGGTCGGCGCCGTCGGCTTCGCGCTGCTGCTGCTCGCGCTCGTCGCGGCAGCGGGACGGTCGTGGCTGCTCGCGTCGCGCAAGCGCTCCGTCGTCTACGTGTGGCCTGCGCTCGTGCTCGCGATCATGATCGTCTCGGGGTTCGCCTCGAGCGTGCTGCTCTACGAGCTCGGCTGGCTGCTCGTCGTCGTGTGCGCCGTGAAGGCATCGCACCAGATCTCCTGGCGGCACGCGCTCGACCCCGGCCGCTGACGGTCGGCCGCGAGCGGTCTAGGATGGGAATCCATGACTGCGCAGCATGTGATCGTGACGGGAGCCGCCGGCTACGTCGGCCGGCACGTCGTGACCGCCCTCCTCGACGCGGGGGCCTTCGTCACCGCGGTCGTGCGGCCGGGTCGCGGCGGCCGGGTCGACGAGCGGGCGAGCATCGTCGAGCTCGATCTCCTCGATCCCGCGACCGACCTCTCCGAGCTGCTCGAGCCACCGGCCGACGCGCTCGTGCACCTGGCGTGGGAGGCGGGCTTCGCGCACGACGCACCCCAGCACCTGCTGCGCCTGTCCGACCACTTCCGCGTGCTCGACGCGTTCTCGCGCGCAGGCGTCGGCCGCATCGCCGCGCTCGGCACCATGCACGAGGTCGGCAGGCACGAGGGCGCCATCACGGCGGACACCCCCACCGACCCGCTGTCGCTGTACGGCATCGCGAAGGACGCCCTGCGTCGTGCCGTGCTCGCCCACATCGCGCCGACGACGACGGTGCAGTGGCTGCGCGCCTTCTACATCCTCGGCGACGACCGCGAGAACCAGTCGATCTTCACGAAGCTGCTCGAGACGGCCGCGGCAGGCAAGACGACGTTCCCGTTCACGAGCGGCGCGGCGCAGTTCGACTTCATCCAGGTCGACGAGCTCGGACGGCAGATCGCGACGGTCGCGCTGCAGGACGAGGTGCACGGCGTGCTCAACGTGTGCTCGGGCGAGCCGGTCGCGCTGGGCACGCAGGTCGAGCGCTTCATCGAGAGCCACGGGCTCGACATCACGCTGCAGTACGGCGCGTACCCGGATCGCCCGTACGACTCGAAGGTCGTCTACGGCGACGCGACCGAGATCCGAGCGCTCATGGCGGCCGCCTCCTCCTGACCCGCAGGCGACGCACGACGAAGGGGCCAGCAGCCACCGGCTGCTGGCCCCTTCGTCATGCGTGCGCTACTGCGTCCAGGTCGCCCCCGCGGGGATCGCGGCGAGCACGGTGGCGTCGACCGACGTGATCTGCGGGTTCGCACCGCCGAGACGCTGGAGCGCGGCGCCGCCGAGCCAGTGCCGCTGGCCGGCCTCGACCCAGTAGACGCGACCGTCGGCGCCGCGGATGATCTGCGTCGCAGCCTGACCGGTCGGCACGACGCTGCAGGCCCCCGTGAGCTGCGTGAACGCGGCCGCGGGGAACTGCGCGCGCACCTGCGCCGACATCGGCAGCAGCCTGCCTCCGGAGGCGACGTAGCCGGTGGATCCGCACACGACGAGCGACGACGGCAGCGTGCCGGGCGTCGGGAACGCGGCGATCGCCTGGTTCGGCACCTGCGTGCTCGCCGTGCCCAGACCCATCGACGTCGACGTGGCGAAGCTGCCCAGGTGCAGCAGTCGCGTGCCGTCGACGATCCACACCTCGCCGCGACCCGGCGTCGACAGCAGCCTGCCGGACGGGTACACGGGCTGCACCCACGGCCCCTGCCCGATCGCGGCGGGCGCACCCGCCGTGAGGCGCACGCGATCGTTCGTGCCGCCGACGGACGCGTACGTCGCGCCAGAGTCGATGTAGCGCAGACGGCCGTCGTCGGCCATGTACGTGCGGCCGGACGGGTCGTATGCGAAGACGCCGGCGGCCTGCTGCGAGATCGTCAGGCGCGAGCAGAGGGACCCGAGCGCGAGGTGCGTGCGACCCCACTCGGTGCGCACGCTCGCCGAGGCGTACGGCATGAGCTGCCCGCTCGCGGCGAGGTACGACGTGCCGTTGCACTGCACCCCGTAGTCGTTCAGCACGCCCGTGCGGCTCGCGAGCCCGTTCACGATGCTCTGCGACACCTCGGTGATCGACGTCGACAGCCCGAGCGCCGTGACGATGTCGAGGCTCGCGACGTGGATGCCGTTGCCGCCGGACATCAGGTAGACCGCGCCGCTCGGGCCGCGCACGAGCGTGCCGTCGGCGTAGCTCGACCGCTCGGGGATGCCGTCGAGGACGCCGCGGGCGACGATCCACACCGTCGACGGCACGCCCTGCTGCGCCTGGATCTGCCGGTAGTGGTCCTGGTTCTGCACGTGGAGCCGCGTGCCGTTCGCGACGAGGAACCACTGCGAGGCGCCGTACTCGGTCGCGAAGTGCGGCGCGGTCGCGGTCGCGCCCGCGGAGGGCAGCGAGGCCGCGGTGCCGTCGGGGACTCGCGTGAACGGCAGTCCGCCGTACTCCGACTCGCGCACCCGCAGCATCCCGCCGTCGGCGATGACGTACGCGCCGGACGAGTCGGTGAACCGCACAGGCAGCGTGCCGGCCGTCGCAGGCAGCAGCCGGAGCGACTCGGCGGTGAAGGCGGGTGCGAACCACAGGAACCGCAGGCCGATCGTGGCGCCGGGCGCGCCCCACACGCCCGACGACGTCTGCAGCCTGTACGTGGAGTAGTCGGCGCTGCGCACGACGTCGCCCTGACCCATCACGGGGGCTCCGACGGGGAGGTGGTCGATCGCGCCCGAGCTCAGGGCCGTCGTCGACGTCGAGTACCCGAACTGCGGGGGCACGTCGAGGTCCGACAGCTGCCTGCGCGTCGCGCCCTGGATGAGCCAGTTCGAGCCGTCGGCGATGCGCACGGTCGCCTCCGCGTAGCCGCCGCCCGTGAGCCGCGTCCACTGGTCGGCGCTCACCTCGGGGAAGTCGCCGCAGCCGTACCCCCACGTCTGCAGGTCCGCGCACGTGCGGAACCAGTAGCGCGTGCCGGCGTCGACGAACGCGACGGCGCCCCCTGGACCGCGCACGACCCGGCCGAGGTCGGGGCCGGACGGGATGCCGTTCATCGTCGCCGACGTCTGGTTCTGCACGCCGCCCAGCGGGTGGTACTGCGCGAGCATCGTCGTCGAGGGCACGTAGAACTTGCGCCCGTTGGCGACGAGGTAGATCTGACCGGTCGCGGCGTTGCGCATGAACGCGGGCGCCTGCGCCTGCGTCGGGTCGCCGAACCAGTCGGTCCACATCCGCCACGTGTTGCGGTTGCCGTACGACGAGCACGCGTCGCCCGTGCCGTACAGGTTGCCGAGCGCGGCTCCGTTGGGCTGGTACGGCGTGTAGTTGTAGAGGCCCGCGGTCGCCGCGTTGCGGATGTACACCCTGCCGGTGCCGCAGGCTGCGTTCGGGTGATAGAGCACGTTGTTCCACGCGCTCGGCTGGTGGTTGTAGCTCGTGGGGAAGCGCGCGTAGACGTTGAACTGCCGCGCTGCGTAGTACACCTGGTAGAAGAACCCGCCGTACGACGAGTCGCACGGCGCGGTGTCTGGGCACGCGAAGCCCGTGGCGCGGTCGAACTGGCGCTGCGTCGGGTTCGGGTCGGTGACGAGCGACTGCTCCTTCTGCAGCAGCACGAGGAGGTAGCGCTGCGAGATGTTGCACGCAGCGCCGATGCGGGCGAGGATGCTCGCCGCCGACTCGTTCGCCTGTCCCTGGATGCCCTGGCAGTAGGCGTTCGCCGCCATCGTCGGCGTGTTCTGCCGGTAGCCGGGCAGGCACGTGTAGCCCGAGTCGCAGCGCGACAGCTGGCCGTCGAGGAACGACTGCACCTGCTGGGCGTTCATCGCGTCGCCGTCGTAGAAGTTCTCGTCGCTGATGATGTGGCCGGCCTGGAAGGCCGACCCGTCTGCGGCGACCGCCTCCTCCGTCGCGGGGCTCCCCACGACCATGAGGACCGAGGCGAGCGTCGCGAAGACGGCCATGGCGGCGATGGCGATGCGGGGCGCCCGGACATGGCCGTGCTGGCGGCTCCTGCGCATGATGCGGTCCTCCCCGTCACCCATTCAGGTCAGGTTCAGGGTACAGATGGCTGGCGCCGAGGCGCGAACGGCGCGCGGCGCGCGCTCAGTCGACGATCGGGGCGAGCATGCGCGCGTCGAGGACGATCGATCCGCCCGACGCCTTCTCGTGCCCGCTGAGCACCGCGAAGCGCAGGGCACGCTGGTGGTTGTCGATCACGCGCGTCTTGTGGAAGTCGGTGACGGACACCGACACGTCCCACAGGTCGGGCATGAGCATCAGGCGGTCGATGGCGACGTCGACGTGCCCCGAGCCGGCTGGCAGCCGCTCCGGCACCGTCTCGGACACGCGACTGTCCTGGCTCCACACGTGCTTGCCGCCCGCCGTGGCGACGCTGACGCCGAAGATCGGTCGCTCGACCGCCTCGGATGCCGCGTAGTGCAGCCGCAGGCGCACGGCCTCGCCCGTACGGGCCTCCTCGACGACCCTGCCGTCGTCGGCGACGAGCTCGACGTGGTCGATGCGCACCTCGCCGGAGCCGAAGCGCGTGCCGCCACCGTCGACCTGCTCGGCCTCATGGCTGACGTCGGTGTACTTCTCGACGACCTTCGTCGCGTCGCCCACCTCCTGCAGCGTGCCGTGGTCGAGCCACGCCACCTGGTCGCAGAACGTCTTCATCTGCTCGACGCCGTGGCTCACGACGACGACCGTGCGGCCCTCGTCGCGGAACTGCGCGAACTTGTCGAGGCACTTGTCCTGGAACTCCATGTCGCCGACGGCGAGCACCTCGTCGACGAGCAGCACGTCGGGCTCGACGTGGATCGACACCGCGAAGCCCAGGCGCACGTACATGCCGGACGAGTAGTTCTTCACCGGCTGGTCGATGAAGGCCTCGACACCCGAGAAGTCGACGATCTGGTCGAACTTGCGGTCGACCTCCTGCCGAGACATGCCGAGGATCGACGCGTTGAGGTACACGTTCTCCCGGCCGGACAGCTCGGGGTGGAATCCGGAGCCGACCTCGAGCATCGCCGCGACGCGGCCGCGCGTGGCGATGCTGCCGGAGGTGGGGCGCAGGATGCGGGCCATGACCTTCAGCAGCGTCGACTTGCCGGAGCCGTTGTGGCCCAGCAGCCCGAACGTCGTGCCCTCCGGCACCTCGAACGACACGCCCTTGAGCGCCTCGAACACCTCGAACTGCGCACGGCGGCGCTGCAGCACGGTGGCCTTCAGCGACTGGTTGCGGTCGCGGTAGATGCGGAAGGACTTCGAGACGTCGTCGACGCTCACGGCGGCGGTGGTCATCAGATCTCCTCGACGATGTCGCGGGCCAGCCGGCGGAACACGAGCATGCCGCCGGCGAGGGCGATCGCCGACCACAGGATGAGCGTGATCCACGTGTCAATCGGCGGCACCTGGAAGTCGTACAGCACGTTGCGGTAGGCCGAGAGGAACCGCTCGGCCGGGTTCGCCTCGAAGACGGCGACGAGCGGCAGCGAGATGCCCTGCTCCTCGGCGATGCGCTCCTGCGCGTTGCGCACGAGCGCGACGGGGAACATGACGCCCGAGCCGTACATCCACACCTGCGTGAAGATGCCCCACAGGTGCCGCAGGTCGCGGAAGTACACGCTCGCGACCGACAGCAGCAACGCGATGCCGAGCACGAAGCAGACGGTGAGGGCCAGCAGCGGCACGAGCAGCAGCACGTACAGCAGCACCTGCGGTCCGCCGATGACGACGACGACGGCGACGAGCACGAGCAGCTCGGTCGCGTACGTGAAGGCGCTCGAGAGGATGCTCGAGGTCACGAGCACGGATCGGGGGAAGTAGACCTTCGTCAGCAGACCCGCGTTGTCGACGAGGCTGCCCATGCCGGCCGAGATCGCACCCGAGATGAAGCCCCAGGTGATGACGCCGATGCCGATCCACACGGGGAAGACCTGCAGGCCGGAGTTCGTGCCGACGGGCGCCGTGATCTGGAACAGGAACCCGAAGACGAGCGAGAAGATCGCGATCTGCGCGAGCGGGTTGATCAGCGACCACACGCGACCGAGCGCCGTGCGCTTGTACTGCGAGCGGATCTCGCGCAGCGTGAGGTTCTTCAGCAGATTGAGCGTGACTGCGCGTTCGGCAGCCCGCTCCTGTCTCGTCGACGTCATGATCCCCCGTCTGCGTCGTGCGACGCCGATCAGCCAGCCTCCGACGGTACCACCGAGCCTCGGCCCGGTCGCACCGTCACGGCGCGGCGCCCACCCCTGGCACGATGTCGAGGTAGCGCTCGGTGAGCAGCAGGATCGCGACGTCGGCCTCCGAGTCGGTCGCCGCCTGCACGACGTCCGGCATGTTCGCCGGCTCGTCGAGGTAGTGCCGGATCTGCGTCGTCTCCGTGAACGCATCCTGCAGCAGCGGCCCCATGGCGTTGCCCGTCGAGTCGCGCACGACCAGTGCAGACAGGTCGGACTGCGCACCGGGGTTCTGCGTCGTCGCCGGCAGCTGCAGCATGTCGAGCGGCGACTCGACCGGCAGCTGCTGCACCGAGCCGTCGCCGAGCGTCGCGGTCATCTCGCCGCGCGGCTCCGAGTAGATCGGCGTCGTCCAGTCCTCGCCGGGCTGCACGGGCATGCCCAGCGGCCCGAACTCGTCGAAGTCGGTCGTGAACGTCACGCCGTCGATCGTCGGAGGCGCGAGCTGCGAGAGGCGATCGTCGGTCGCGCCGAGGCACTCGGCCACCGTGCGGAAGGCGGCGTAGGCCCCGAACGGCGTCCAGTGGCTGTTGAGCGGCGTGTAGGTGTCGGTCTCCTGCTGCGCCGACGCCATCGCGGCGCGCACGTCGACGAACGGCAGGTCGGGATGCGCGGCCATGAGCTGGTCGAAGCGCACCTCGTCGCGCAGCGGCTGCGCCCACTCCGGCAGCGCGCCCGGCAGGATCTCCCACTTCGCGGGTGCGACGACGACGTACAGCGGCACGTCGACGGCGGCGAGCTCGGCGCGCATGTTGTTGAGGTACGCGTACCAGGCATCGATGCGCTCGTCGGAGAGCGGCTCCCTGCCGATCGACTGCGAGAAGTCGTGCCAGTTCGCGTCGCCGAACAGCCACTGGCCGTCCTGCCCCTCGACCGCTGCACCCTCGACCTCTGCGGCGTGGCTCTGGAACACGGCCTCCGACGCATCCGCGTCCGCACCCCATGCGTCGCCGGAGAGACCGCGATCGAACGCGGGCGTGCACGCGTCCGGCAGCCCGACGCCCGGCTCGGCGGTCGACACGGGTGCGCCGCTGCCGAGCGGATGCTGCAGGTTCCAGACGCCGCCCGCCGTCGCGGCGGCGACCGAGAGCACCACGAGCGCGACGAGCGGCACGAGCCGCAGCCTGCGCCACCTGCTCGTGCGGATCTCCTGGTCGGGAGGCAGCTCCCGCAGGCCCTCGCTCATGCCGCCGTCTCCTTCCGCATCGCCGCGGCGCGACGCGTCGACGAGAAGCGCGGATCGATGACGCGATCGACGACGACGTCCCACGTCGGCAGCACCCCGCGGTCCCAGACGAACGCGAGCCACCTCGGCGTCCACCCCTTGAGGCTCATCGCGGGCTTCTCGATGCCGTGCCACGACAGGAACGCGAGCACGTGCACGGCGACGACGACGACGACGTGGTAGACGAGCCAGCCTGCGCCCTGCAGGCCGAAGTAGGCGGAGAACTGCATGATCGGCCAGGCGAAGATGTAGACGCCGTACGAGAAGTCGCCGTACCGCTCCCAGTGCTGCAGCCGCGTCATGCGGACCGCGAACCACATGAGCACGTAGCAGAAGGCGTAGACGCCCCAGACGTTCCAGCCGCCGAACGCGTACGTCGCGCCGGCGATGAGCACGCCCGCGATCGCGAGTCGATCGTCGATCGGGATCTTGTCCTGCCACACCGCGAAGAGCATGCCCAGCGCGAACGGCGACAGGAACATGAGCATGAACGGGTCCTCGAAGATCCGGAAGAAGCCCGAGACCTGGCCGGCGCCGAGCCACTGCATCGCGTTCAGGACGATGATGATGCCCGCGACGGCCGTCGTGAGCCAGCGGTAGGCGAGCACGCCGACGAGCCCGAGGATGCCGACGAGGATGTACGCGCGGAACTCGTACCGCAGCGTCCACGCCGAGCCGTTCCAGTCGAAGCCGCCGTGCGAGGCGAGCGGCAGCGACGAGCCCATCTCGGCGATGTTGCGCTGGCCGAGCTCGAGCCACATGTTGCTCGAGAAGTAGGTCCACGGCGAGTCGGTCGTCGCGCTCCAGAACCCCGTGAACGAGCCGGTCTCGCGCCACCAGGCGATGGGCGCGAGCACGAAGCCCGTGAGCAGCAGCGCCGCCCAGAACGCGGGGAAGATGCGCAGCACGCGACGCCAGAAGTACCGGAAGATCGACGAGCGGCCCATGCGCGACTGCGTGATGAGGAAGCCGGAGAAGAAGAAGAAGCCTGCGACGGCGACGCCGCCGATCGACTGCTCGCTCGAGATCTGCACGCCGAGGTCGGCGCCGCCGTAGAAGCCGGCGAGCGGGCCGGCGTGGCTGAAGATGACGAGGAACGCCATGAGCCAGCGCAGGAACCCGATGCTGTTCGCCCGCGGATCGAACACGTCGGCGAGCGTGCTCGCCGTCGGTGGCGCAGCAGCCCTCATCGGCCGCGTACCTTGCGCGCCACCGAGCGGGCGACGCCGTATGCGGGCTTGAGCAGACGCGCGGCGACGGGGCTGCGCTGCACGATCGCCGCCTTGACGGTCGCGACGCCGATGCGGCCGGCGACGCGATCCTGCACCCACGCGATCTGCTCGCGCTGCTCGCCGGGGACGCCCTCGTCCATCGCGTTGAGCTTGTACTCGAGCATCGTGTGCGAGATCGCGGCGTTGCGCGTCGTCATGACGGTCCGCACGTGATGCCCGGAGCCGATCGCCGAGTACGCGAACATCCGCTCGAGCACGTGGGCGAGGCCGCCGTCGCCGTAGCCGCCCTCGTCGGGGAACTCGTCCCACTGGAAGTCGGCGTCGAGCAGCGGACGCAGCGCCTCCGGGCGCGCGACGAGCATCGAGCCGAACGGCGCGAGCGGGCTCACCTCGTCGAGCGGCACCCGCAGGTCGAGGCGCTCGAGCATCGCCTTCGCGGGCTCGCGGTTCGCGAACCACGCGCGGCCCATCGTGGGCAGGCCGATGTGGATCATCGGCGGGAACACCATGCCGAGCGTCTCGTGCCGCACGAACAGACGCAGCAGGTTCTCTGCGTAGCCGGGCGAGCCGAGCAGGTTCTCGTACAGATGCCGCTTGAAGTGCTGGCCGACGCCGTGGCCGTTCTGCGGGCTGCGCTTGGAGTGCAGCTTGACGACGACGTCGAGCTCGCCGGAGAGCAGCACGTCGCGGCAGCCGATGAGGAAGGCCGAGATGTCGCGCCCGCGGTTCGAGGCGAGCACGCGCACGTCGGCCTCGCGACCGCGTGCGGCGAGGCGCTCCTCGATGCGCTCCTTGCGCCCCTCGTCTGCCGTCGTGATGACGAGGCGGGCCTGCGGCAGGGCGTCCGCGAGGTCGGCGATCTCGTCGATCATGTCGTCGTAGAAGACGTGCGCGAGGATGCCGACGCGCAGCTGCGAGACGTCCTCGTCGCCGACGGGCACGTCCGGCATGATCTCGAGCATCGACAGCACGGCGTTGAGGTCGCGCGGGCGTGCAGAGCGCGAGAGGTCGTCGTACAGCAGGTGCATGGGGTAGCCGGCTGCGCGCATGCGGTCCTCGACGTCGCGAGCGACGATCGCGTGGGCATCGTGGTACATCGGGTCGTGGAAGAAGAGCCGGCGCTTGATGATCGGCAGGCCGTCGTCGATGAGCCGGGACGGCAGGTCGAAGATCGGATGCACCGCCGGGTACTCGGCTGCGGGGAACGCCGTCGCCGACGAGAACCCCGCCTGCTCGAAGTGGTGCGTGAACCGCGACTCGTGCAGCTGGATCGAGTCGGCGTACGAGCGCACGGGCGGCATCTCGTCCCAGTAGGCGCGCCACGCCTCGCTGCGCACCATGCGCCTGCGCACGGCGATCCAGTGCGACTGGATGTGGCGGTGCATCACGCCCGTGAGCGTGTACGGGTTCGGTCGGATCTCGGCGTGGTCGGTGACGCCCCAGAAGTCGACCTGCGTCGCATCCATGCGGTCGAACAGCTCGTCGTACGAGCCGATCGGCCCGTAGAACGTGTAGTTCATGAGGATGATCTCGTCGAAGTCCTCGAGCCGCTGCTGCCCGAAGCGCTGCAGCGCGTCGCGGTAGGCGTACACGTCGAAGCCGACGTTCTCGCGCTCCCAGACCGTGTCGGCGACGCTCTCGAGCTCGACGCGGGAGTCCGGGGTCAGCGGCGAGTTCGAGACCACGAAGATGTGATCGGCGCGATCACGCAGCGCGCGCAGGTGGTGCAGCGCATAGCCGCCGACCTCGCCCGCCCCGTCGTAGACGAGATAGAAGACGGCTCGACGCATCCGTGCTGTCCCTTCGCTGCTCGACCACGTCCGCGATCGCGAGCGTGCCCGCGACCGCGCCCCACCCTACCCGCCTGCCGCGCGCCGCCCTCCGCCCGAGGTAGCCTGGACCGTCGTCGAGTGGAGGATGCGTGACCGATCGGCCCGTGGTCGCCGTGCTCATGGCGACCCGTGATGGCGCGCGATTCCTCGACGCCCAGGTCGACTCGATCCTCGACCAGACGGGCGTCGACGTGCGGCTGATCGTCTCCGACGACGGGTCGACCGACGACACGCTCGCGATGCTGCAGCAGCGCGCTGCCGTCGACGAGCGCGTCGTGATCCTGCCGCCGCAGCGCTCCGGCAGCGCACAGGCCAACTTCCTGCGCCTCGTGCGCGATGCGCCGGTCGGGGGCGCGGACGCAGTCGGCTTCTCGGACCAGGACGACGTGTGGATGCCGGGCAGGCTCGCGCGGCAGCTCGAGCAGCTGCAGCGGTTCGACGCGGTCTCCGGCAACGTGACGGCCGTGTTCGAGTCGCGACGCGTGCGCATTCACAAGGCGCAGCCGCAGCGCGCATACGACTTCGTCTTCGAGTCGGCGGGACCGGGATCGACGTTCGTGCTGTCCGCTGCCACGTTCGCCTTCGTGCGCGACGTGGTGGAGCGCGAGCCTGCGGTGCACGAGGCAGCGATGCACGACTGGCTCATCTACGCGATCGTGCGCGCCAGCGGCCGCTCGTGGCACATCGACGCGACCTCGCTCGTCGACTACCGCCAGCACGGCGGCAACGTGCGCGGTGCGAACGTCGGCATGCGCGAGGCGTCGACGAGGCTCGGCGAGCTGCGCAGCGGCGAGTTCCGCAGGCACTGCGCGCGGATGGCCGACATCGCTGCGCTCGTCGCCGACGACGGGATGCGCGACGACCTCGTCGAGCTCTCGCGGCTGCTGCACGACCCGTCGGGGCCGTCGCGTCGCGCGCTCGCCGCACGCTTGCCGCAGCTGCGGCGCAGCGCGCGCGATCGGCTCGCGCTGGGCGCGCTGCTGCTCACCGGCGGCTGGTAGCCGTCCGCCGCAGGCGATCGGCGGGCGCCGCAGCCTCGCCGGTCAGCTCGCGAGCAGCCCCTGCAGGTACGCGCCGTAGCCGCTCTTCACGAGCGGTGCGGCGAGCGCCGCGAGCTGGGCGTCGTCGATCCAGCCTGCACGCCAGGCGATCTCCTCGATGCAGCCGATCTTGAAGCCCTGGCGATCCTCGATGACGCGCACGTACTCGCTCGCCTGCATCATCGACTCGAAGGTGCCGGTGTCGAGCCAGGCGACGCCGCGGTCGAGCACCTGCACCTGCAGGCGGCCTGCGGCGAGGTAGCGCTCGTTGACCGTGGAGATCTCGAGCTCGCCGCGTGCGCTGGGCGTGATGGTCTTCGCGATCTCGATGACGTCGTTGTCGTAGAAGTAGAGCCCTGGCACCGCGTAGTTGCTCTTCGGCTGCTGCGGCTTCTCCTCGATCGACACCGCGCGCATCTCGGCGTCGAACTCGACGACGCCGTAGGACCTCGGGTTCGCGACGTGGTAGGCGAACACGAGCCCGCCATCGATCTCCTCGTGCGCCCGCAGGCTGGAGCCGAGGCCCACGCCGTGGAAGATGTTGTCGCCGAGGACGAGGGCGACCGACTCGTCGCCGATGAACTCCTCGCCGATGATGAAGGCCTGCGCGAGGCCGTCCGGGCTGGGCTGCACGGCGTACTGGATGTCCATGCCGAGCTCGCTGCCGTCGCCGAGCAGCGCACGGAACTGCTCGTTGTACTCGGGCGTCGTGATGACGAGGACCTCGCGGATGCCCGCCATCATGAGCGTCGACAGCGGGTAGTAGACCATCGGCTTGTCGTAGATGGGCATGAGCTGCTTCGAGATGCCCTTGGTGATCGGCCACAGCCGCGTGCCCGATCCACCGGCCAGGATGATGCCGCGCATGGTCCCTCGCATTCCTCGTCGCTTGCGGACGCCTCGTCGACGTTCCGCGCCGACCGCACAGTCTAGGCGAGCCTCGCCGCGCTGCGGCTCAGGCGCCTGCGTGCAGTCGCTCGAGGGCGAGGCCGTCGTACGTGGCCGCGATCTGCACGTCGTTGCGACCGCCCATGACGTTGACCTGGTAGAGCCCGCGATCCTGGGTGCCCGGCACGAACGGGTAGTTCGCGGGCGCCGTCGTCACCTGCCGCACCTGCGCGCCCGCCTCGAGGGCCGACCGGTGCAGCCAGACGTCGTCTGCGGTGGGAGCGACCTCGAGGAAGCGCGTGCCGGATGCGAGGGCCGTGCGCACGACCTCGATGGGCAGCAGCTGACCGGAGACCGAGGTGCCGAAGTGCCGCGTGCTGGGCTCCGTCGTGGTGCACGGCATCCAGTGGGTGTACGCCACGAGCGAGCCGTCGTCGATCCCGACGCGGTGCGCGCGGTGGGCGACGACGTCGTCGGGGTGGGCGCGATGCACGCGCACGAGCTCCGCGAGCCATTCGCGCGGGTAGACCTGGTCGTCGTCGCTCGTCACGAGCGGACCGTCGAGCCCGTGCGCGACGGGATACCACTTGGTGTGGACGCCGAGCTCGGCGTCGACGGGAAGGATCTCGAGGCCGCGGCGCTGCAGCCTGCGGATGCGGCGCGGCAGCCGCGCGGCGTCGGCGCGGGAGAGCGCGAGCACGAGCCTGCCTGGCAGCACGTCGCCGTCGGCGATCGACTCGAGCGCGGTCCACGTCCTCCGCAGACGACGACCGTAGGTCGTCATGGTCACGGTGACGTCGGACGCGGGGTCGACGACGGAGTCGCCGGAGGAGCGGTTGCGACCCTCCAGCCATCGGATGCGTGCGACGACGGCGTCGCTCGGTGCGTCGTCGTACACGACGCCGCCTCGTCTGCCCAGGGCGCGGAGGCGGGCTCGAAGAGGACGCGCGACGCGCGACGCGACGCGGACGACGCGGTCGATCGGCTGCACGGCGCCAGCCTACCCAGGGCTTGACCTGTACCCCGACCGTCCGGATGATGGGGGACAGAAGCTCCGCTCGATCCCCCGGCCGGATGCTGACGGCCTGGGAGGACGCAGTGCACCAGCGCACGCACTACCGCCCCCGACGACTCGCCGCCATCGTCGTCGGCATCGCGAGCCTCGCCACCGCGCTCGTCGCGGTGACGCCGCCCACGACCGCCGATGCGGCGCTCGACCGCCTCGCTGGAGACGACCGCTTCGCGACGTCCGTGCAGGTCTCGCGCGCGCTCCCGTCGAGCACCGGCGGCGTCGTCTTCCTCGCGAGCGGCCTGTCGTTCCCCGACGCGCTCGCCGCCGCTCCCGTCGCCACCGCCGAGCAGGGCAGGCTCCTGCTGACGCGGCAGGACGACATCCCCGACTCGATCGTGTCCGAGATCCGCCGCCTCGCCCCGCGCGAGATCGTGCTCGTCGGCGGCGACCCGACCCTCGCGGCAGCCGTCTGGTACGAGGCAGCCGGACTCGCACCCGTCGTCACGAGGATCGCGGGGGCGAACCGCATCGAGACGTCGATGCTGCTGCTCGATCGCATGCGCCTCACGACGCAACCCACGCACGTGTGGATCGTCAGCGCCTCCTCCTACCCCGACGCGCTCTCTGCAGGTGCCGTCGCGGCGCGACTGCGGCACGGCATCGTGCTCACGAACGGCGCGACGCCCGAGTTCGCGCAGATGCTCTCCGCACGCCTCGGCGGCGTGAACCGCATCGACATCGCAGGGGGCACGGGCTCGGTCGGCGCCGACGTCGAGCAGCTCGCCAGGAGCCTCGTCTCCACGCAGCGCTACGCGGGCGCCGACCGCTTCGCGACCTCCGTCGTCATCAACAGCGCCTTCACCGCATGGGCGACCGACGGTCGCATGCTGCTCGCCAGCGGCGAGTCGTTCCCGGACGGCCTCGTCGCGAGCGTGCTCGCCGGCACGCGCGGCTACCCCCTCTACCTCGTGCCCCGCGCGTGCCAGCGCGACGGCGGCGTCGCGTCCGAGGCGTCGAGGCTCGGCATCCGAGACACGACGGTCGTCGGTGGCGTCCCCTCCGTCACGAACGTGTCGGCACGGCTCGAGCGCTGTCCCGACGTGGGGGCCATCCAATGGGAGCTCATCTCCCTCGTGAACCAGCAGCGTGCGAACGCGGGCGTCGGCCCGCTCACCGCGCACGGCGGACTCATGACCATGGCGCAGTCGTGGAGCCAGAGCATGGCCTCACGACAGCAGATGGTGCATTCCACGACGTTCTGCGACCAGACGTTCCAGATGGGCTTCCGCCGCTGCGCCGAGAACATCGCGCGCACGGGATCCACGAGCGCGAGCAGCGTCATGACGACGTGGATGAACTCCGAGGGCCACCGCAACAACATCCTCAGTCCGAACGTGACGTACATCGGCGTCGGGCTCGCGCAGGGCGGCGACGGCCGGTGGTACTGGACCCAGAACTTCGGAGGCTGACCGTCTCGCCAGGCACGAGTCGCGCAGATCGGTAGACTCGCCTGGCGCGCCGATACCGCGCGATTCGTGGAACGAAAGAGACCAGCAGCAGTGAAGATCCTCGTGACCGGCGGCGCCGGGTTCATCGGCTCGAACTTCGTCCGTCGCACGCTCCAGGACGCGTACGAGGGCCTCGAGGGCGCCGAGGTCGTCGTCCTCGACGCCCTGACGTACTCCGGCAACCCCGCGAACCTCGCACCCGTCGCCGACAGCCCGCGCTACGAGTTCGTGCACGGCGACATCCGCGACAACGCACTCCTCGACCGCCTCATCCCGACGGTCGACGCCGTCGTGCACTTCGCGGCCGAGAGCCACGTCGACCGCTCCGTGCGCGACGCCTCGGTGTTCGTCGAGACGAACGTCGTGGGCACGCAGCGACTGCTCGACGCAGCGCTGCGGCACGACCTGCAGCGCTTCGTGCACGTCTCGACCGACGAGGTCTACGGCTCGATCGCCGAGGGCTCGTGGGACGAGGAGCGCCCGCTCGAGCCCAACAGCCCCTACTCGGCGTCGAAGGCGGGCTCCGACCTGCTCGCACGCTCGTACCACCGCACGCACGGCCTGAACGTGTCGATCACGCGCTGCAGCAACAACTACGGGCCCTACCACTTCCCCGAGAAGGTCATCCCGCTGTTCGTCACGAACCTCATCGACGACGTGCACGTGCCGCTCTACGGCGAGGGCAACAACATCCGCGACTGGCTGCACGTCGACGACCACTGCCGCGGCATCGCGATGGTGCTCACGCGCGGCCGCGCAGGCGAGATCTACAACATCGGCGGCGGCACCGAGCTGACGAACAAGGAGCTCACCGAGCTGCTGCTCGAGAAGACCGGCAAGGACTGGTCGTACGTCGACCGCGTCGCCGACCGCCTCGGCCACGACCTGCGGTACTCGGTCGACATCTCGAAGATCCAGGCCGAGCTCGGCTATGAGCCGCAGGTGCCGTTCGAGCAAGGCCTCGCCGACGTCGTGCAGTGGTACCGCGACAACCGCGCATGGTGGGAGCCGCTCAAGGAGCGGGCGGCTCTGTAGCCATGCGGATCCTGCTCGTCGGCGCGAGCGGCATGCTCGGCCATGACCTCGTGGATGCGCTCGCGCACCACGAGGTGACCGGCGTGCGCAGCCGCGAGCTCGACGTGCGCGACGCGGACGCGTGCATCGCCGCGGCCCGCGGCTACGACGTCATCGTGAACGCGAGCGCCGAGAACGGCGTCGACGCCGCCGAGGCCGACGATGCGCTCGCGCGTGCCGTGAACGGCGACGGCCCCGAGCACCTGGCGCTCGCGGCGAAGGCGGCTGGCGCGCGGCTCGTGCACGTCTCGACCGACTACGTCTTCGACGGGCGTGCGACGACGCCGTACGCCGAGGACGCGCCGCGCACCCCGCTGTCGGCATACGGCCGCTCGAAGGCCGACGGCGAGGAGCGCGCGCTCGCCGCCCACGACGCCACGGTCGTCGTGCGCACCGCGTGGCTGTACGGCAGCAACGGCTCGAGCTTCGCCAGCACGATGGTGCGACTCGCGGGCGAGCGGGAGACGGTGCAGGTCGTCGACGACCAGCGCGGCCAGCCCACGTACACCCGCGACCTCGCGACGCAGATCGCCCTCGTCGTCGACGCGGGCATCGAGCGTGCGATCCTGCACGGCACGTCGTCGGGCGAGACGACGTGGTTCGGGTTCGCCCGCGCCATCTTCGCCGAGCTCGGGCTCGACCCCGAGCGCGTGCAGCCGACCGACTCGGCCGCGTTCCAGCGTCCCGCCCCGCGTCCCGCGTACTCGGTCCTCGGACACGACGCGTGGGCTGCGAACGGCCTCGCCCCCATCCGCGACTGGCGTGCGGCGCTCGCCGACGCCGTCGCACGCGGGGACCTGCACGCGTGACGACGCTGCGGGTCATCCTCGACGGCGTCGGCGAGCAGTCCACGAACGTCGGTCGGTACGGCCTCGAGCTCGCACGCGCCCTGCACGCGTCGGCTCCCGCAGGGATCGACGTCACCGCCTTCGCAGCGGGTGCGGACGCGGCTGCACGCGCGAGCGTCGAGGCCAGCCTCGGTGCGCTCGACGGCGTCGAGTTCGCGCGCATGCCGCGGCGCGAGCTGCGCGAGGCATGGCTGCACTCGTTCACGACGACGACGTTCGAGGGCCTGCTGCACGGCTCGAGCCTCCTCGCGCCCATGCGCTCCGACGACGAGGACGCCGGCAGGCAGGTGGTCGTGACGGTGCACGGGCTCGAGGCGCTCGAGCGCGACTCCCGCACCGCACGCTGGTTCCGCCGCGCCCTGCGGCGCGCATGGCGTCACGCCGACGCGGTCGTCGTGCCGACGCACGCGACGGCCGCACGCCTGCAGGAGCTGCACGACTTCGGCGACCGCGTGCGCGTCGTGGGAGCCGGCATCGACCCCGCGTCGAGCGTTCCCGCCGACGCCGACGCCCGAGCGCGGCGCCTCGGCCTCCCGCAGCGGTACGTGCTCGCCACGACCGACCGCGGACGACGCGCCCGCGCCGACCGGCTCGTCGCGACCGTCGCGAGCGGCGCGATGCCCGACATGCCGGTCGTCGTCGCCGGTCCCGTGTCGTGGGGAGACGTCACGCTCGCACAGCTCGCCGTCGAGGCCGGGCTGCCTCCGTCGCGCATCGTGCCGGTTGGCGAGCTCGACGCCGCCGACCGCGCCGTGGTCGTCTCGCGCGCCGATGCGCTCGTGCTGATGGCCGACGAGCTCGGCTTCGCCCTGCCGATGCTCGAGGCGTTCGCGCACGGCACCGCCGTCGTGCACCCCTCCTCCCCCTCCTCCGACGAGATCGCCGCCGAGGCGGGGCTCGCCGTGGCGCTCGCGGGCGACGCCTCCGACGCCGACCGTCTCGCCCACGCGATCTCGCAGGCCGTCACGCACGACGCCATGCGCGAGCGGCTCGCCCTGCTGGGCCAGGACCGCGCCCGCGCGTTCGACTGGTCGACGACGGCCGCGCAGCTCTGGCGCCTGCACGCAGACCTGTGATCCGCGTCAGCGTGGCCCTGTGCACCCACAGGGGCGAGCGGTACCTCGAGGAGCAGCTGCGCAGCATCCTCGCGCAGTCGAGGCCCGTCGACGAGATCGTCGTCGGCGACGATGCCTCCGACGACGCGACGCTCGCGATCGTCGCACGCGTCGCAGCCGGCACCGACGTGCCCTTCGTCGTCGCGGCGCACGACCCGGCGCTGGGCTTCGTCGCCAACTTCTCGGACGCGATCGCGAGGACGAGCGGCGACGTCGTCGCGCTCTGCGACCAGGACGACGTGTGGCAGCCGGATCGGATCGCCCGCATGCTGGACGCGCTCGACGGCGTCGACCTCGTGCACTCCGACGCGCGCCTCATCGACGCGGACGGCGCCGATCTCGGTGCGACGCTGCTGGACTCGCTCGACGCCTCGCCCTGGGAGCGCGAGCGCATGCGCGACGGCCGAGCGCTGGAGGCGCTGCTGCGTCGCAACCTCGTCACGGGTGCGACGGTGCTCGTGCGTCGCGACGCCGCCGTCGCAGCGCTCCCGGTGCCCCAGGGCTGGATCCACGACGAGTGGATCGCGATGACGTGCGCGCTCGGCGGCGGCGTGCGACTCGTCGAGGAGCCGACAATCGGGTACCGGCAGCACGGCGGCAACCAGATCGGCGTTCGCAGGCTCACGCTGCGCGAGCGTCTCGGCAGGCTCGTGGAGGACGACGCCGGCGCGCACGCGCGCAAGGCGACCAGGGCCGCCTCGCTCGCCCGCGAGGCGCACGCGCGCGGCCTCGGCACGGCCGCGCAGCGACGCGTGCTCGACGCGAAGGCCGCGCACGAGCGCGCGCGCGAAGCCCTGCCCGTCGCTCGGCCGCTGCGCGTGCCCGCCGTGCTCGCCGGCATCGCGCGGGGACGCTACGGACGCTTCTCACGAGGCTCGCTCGACGTCGGCCGCGACCTGCTGGAACGCAGACGCCGTCCAGACGCCGCTGGGTAGGGTACCGGGATGGCCACCTTGCCCGCGCGTCGCTGCGCGGCGACGATCGTCGCCCGCAACTACCTCGGACAGGCGAGAGTCCTCGCGCGCTCCTTCCAGGAGCACCATCCGGACATCGCGTTCTCGACGCTCGTCATCGACGGCGACGAGTCCGATCGCGTGCTCGAGGGCGTCGGCGGCGTGCTGCTGCCCAGCGACCTCGGCCTCGACGCGCACGAGCTCGAGCTCATGCAGACGATCTACGACGTCATGGAGCTCGCGACGGCACTCAAGCCCTCGATGCTGCGCATGCTGCTGCGCCGCGGCGCCCGCTCCGCCGCCTACATCGACCCCGACATCCGCTTCTACGCGCCGATCCACGACGTGTTCGACGCCGCCGAGCGCGACGGCGTCGCGCTCACGCCGCACACGCTCGACCCGATGCCGCGCGACGGCAGGCGGCTCGACGAGCGCGACATCATGGTGTCCGGCATCTACAACCTCGGCTTCGCGTGCATCGGCGCCCGCGCCATCGCCGCGACGACGTGGTGGCACGAGCGCCTGCGCACCGACGCCGTCGTCGACCTCGCGAACGCGCTCTTCACCGACCAGCGCTGGATGGACTGGGCGCCGTCGCTCTTCCCGCACGTCATCCTCAAGGATCGTGGGCTCAACGCCGCCTACTGGAACGTGCACGAGCGCCCCATCCACCGCGTCGACGGCGTCTGGCACGCAGGGCCGGATCCACTGCGCTTCTACCACTTCAGCGGCTACGACCCCACGAAGCCGTGGATGCTCTCGAAGCACATGGGCGACAGGCCGCGGACGCTGCTGAGCGAGCATCCCGAGCTGCACGAGCTGTGCGCGAGCTACGGCGACGAGCTGCGCGAGCTCGGCCACCTCGAGACGCGAAGGTCGCCGTACGGCCTCGACGCGACCCCGGACGGGCTGCAGCTCGACGTCAGCGTGCGTCGTCTCGTGCGCGATGCGTGGATCGACGCGATCGCACGCGACGATCCCTACGACGTGCCGAAGCCCTTCAGCGACCCCGTCGGCTTCCGCGCGTGGCTCGTGGAGCCCGAGCTGGGCGACGGCGCCGCTCGGCTCTCGCGCATCGCGTACGCCGTGTGGCGGTCGCGCATCGACCTGCGACAGGCGTTCCCCGACGTGCTCGGCGAGCACCTCGAGGCGTTCGCGAGCTGGTGCAGGCACGACCCGACGACCGCGAGTCGTCTCGCCGACCTCGCCCCGGGCGGCGTGCCCGTGGTCGAGCGCGCCGCGCCGCGCCGCTTCGGCTGGAGCGTCGTCGCCTACGCGGCATCCGAGCTCGGCGTCGGCGAGGCCGGACGTCGCATGTACGCGACGGTCCGCGCCACCGGCCTGCCGACGGAGCTCATCTCGACGTCGATCGGCAGCATGTCGCGGCAGCAGCACGTCCCGCGCGCCACCGTCCGCCGCGACCGCCGCTTCGAGCACGTCATCTCCTGCGTCAACGCCGACCAGGTGCCCTCGCTCACGAGCCGGCTGCAGCTCGACCGCATCGAGGGCAAGCACATCGGCTACTGGTTCTGGGAGCTCTCGGAGTTCCCCGCCGACGCTCCCGGCCTGCGCACGGTCGACGAGATCTGGACCGCGACGACGTTCACGCGCGACGCGATCGCCGCCGTCGCCGACGTGCCCGTGCGCGTGGCACCGCTCGCCATCCCCATCCCCGACGAGCCCACGTCGTTCACCAGACGCGTGCTCGGCATGCCGGACGACCGCTTCGTGATGCTCGCGAGCTTCGACTACCTCTCGGTGCCGGAGCGCAAGAACCCCACCGCGGTCATCGACGCGTACGTCGATGCGTTCGGCCCCGACGACGGCGCCGCCCTCATCGTGAAGTCGATCAACGGCGCCCTCCGCCCGGAGGCCGCCGAGCGCATCCGTGCGCACGCACGCGGACGCGAGGACGTGCTCTTCGTCGACGGCTACGTGTCGTCGGCGCAGATGCTCGGCATGCTCGAGCTCGCGGACGCGTACGTCTCGCTGCACCGAGCGGAGGGGTACGGGCTCAACCTCGCCGACGCCATGTCGCGCGGCACGCCCGTGATCTCGACGGCCTACTCGGGCAACCTCGACTTCCAGACGCCGGAGACCGCGATGCTCATCCCGTACGAGCTGTGCGAGGTCGGGCCCGACGCGCGCCCGTACGCGCCGACGTCCGTGTGGGCCGACCCCGACAGGCACGCGGCGTCGACCGCGATGCGTCGACTGTTCGACGACCAGGAGCTGCCTGCACGGATCGCCGGTCGCGCCCTCGCCGACCTGCGGGCGAACCACGGACTCGAGCGCAGCGCCGCGGTGGTCGCGGACCTGCTGCTCGGGGAGGAGACGACATGAGGGTTCTGATCATCGGCGACGTGGGCGTGCAGGATGGCGCGCTGCACGCGGGCGACGAGGCGATGCTCGGCGAGGCGGTGCGGCAGCTGCGCGCTCGCGGCGCGACCGAGATCGTCGCGGTGTCGTCGACGCCGGCCGAGACCGCTGCCCGCTATGGCGTCGAGGCGATCGAGCGTCTCGGGTTCCCGCTGGCGCGACGGGCAGACGAGGCCGAGCTCGAGGCGCGGCTCGATGCCATCACGCGTGCCGCCGCGGGCGAGCCCGGCGCGCTCGCGCGCGACGATCGCGCCCACGCCGTCGTCGATGCCGTGGCCGCCGCCGACCTCGTCGTGATCGCCGGTGCAGGCAACCTGTCGTCGCTGTGGCCGCACCACGTCTACGAGCGTGCGGCGATCGTGCGGCTCGCGTCGGCCCTGTCGCGACCGGTCGTCGTCTCGGGCCAGACCGTCGGCCCCACGCTCTCCGCCCGCCACGGCGCCCTCGTCCGCGAGATGCTCGCCGCCGCAGCGCTCGTGGGCGTGCGGGAGGCGGCATCTGCCGACCTCGTCGCGCGACTCGGCTCGGAGATCCGTGCCGTGCGCACGTACGACGACGCCGTCGCGCTCACCGGCGACCCCGTGCCCGGGCTGCCGCAGCGCTACTGCGCCGCGACCGTGCCGCCGAGCACGGGCCTGTGGCCGACGGACCGCGTCGTCGAGGGCATGGCGTCGCTCCTCGACCACGTCGCCGAGCAGCACGACCTCGACATCGTGCTCGTGCCGCACGTCGCTCCGCTCGACGGCTCCAGCGACGCCGACGTCGCGATGCACGCCGCCGTCCACGCCGCGATGACCCACGCCGACCGCGTCACGACCCTCGGCGCCGTCGAGCCTGCGCAGACCGCCTCGGTCGTCGCGACCTCGTCGCTCGTCGTGTCGTCGCGCTACCACCCCGTCGTGTTCGCGCTGGCCGCCGGCGTGCCTGCCGTCGGCGTCTCGGTCGACGAGTACACGGAGACGAAGATCGCAGGAGCGCTCGAGGCGCACGGCCTGCGGGCGCTCGCCGTGCCGGTCGTGGCGACCGCGACGGGCGATGCGGCCGCGATCGTCGACGCCGCGATGGCGATCGACCGCTCCATGCTCGACGAGGTGGGCGCGCGTGCGCGCGACGAGATGGAGCGCTGGTGGGATGCCGTCGTCGCCGTCGCGGACGGCAGCGACGACGATGCGCTCCCCTCGCTCGCGTTCGGCACCGAGCGCGAGGTCGTCGACGCGTCGCTGCGCGCCCGCGTCGAGCGGCTCTCCGGCTGGCAGCGCGAGCAGTCGCGCTCGCTCGTCGGATCGATCATCATCGCCGACGACGTCGAACGGCTCGCGGCCTCCCACGCCGATCGCGTGCGCGAGCTCGAGCATGCGCTCGGCGAGGCGCAGGCGGCACGTGCCGAGGCGGTGCTGCGCGCCAGCGAGCACGAGCAGGCGCTCGAGGCCGCGCACGCGCGCATCGGCGAGCTCGCCGAGCCCGTCATCGAGCGCATGTGGCGCGAGACGCGGTCGCGCAGGCACCTGCCTGGCGACGAGCTGCTGTATGCGCAGGCGCAGCGCGACGAGGCGCTCGCGCAGCGCGAGGCGGCCCTGCTGCAGCGCGAGGTCATGGAGGCGGAGCTCGCGGGACTGCTGCAGACGCGCCTCATGCGGTGGACTCGCCCGCTGCGCTCCGGCTACCGCGACCTGCGCCACCGCTGACACGCGTCCGCGTCGGCACCGACGCGGACGCGGCGCCGGCCGCGTCTAGGGCGACGGCGCCGGGTCGTCGACGGTGTCGGCGGTCGCGATCGCCTCGGCGACCAGCGCATGCACCTGCTCGAAGTCGGGCGCGGCCGTGTTCACGACCGGTGGCACGAGCTCGAGGTTCGTGATCGGCAGGTCGCGCGTGCGCTCGGCGAGGTCGGCGAGCGACCCGATCATCGACTGCGGGATGTCGGTCTGCACGAGATCCTGCCCCGCCGACGACAGCGACGCGTACTGCGTGAGCAGCACCTGCGGCGTGAACTGCGCGATCACGGCCTCCTGCACGACCCGCTGCCGCTCCATGCGCTCGTAGTCGTTCGACCCCGCGCGGCTGCGGGCGTACCAGAGCGCCTCGTAGCCCATGAGCGTCACGTCGTCGCCCGCCCGGATCCACGACTCCACCGGGCCGCCCTCGATCGCGATCGGCACGTCGGCGGGGATGTCGATCGTGATGCCGCCGAGCGCGTCGATGAGGTCGTCGAAGCCCTGCATGTCGATGATGACGAAGAACTGGATGGGGATGCCCGTGGCGCCCTCGACCGCGTCGCGCGTCGCCTCGATGCCCGGGCTCGATCCCGCAGCCTCGGCATCCGGGTAGAGGTCCGGGTTGTTGTCGCCGTACGTGTAGGCCGCGTTGATGAGGCAGTCGGCCGTGCCGCAGTCGAACCCGTCGGGCCACTCGGCCGCCATGGGCGAGTCGGCGGGGAACGGCACGTTCGCGAGGTTGCGCGGCACGCCGATCATCGTCGCCGCGCCGGTGTCGGCGTTCACGGACACCACGGTGATGGAGTCGGGGCGCAGGCCCACGCGGTCGGCTCCCGCGTCGCCGCCGAGCAGCATGAACGTGTACTGGCCGTCGATCGCGTCGACGGGCGGCCCTGCGAAGTCGAACACGTTCGACACGAGCCCGCGGCCCGCGTCGATGAGCGTGGCCGAGTAGCCGGCGGCGACCGCGGGCGCGACGGTGGCGAGCACCGCGACCGCGGCGACGACGGCACGGGCGCGCGGCGCGGCCTTCGCGACGCGCGTCAGGCGCAGGGTGTCGAACCCGAGCACGAGCCACAGCACGCCGTACGCGACGGCGAGCACCTCGAGCACGAGCAGGCCGATCGCATTGCCGACGACCGTGAGCAGCACCGAGCGCGCCGTGAGCCACAGGATGCCTGCGACCACGAGCAGCACGACCAGCACGAGCGTCGCGACGATCCCGACCCGGCCGAGGCGTCTGCTGCCGGCGAGCACCTGCGCGCTGCCCGGCAGCACGAATCCGGCCGCGACGAGCCACCACGCGCGCCGCGTCATGACGCGCTCGGAGCCCACGTCGGGGCTCCGCAGCGACATGCGGGGCGCGAGCAGCACCGTCATGCGCGCTCCTCGCCGGAGGCGACGCGCGCCTGCAGCGCCTGCGCCTTGCGCTCGACCGTCTCCTCGAGCGCAGCCGCGAACGCGTCGAGGCGCGCTGCGAGCTCGGGGTCGGTCGTGCCGAGGATGCGGGCGGCGAGCAGGCCCGCGTTGCGGGCTCCACCGATCGACACGGTCGCGACGGGGATGCCTGCAGGCATCTGCACGATCGACAGCAGCGAGTCGAGGCCCTCGAGGCGCTCGAGCGGCACGGGCACGCCGACGACGGGCAGCCGCGTCATGGATGCGACCATGCCGGGCAGGTGGGCCGCGCCGCCCGCGCCCGCGATGATCACGCGCACGCCGCGCTCGGCGGCGCCGCGCGCGAACGCCGCCATCTTGTCGGGCGTCCGATGCGCGGACACGACGTCGACCTCGTAGGCGATGCCGAGCTCGTCGAGCGCGGTCGCCGCATCCTGCATCACTCGCCAGTCCGAGTCGGACCCCATGATGACGCTCACCTGCACTGCCACGGGGTCCAGGGTAGGCGTGCCAGCCATGGACGGCGTGTGCGCGCGCGGCGCGCCGCCGGTCAGTCGAACGCCGCCGCCGCGGCCCTCGCCTCGTATGCGACCTCGTCGAGCTCGTCGCCCACGACCGTCACGTGGCCGACCTTGCGCCCCGGCCTCGCCGTCTTGCCGTACGAGTGGATCTTCGCGCTGCGCTGCGCACCCAGCGCCGCCTCGTAGCGCGCCTCCATGCGGCCCTCCGCGGGTCCGCCGATGACGTTGACCATCACGGCAGCGGGTGCGAGCATCGCGCTCGAGCCGAGCGGAAGGTCGAGCACGGCCCGCAGATGCTGCTCGAACTGGCTCGTGATGGAGCCGTCGATCGACCAGTGGCCCGAGTTGTGCGGCCGCATCGCGAGCTCGTTGACGAGCAGGCGACCGTCGTCGGTCTCGAACAGCTCGACCGCGAGGGCGCCCGTCACGCCCAGGCCCTCGGCGATGCGCACCGCCATCTCCTCCGCCACCGCGCCGATCCGCCCGGCGTGCGGCGCGGGCACGACGACCTCGGCGCAGATGCCGTCGCGCTGCACCGTCTGCGCCAGCGGCCACGCGACGACCTGGCCGGACGGGCGGCGCGCGACCTGCTGCGCGAGCTCGCGTCGGAACGGCACGAGCTCCTCGGCGAGCAGCTGCGGCCCGCCGTCGGCTGCGCCCGCGATCCAGTCGGCCACGTCGTCGACGGCGCGCACGACGCGCACGCCCTTGCCGTCGTAGCCACCCGTCGCGGTCTTCACGATCGCGACGCCGCCGTGGTCGTCGAGGAACGTCCGCAGCGCCTCGGCGTCGTCGATGGGTGCCCAGTCGGGCTGCGCGACGCCGAGCTCGGCCATGCGCTGGCGCATCTGCCGCTTGTCCTGCGCGAACCGCAGCGCGTGCGGGCCGGGATGCACGGCGACGCCGGCGTCCACGAGCCGCTGCAGCACCTCCTGCGGCACGTGCTCGTGGTCGAAGGTGACGACGTCGACGCCCCGCGCGAACGCGAGCACCGTCTCGGCGTCGCGGTAGTCGCCGACGGCCGTCGCCGCGAGCGCCGCCGACATGCCCTCGGACTCCGCGAGCACGCGCAGCTCGATGCCGAGCGCGATGGCAGGGGGGATCATCATGCGGGCGAGCTGCCCGCCTCCGACGACGCCGACGATCATGCGCGGGTCTCCTCTTCGATCGATGCCGACTGCGGTGCGACGGCTGCCACGGGATCGCGGTCGGGCCTGCCGATCGCGACGACGCGGAAGCCGGCTGCGCTCCACGCCTCACGGTCGAGCGCGTTGCGACCGTCGACGACGACGCGCGCGCTCGTGCGACGTGCGACGTCCACGGGGTCGAGCTGGCGGAACTCGGCCCACTCGGTGCCGAGCGCGAGCACGGCGGCGCCCGCGATGGCGGCGTCGAGCGAGTCGGCCACGCGCAGCTCGGGCACGCGCCGCATCGCCGGCGCCGCAGCCTGCGGGTCGTACGCGACGAGGTCGTGCGTGCTCGCGAGCCGCGTCGCGACCTCGAGCGCAGGCGAGTCGCGCACGTCGTCGCTGTCGGGCTTGAACGCGAGCCCCAGCATCGCGATCGCTCCCCCGCCCGCCGCGGCGAGCTCGCGCTCCACGAGCGCGACCATCCGGTCGCGGCGGCGCTGGTTCACGCGATCCACCTCGTCGAGGAACCCGAGCGCGTCGCCCGCGCCGATCTCGATCGACCGCGCGCGGAAGGCGCGGATGTCCTTCGGCAGGCAACCGCCGCCGAAGCCGATGCCCGAGTTCAGGAAGCGGCGACCGATGCGCGCGTCGATGCCGATGGCGTCGGCGAGCTGCACGACGTCGGCACCGGCCTGCTCTGCGACCTCCGCCATGGCGTTCACGAACGAGATCTTCGTCGCGAGGAACGCGTTCGCGCTCGTCTTCACGAGCTCCGACGTCGCGAAGTCGGTGACGATGCGCGGCGTCTCGCGGGCGATGATCGACGCGTACACGGCGTCGAGCGCCGCGACCGAGGCGTCGTCGCCGTCGCGCACGCCGTAGACGAGCCGATCGGGTGCGAGCGTGTCGGTGACGGCGAGGCCCTCGCGCAGGAACTCGGGATTCCACGCGAGCCGCGCGCCCGTGGGCTCGACGAGGCCCGCGAGCCGCTCCGCGGTGCCGACGGGCACCGTCGACTTGCCGACGACGAGCATCCCCTCGCGCAGCCGCGGCACGAGCGCCTCGATCGCCGCGTCGACGAACGTGAGGTCGGCGGCGCCGGAGCCCGCGCGCGACGGCGTGCCCACGCACAGGAACCAGACGTCGGCGTCGACGCCAGACGCGTCGGTCGTGAAGCGCAGCGTGCCCGCGTCGATCGCCGAGCCCAGCATCGCGTCGAGACCGGGCTCGAAGAACGGCGCCGACCCGGCCTGCAGCGCCTCGACGCGCGCGGCGTCCACGTCGATGCCGATCGTCTCGAAGCCGAGCGAGGCCATGCCTGCTGCATGCACGGCGCCGAGGTAGCCGCAGCCGACGACGGCGATGCGGGGTGCGGTCATGCGAGGTCCTCCCGTCGGGGCGCGTCGTCGACGCGCAGGGCGTTCGGGTGCTGCAGCGGCGACTCGGGGTGCTGCTGCGCCTGCATCGCGGGGGTCTGCGCCACGAGGTCGGTGAGGGTGCGCTGCACGAGCGACGCGCTCGGCACGTCCGCGAGGGTCACCGGCTGCTCGCCGCCCGTCGACAGCAGCACGTCGCCGGAGCCCAGCAGCGCCTGGATGCCGTGCCTGCGCAGCGTGACGTCGTGGATGCGCGCGAGCGGCACGTCGCGCTTCTGGCCGCCGAACGCGCTGCGCACGATGACCCGGCGCGACGTCACGACGACGCGCCGCGACAGCCACGCGAGCGTCGGCACGACGCACAGGGCGACGGTCAGCACGATCGCGACCGTGACGACGACGACGTCCCACAGCTCCCACGCGACGCGGTCGAGCGCGAACGTCGTGCCGAACGCGATGGCGCACAGCAGCACGGCGGGCAGCAGGAGCGCACGCCCATGGGATCGCAGGCGCACGACGATGCGCTCCGGATCGCTCATGGCCCCATCCTCCCAGCAGTCATCGCACGTGCGTGACGTCGCCGGCCGACACCCGCTCGCGTGCCCCGTCGACGTCCACGTCGAGCTCGCCGGCGGGCCCGAGGCCCGTCGCGGTGCCCACGAGCGTGCGATCGCCGGGCAGCAGCACCCGCACGTGCTCGCCGATCGTCGAGCAGCGGCGAGCGATGCGCGCGTGCAGCGCCGCATCGGCGAGGTCGGCGTGCGCGGCGAGGCCACGCAGCACGCCTGCCAGCACGGCGTCGGCGAGCGCGTCGGCGTCGCCGGTCGCGCCAGCGATGCGCAGCGACGTCGCACGATCCGTCGGCAGCTCATGGGGCTCGAGCACGAGGTTGACGCCCACGCCCACCACGACGGCGTCGCCGCGACGCTCGCAGAGGATGCCCGCGACCTTCTGGCCGTCGACGAGCACGTCGTTCGGCCACTTCACGCCGACGCGAGCGCCGGGGACGAGCGGGTCGATCGTCTCGGCGAGCGCGAGGCCCACCGCCAGCGGCAGCCACCCCCACGACGCCTCGGCCGTCGTCGGCCGAACCAGGATGCTCGCCGCGAGGCACCTGCCCGCCGGCGCGACCCACTGCCTGCCGAGTCTCCCCCGGCCGGCGCGCTGGTCGAGCGTCGCCCACGCGCTGAGCGTCGGCGCAGACGAGTCGACGACGTCGAAGGTGCTGCCGACCGAGGGCAGCGCCGTGACCGTCGCGACCCGGCGCGCGGACTCGAAGGGCATGGGCACGCGCCCACGCTACCCGCGCGACGCGCACGCGCGAGGCGTTGGAGGATTCCACGACGGATCGGCCGAGGACGTCGTGGGATGCCGCCAGGCCGAGGCATCCGCCGCCGTCTAGTGTGGACGGGTGACCAACCCCGAGACGACCACCGCGGCCCGGATCGAGCACCTGCGTCAGCGCAACCAGGAGGCCGTCGTCGCGAAGGAGCGCGCGGCCAGGGAGCGCCAGCACGCCAAGGGCAAGAAGTCGGCGCGCGAGCGCATCGAGGCGTTCGTCGACCCCGGCACGTTCGTCGAGTTCGACGCGTACGTGCGGCACCGCTCGACCTCGTTCGGCATGGACGCCAAGCGGCCGTACGGCGACGCCGTCGTCACGGGCATCGCCACGATCCACGGCCGCCGCATCGCCGTCTACTCGCAGGACTTCACGACGTTCGGCGGCTCGCTCGGCGAGGTCGCCGGCGAGAAGATCGTGAAGATCATGGACTACGCCGTGAAGGTGGGCGTGCCCATCGTCGGCATGCTCGACTCCGGCGGCGCCCGCATCCAGGAGGGCGTCGTCGCCCTCGGCAAGTACGGCGAGATCTTCAAGCGCAACACCGCCGCCTCCGGCGTCATCCCGCAGATCTCCATCATCATGGGCCCGGCTGCAGGCGGCGCCGTCTACGGCCCCGCGCTCACCGACTTCGTCATCATGGTCGACAAGTCGAGCCACATGTTCGTCACGGGCCCCGACGTCATCAAGACGGTCACGGGCGAGGAGGTCGGCTTCGAGGAGCTCGGCGGCGGCCTCACCCACAACTCCATCTCCGGCGTCAGCCACTACCTCGCCTCCGACGAGGACGACGCGCTCGACTACGTGCGCGCGCTGCTGGCGTTCCTGCCCGACAACAACCAGTCGGAGGTGCCCGCGTACGACCATCAGGCGCACCGCGTCGTCAACGACCTCGACCGCACGCTCGACCGCGTCATCCCCGACTCCCCGAACCAGCCGTACGACGTGCTCGACATCATCGAGGTGCTCGTCGACGACCGCGAGTTCCTCGAGGTGCAGCCGCTGTACGCGCCGAACATCGTCATCGGCTTCGGTCGGCTCGAGGGCCGCACGGTCGGCGTCATCGCCAACCAGCCGAAGCAGCGTGCGGGCACGCTCAACATCGAGGCGGGCGAGAAGGCCGCTCGCTTCGTGCGCTTCTGCGACTCCTTCTCCATCCCGATCCTCACGCTCGTCGACGTGCCCGGCTACCTGCCGGGCACCGACCAGGAGTGGACGGGCGTCATCCGCCGCGGCGCGAAGCTCATCTACGCGTACGCCGAGGCGACGGTGCCGATGGTCACGGTCATCACGCGCAAGGCCTACGGCGGCGCGTACATCGTCATGGGCTCGAAGCAGCTCGGCGCCGACATCAACATCGCGTGGCCGACGGCCGAGATCGCCGTCATGGGCGGCCAGGGCGCCGTGAACATCCTCTACCGGGCCGAGCTGAAGCAGGCCGAGGAGGAGGGGCGCGACGTCGCCGCCGTGCGCCAGCAGCTCGCGAACGACTACACCTACAACGTGACGAGCCCGTTCCTGGCCGCCGAGCGCGGCGAGCTCGACGGCATCATCGAGCCGTCCGAGACGCGCGTCGCCATCACGAAGGCCTTCCGCGCGCTGCGCACGAAGAAGGTCGCCCGCCCCGAGCGCAAGCACGGCAACATCCCCTTGTAGGGGCGCGAGACGACGGGGACGATGACAGCATGACGGAGACCTGGAAGCCGACGCCCGCCGACACCGACATGGTGGTGCTGCAGGGCTCGCCCACCGCCGAGGAGCAGGCCGCGGTGCACGCGGTGCTCACCGAGCTCGGCACCGACTGGGCGCAGACGAAGCATCGCAAGGTGCTCGACGCTCCCACGGGGTGGCTCGCAGGCACGCGCCCCGGCGACGGCTCGCTCGCGGCGACCTCGGGCTTCTGAGCGACGCGGCCGGCACGGGAGCCTGACGATGGCGAGGCTGCGACGCGCGCACCCCGGCGACGACCCCGGCATCCGGCGCCGCCGGGCCGGCACGGGCTGGACGTATGCGCACGACAACGGCAGGAAGGTGTCGGCCGCCGATCGCGAGCGCTGCGCGGCGCTCGTGCTGCCGCCTGCTTGGAAGGACGTGTGGATCGCGGCCGACCCGCTCGCCCACATCCAGGCCACGGGCGTCGACGACGCGGGCCGCACCCAGTACCGGTACCACGAGGACTGGTCGGCGAAGCGCGAGCGCGTGAAGTTCGAGCGCGCCCTCGACCTCGCCGAGGCGCTGCCGGCCGCGAGGCGCCGCATCACGGCCGACCTCGGCGCGGACGGCCTGACGCGCGAGCGCGTGCTCGCCGCCGCGATGCGACTGCTCGACGTCGTCGCGATCCGGGCGGGCGGCGACGCGTACGCCGAGGAGCACGGCAGCCGCGGCCTCATGACCCTGCTCGTGCGGCACGTCACCGTCGACGGCCACGCCGTGCGCCTGCGCTTCCCCGGCAAGAGCGCGCAGCGCTTCGACGTGACGATCGAGGATGCGCCGCTCGCGGCATGCGTCGCCGAGCTCACGGCGCGCTCTGCGCGCTCGCGCCTGTTCGCGTGGCGCGACGCCGGCGGGTGGCGCGTGCTGCGCGACGCCGACCTGAACGCGGCGGTGCGCGAGGCGACGGGCGGCGAGTTCACCGCGAAGGACTTCCGCACGCTGCACGGCACGATCGTCGCCGCAGACGCGCTCGCCCGCGCCCGCGACGTCGGCACGCAGCGCGAGCGTGCGAAGCGCGTGCGCGAGGCGGTCGTGGAGGTGTCGGAGGCGCTCGGCAACACCCCGTCGGTCGCCAGGTCGTCGTACATCGACCCCGAGGTGATCGAGCGGTTCGAGGCCGGCGAGACCGTGGGCACGAAGGGCTCGCGCGAGCGGGCGCTGCTGGCGCTGCTGCGCTGAGGCGGGCGGTCAGTCGAGGGCGTCGCGCGCCTGCGCCGCACGCTCCTTCGCCTCGGCGACCGCGCGCTCGGCCGCTGCTCGCGCCTCGGCGGCGTCGCGCTCGTCGCCGCGGGCCGCATCGACCTCGCGGGTCAGCTGCGCGACGTCGCGCTGCAGCTCGGCGATGCGCTGCTCGAGATGCTCGGCACGCTCCCTCGCCGTCGTCTCCGCCGCCTCGATGCGCCGCAGCTCGCGCTCCGCCTCGCTCGCCGCCTGCTGGGCTTCGTCGGCCGCACGCTCCACAGCCCTGCGCGCCCGGCGCTCGGCGAGCTCGTCGCGACTCGCCCGCGGCGCCGCAGGCGGCGGATCGCCTCCTGCGAGCGCACCGGAGAGGTCGACGCCGTCGAGCCCGACCGCCTCGAGCGCACGCACGAGCCTGCCGCTGGCGACCGCCCGCCCTGCCGCCTCATCGAGCATGGCGGCGGTGAGGGTGCGCTCGACCTCCTCGCGCACCGACGGGCTCACGCGCACGCCAGCCGCCTCGGCGACGGCGACCGCCTCCGCCGCGAGCCGTGCCACGAGGGTGCGGCGCTGTGCGGACAGGGCGCGCAGCTCGGCGCCGTCGAGGTCGTCGTGCGCTGCGCGCAGCGACTCGGCGAGCGCGAGCATCCGCTCGACCTCCTCCGTCCGCTCGCGCGCGAACGCGTCGACGACCCACGCAGCCACGGAGGGTCGGCGCAAGGCGCGGATGCCACGGGCGAGCCCGCGATCCTCCTCGACCTTGGCGCGGGCGTCGCGCGCGGCGATGAACGCGCCAGGCGGCTCCGCCAGCAGCGCTGCCGCGACGTCGTCGAGCTCGCTCACGCGTCCATCCTCCCGCGGGTGGCACCGCGGCGCGCAGATCGCGCCGAAGCGGGGTCTCGACTGCGCATGACGCTCGACGGCCCGCTCAGGCGTGATCTGGGCGGGATCCCAGGACTACGCCCGCGTGAACCGTGCCACGCACTCGACGTGGTGGGTGTGCGGGAAGAGGTCGTACGCCTGGATGGGACCCAGGTCGTAGCCGCCGTCCACCAGCAGCCTCGCGTCTCGTGCGAAGGCGACCGGGTCGCATGCGACGTAGACGACCTGCTTGGGGGCCAGCTCGACGAGCGAGGCGATCGTCTCGCCACCGGCACCGGCGCGCGGCGGGTCGAGCACGACCGTCGCGGCGCGCAGCCGATCGCGCTCCACCGCCGACGCGTCCTGCAGCGCATCCCGCAGGAAGCGATCGACACGGGCCGTGATCGCGAGCGCACCGAGCCACTCCGCGAGGTTCTCGCTCGCGTGGTCGGTCGCCGTCTCGTCGGACTCGACGCTCATCATGCGCGCCTGCGGACCCAGCACGTCGCCGAGCGCCGTGGCGAGCAGCCCGACGCCGCCGTACAGGTCGAGGTTCGCGGCCTTCGGGTCGATCAGATCCGTGTCGATCGCACGGCGCACCGCGTCGACCAGCACGCTCGGCGCCTCGCGGTGCACCTGCCAGAACCCTGCGCGGTCGACGCGCAGCTCGCGATCGCCGACGCGCTCGAGGATCGTGTCGGTGCGGCCGCGCACCGCCTCGCCCTCGGTCGCCATGACGTCGACCGAGCCGTCGGCGCGCTGCACGTAGTCGACGCGCGACGCGCCGGGCAGGCGCATGTCGAGCTGCGCCTGCTCCTGGATGCCGTCGGTCGCGAGCGGCAGGGACGCCACGGGCACCACGGTGTGGCTGCGGGCCGCGAACGGCCCCTGCCTGCCCTGCTCGTCGACCTGCAGCGTGACGCGCGTGCGCCAGCCGAGCCCTCCGCGCGCGTCGTCGCCAGGGGCCGGCCGAACCTTCACGTCGCGCTCGATGCGACCCGTGCGGCGCAGCGCATCCTCGATGACGCGCTGCTTGAGGGCGCGCTGCGCCGGCAGGCGCACGTGGCCGAGGTCGGCGCCGCCCGCGCGGCGCTCGGGAGCCCGGTCGATGTCGGCCTCCGGCCACACGTGCGTCACGCGGTCGGGCGACGCCTCGAGCACCTCGAGCGTCTCGGCGCGGCCGAACGACTTCTTCAGGTCGGTGACGCGCACCCGCACCGTCTCGCCGGGCACGGTGTCGGGCGTGAACAGCACGCGCCCCTCGTGCCTGCCGACGAAGACGCCGCCGTGGGCGACGTTGTCGATGGTGAGGACGAGCTCGTCTCCGCGCTGGATGGGCATCCCACGATCCTCCCACGCTCGGCACGGGCGCGCCCGCAGGCGCCGAGGCGTCAGCCTCGGCGCTGGCTGCGGAGGTCCTCGACGACGCGCAGCCAGATCTCGCTCGCCGTCGGGTAGGCGGGCACCGCGTGCCACAGGCGCGCGATGGGCACGCGCGCCGCGACCGCGACCGTCGCGGCGTGCAGCAGCTCGGCGACGCCATGGCCGACGAGCGTCGCACCCACGAGCACGTCGCGGTCGGCGTCGACGATCGCGATGACGCGGCCGCCCGCGTCGTCGCGCGCGAGTGCGGTGCCCGCGACGGCCAGGTCGATCGCGACGCGCTCGACGCGGATGCCGCGATCGAGCGCCTCCGCATGCGTCAGGCCCACGGCCGCGACCTCCGGATCCGTGAACACGACCTGCGTGAGCGGATCGTCGTCGACGCCGACGACGTCGTGCGCCGCGCCGCCGCCCGTGACGTGCCCGATGACCTCGCCGGCGATGCGCGCCTCGTGCTTGCCCATGTGGGTCAGCTGCCACCTGCCCGCGACGTCGCCAGCGGCGTACAGCCAGCCCTCGCCACCTGCGACGCGCTGCCTGCCGTCGACCGCGACGCTCTCGAGGCCGACGGTCTCGAGCCCGAGACCGTCGGTCGCCGGACGCCTGCCGGTCGCGACGAGGATCTCGTCGGTCGTGACCTCGACGCCGTCGATCGTCGTCGTCACCGCGCCACCGTGGACGTGACCGACGCCCGTGTCGCGCGCGTCGTCGCGTCGCACCGCCTGCACGTCGGCGTGCAGCCGCACGTCGACGCCTGCCGCGCGCAACCCCTCCTCGACCGCCTCCCCAGCCACCGGCTCGAGTCGCGACAGCAGTCCGCCGCGCACGGCGAGCGTCACGTGCGCGCCGAGCGCCGCGAGCCACGTCGCCGCCTCGCACGCCACGACCCCGCCGCCGACGACGAGGATCGAGCCGGGCACCTCGTGCATCGCCGTCGCATCGCGCGAGCCCCACGGCAGCGCAGCCTCCAGCCCGTCGATGGGCGCCGTCACAGGCACCGACCCCGTCGCGAGCACCACCGCGTGCCTCGCCACGAGCGTGCGATCGCCGACGACGACCGTCCGCTCACCGGCGAGCCTGCCGTGCCCGCGCACGACCTCCATGCCCGCGCCCTCCGCCCACTGCACCTGGCCGGCGTCGTCCCATCCCGAGGTGAAGGAGTCGCGGCGGGCCAGCACCGCCTCGACGTCGAGCGGCCCCTGCGGCCGCAGCCCCGGCATGTGCTGCGCGAGCGAGCGCACCGCGGCGGGCACGAGCAGCGCCTTCGAGGGCATGCACGCCCAGTACGAGCACTCACCGCCCACGAGCTCGGCCTCGACGAGGGCCACGGTGCGATCCGAGCCCTGGATGGCGTACTGGGCGGCGTTCTCGCCGACCGGCCCACCGCCGATCACGATGACGTCGTGGGTGGGCTCGTGCGCTGCTGCTGCCATGCCCCCACGCTACGAGGATGCATCGCCTCGCGGCGACGCCTTGCGCGGCTAGCCTGTCGACCGATGCGCTTCCATCTCGCCTCCACCTCCCCCGCCCGCCTCATGCTCATGCGCCAGGCGGGCATCGAGCCCGTGCTGCTCGCGAGCGACGTCGACGAGGACCTCGCGGTCGCCGCCCACGAGGCCGAGCACGGGCCGGCCTCGACCGCGCAGGTCGTGCAGCTGCTCGCGCGGGCGAAGGCCGAGGCGGTGCTCGGCCGCGAGCCCGAGGGCCGCCCCATGGAGGGGCTGCTGTTCGGTGGCGACTCGGCGCTCGAGCTCGGCGGCGTCACGCTCGGCAAGCCCCACACCGCAGAGCGCGCCCGCGAGCGCTGGCTCGCGCAGCGCGGGCGCGAGGCCGTGCTGCACTCGGGGCACTGGCTCGTGCGGCTCGACGAGGGCCGCGTCGTCGGCGCCGTCGGCGCGACCGTGGCGGCGCGGCTGCGCTTCGCCGACCTCGCCGACGACGAGATCGACGCCTACGTCGCCACCGGCGAGCCGCTCGAGGTCGCGGGTGCCTTCACGATCGACTCGCTCGGCTCGGCGTTCGTCGACGAGATCCACGGCGACCCGTCGACGGTCATCGGCATGAGCATCCCCACGGTGCGCCGCCTCGCCCGCGAGCTCGGCGTCGCCTGGCACTCGCTCTGGAACCGCTGACGGCGTCGCCCGCGCCGCCGGCACGACGAGCGGCGGCCCGGCCGGAGCCGGACCACCGCCATCACGAGCAGGTCAGGTCTGGGGATGCGTCGGCGTCGAGCCCGTGGGTGCGCCCGCGCCGACCGCGTCGGCGTCGAGGTCGACGGCGGCCTGCTGGAACTGCGCGTCGTAGAGCCTGCGGTAGGCGCCCCGAGCCACGAGCAGCTCCTCGTGCGAGCCCTGCTCGACGATGTCGCCGTGCTCCATCACGAGGATGACGTCGGCGTCGCGGATCGTCGAGAGGCGGTGCGCGATGACGAACGAGGTGCGGTCGCGTCGCAGCGCGGCCATCGCCTGCTGCAGCAGCAGCTCGGTGCGGGTGTCGACCGATGACGTCGCCTCGTCGAGGATGAGCACCGACGGCTGTGCGAGGAACGCTCGCGCGATCGTCACGAGCTGCTTCTCGCCTGCCGAGAGGTTCGAGGCCTCCTCGTCGAGCACGGTGTCGTACCCGTCGGGCAGCGACTGCACGAACCGGTCGACGAACGTCGCCTTCGCGGCCTCGTGGATCTGCTCCTCGGTCGCATCGGGCCTGCCGTAGGCGATGTTGTCGCGGATCGTGCCACCGAAGAGCCACGTGTCCTGCAGCACCATGCCGGTCTGCTCGCGCAGCGCGTCGCGCGTGAGGGTGCGCGTGTCGACGCCGTCGAGCGTGATGCGACCGCCGTCGATCTCGTAGAACCGCATGAGCAGGTTCACGAGCGTCGTCTTGCCGGCACCCGTCGGGCCCACGATCGCGACCGTCTGGCCGGGCTCGACCGACAGCGACAGGTCGCTGATGAGCGGCTGCCCCGTGCCGTCCTCGCCGCGGTCGTACGAGAACTCGACGTGCTCGAACGCCACGGCGCCCGTCGTCGACGCGATCGTGCCGCCGTCGGCGTCGGACTCCTCGTCGTCGGCGTCGAGCAGCTCGAACACGCGCTCGGCGCTCGCAGCACCCGACTGCACCATCGTGAACGTCTGGCCCAGCTGGCCGAGGTTCTGCGAGAACTGCTGCGAGTACTGGATGAACGCCTGCACGTCGCCGATGCGGATCGAGCCGTTCGCGACGAACAGGCCGCCCGCGACGGCGACGAGCACGTAGCCGACGTTGCCGACGAACGTCATGAGCGGGAAGACGAGGCCCGAGAGGAACTGCGCCTTGAACGACGCCTGGAAGACGGCCTCGTTCTCGACCTGGAACTGCTCGCGCACCTCGCGCTCCTTGCCGAAGACCTTCACGAGGGCATGGCCCGTGAACGACTCCTCGACGAGGCCGTTGAGGCGGCCGGTGCGCTTCCACTGCTCGGCGAACAGCCCCTGCGCGCGTCCCATGACGAGCCCGAGGATGATGCCGGTGAGCGGCACCGAGATGAGCGCGATGAGCGCGAGCCACACGTTGATCGTGAGCATCATGACGAGCACGCCGACGATCGTCAGCACGCCCGTGACGATCTGCGACAGCGTCTGGCTCATCGACTGGCCCACGTTGTCGAGGTCGTTCGTGACGCGCGAGAGCAGCTCGCCGCGCTGCATGCCGTCGTAGTACCGCAGCGGCAGGCGGTGGACCTTGTCCTCGACGTCGGAGCGCAGACGCGCGACGGTGCGCTGCACGACGCGGTTGACGAAGTAGCCCTGCACCCACTGGAACAGGCTTGCGACCACGTAGAGGGCCAGCACGAGCATGAGCACCTGGCTCAGCGCCGCGAAGTCGATGCCGGCACCGACCTGGAAGCCCTGCATGTTCTCGATGATGTTCGCGAAGTCGCCCTGGTCGGACTGCCGCAGCAGCGCGACGACGTCGTCCTGCGACGTGCCGGCAGGCACGCCCTGCGCGCCCAGCTGCAGCTGCACGAGGCCCTGCACGATGAGGTTCGTCGCCTCGGCGAGCACGCGCGGCGCGATGACGTTGAGCACGATGCCGGCCGTGCCGACGACGAACACGATCGCGAGCAGCACCTTGTAGGGCGCGAACATGCCCAGCAGTCGCTTGAGCGTGGGGATGAGGGCGCGCGCCTTGCCTGGCGGCGGCGCGTCCCAGTCGCCTGCCTCGCGTCGCGCCGCCTCGGCGAGCTCGGCCTCGAGCAGCTCCTCCTCGGTGGGCTCGCGCTCCACGCTGGGCTCCTGTGCGTTCCTCTGCCTGGCCATCGTCAGACCTCCACGGCCATCTGCGAGTCGACGATCTCGCGATACGTGTCGTTGGATGCGAGCAGCTCGTCGTGGGTGCCGAGGCCCACGACGCGGCCCTCGTCGAGCACGACGATGCGGTCGGCGTCGACGATCGTCGACACGCGCTGGGCGACGACGAGCCTCGTCGTGCCGACGACGTCGGTCGCCAGCGCCGCGCGCAGGCGGGCGTCGGTGCCGAGGTCGAGGGCGCTGAAGGAGTCGTCGAAGACGAGGATCGGTGGCCGCTTCACGATGGCCCTCGCGATCGCGAGCCGCTGCCGCTGCCCGCCCGAGACGTTCGTGCCGCCCTGCGAGACGAGGCTCTCGAGCCCCTGCTCCTTCGCGCGCACGAAGTCGGCGGCCTGCGCCGTCTCGAGCGCCGTCCAGAGCTCCTCGTCGGTGGCGTCCTCCTTGCCGTAGCGGAGGTTCGAGGCGATCGTGCCGGAGAACAGGTAGGGCTTCTGCGGCACGAGGCCGATCGACGCCCACAACGACTGCTCGTCGGCGTCGCGCACGTCGACGCCGCCGACCGTGACCGAGCCGCTCGTGACGTCGAACAGGCGCGGCACGAGGTTGACGATCGTCGTCTTGCCCGCACCGGTCGAGCCGATGATCGCGACCGTCTCGCCGGGCGCCGCCGAGAACGAGACGCCCTGCAGCACGGGCGTCTCGGCGCCCGGATAGGTGAAGGTGACGTCGTCGAAGACGATCGCGCCCGGCGTCGGCTGCTCGGTGCGCGCCGCGGTCGAGACCGCGACGGTCGGCTGCGTCTCGAGCACCTCGGTGATGCGGCGAGCGCCGACGGCGGCCCTCGGGATCATCATCGTGAGGAACGTCGCCATCATCACGCCGAACAGGATCTGCATGAGGTACTGCAGGAACGCCATCATCGTGCCGACCTCGAGCGTGCCCTGGTCGACGAGCTGCGCGCCGAACCAGATGACGGCGACGCTCGACGCGTTCACGATCAGCATGACGAGCGGGAAGGTGAGCACGAAGAGGTTGCCGGTGCGCAGCATCGCGTCGGTCACGCCGTCGTTGGCCTGCTGGAAGCGGGCGCGCTCGCGACGCTCCTGCACGAAGGCGCGCACGACGCGGATGCCCGTGAGCTGCTCGCGCATGACCTGGTTGATGCGGTCGATGCGCTCCTGCAGCAGCACGAAGATCGGCACGAGCCGCGACACGATCACGGCCATGACGAGCACCATGAGCGGCACGATGACCCAGATGAGTCGCGAGAGCTCGGCGTCGGCGCGCACGGCCATGACCACGCCGCCGATCGCGAGCATCGGCGCCGACATGAGCATCGTGCAGCCCATGAGCACGAGCATCTGCACCTGCTGCACGTCGTTCGTGTTGCGGGTGATGAGGCTCGCGGCGCCGAAGCGCTGCACGTCGCGCTCGGAGAACGACGACACGCGCGCGAAGATGCGCGCGCGGAGGTCGCGGCCGGCCGTCATGGCCAGGCGAGCACCGAACAGGATCGCGAGCGAGTTCGCGATCACCTGCCCGAGGCTCATGAGCAGCATCTCGCCGCCGAGCCTCCAGATGGTGCCCGTGTCGCCCTGCAGCACGCCCTCGTCGATGATGTCGGCGTTGATCGTGGGCAGCATGAGCGACAGCAGCGCCTGCGTGAGCTGGAACACGACGACGAGGATGAAGGCGACCCACGAGGTGCGGATCGCGGCGGTGATGAGCCTCCACAGCTTCATGCGCGGCTCTCCTTCCGGGTATCGGCACGGGCGATCCCGTGCAGCAGGATGCCGGTGACGTCTGACATGTCCATGGCGCTGCGGTCTCCCCAGCCGGTCGCCGCGGCGAACGTCAGGGTGCGCAGCGCATCGGCTGCGACGAGCGGCGCGACCGCCAGCTCGTCCTCGTGCTCGGCGAGCAGCGCAGCGATGCGGTCGCGCAGCTCGTCGAAGCGGGGATCGTCCCTGCGCCCCTCGGCGAGCAGGACGGGACCGAGCGCGATCGCCATCTGGAAGATGGTCGAGAAGCGCACGGTGAGCACGCCCGCGATCGCGCGGACGGTGGCCTCGAGGCCCGCGTCGGCGAGATCGTCGAGGTCGTCGAGCTCGTAGGCGACCTCGGCCGTGCGGTCGAAGAGGGCGCGCAGCAGCGAGTCCTTGTCGCCGAACGAGCGGAAGAGGGTGCCCTCGGCGACGCCGGCGGCATCGGCGAGCTGCCGGGAGGTGATGGCCGCGCCGTGCTCGAGCACGACGGGGACGATCGCGTCGAGGATCTGCACCTGGCGGTCCTCGAGCGTCATGCGGGTCGGTGGTGCCACGATCGAACACCGTACTGAGTGAGCACTCACTCCGCAAGATGCGACGGCATCGCCGTCCCCCTTTCCCCGACCGCGCATCCTGACGACGCTGTGGGGATCGGCAACGGCACCCCGCTCGCCGTTGTCGACGTCCTCCGAGAGGCGGCATCGCCCGTCGCGTAGGCTCGATGCTCATGCCACGCATCACGAAGGTCCTCGTCGCCAACCGTGGCGAGATCGCCGTCCGAGTCGTCCGAGCCGCGAGGGATGCGGGGATCGGCAGCGTCGCCGTCTACGCGGAGCCCGACCGCGACGCCCAGCACGTGCAGCTCGCCGACGAGGCGTACTCGCTGCACGGGTCGACGAGCGCCGAGTCGTACCTCGTCATCGAGAAGATCCTGTCGGTCGCCCGCCGCTCGGGCGCCGACGCCGTGCACCCCGGCTACGGCTTCCTCGCCGAGAACGCCGACTTCGCGCGCGCCGTGATCGACGCGGGGATCACGTGGATCGGGCCGAGCCCCGACGCCATCGAGCAGCTCGGCGACAAGGTCTCGGCGCGCCACATCGCCGAGAAGGTGGGAGCGCCGCTCGCACCCGGCACCCTCAACCCCGTCGAGACGGCCGACGAGGTCGTCGCGTTCGCCGACGAGGTCGGGCTGCCCGTCGCGATCAAGGCGGCGTTCGGCGGCGGGGGCCGCGGCCTCAAGGTGGCGCGCACCCGCGAGGAGATCCCCGAGCTGTTCGACTCCGCCACGCGCGAGGCCGTCGCGGCGTTCGGCCGCGGAGAGTGCTTCGTCGAGAAGTACCTCGACCGCCCGCGCCACGTCGAGACGCAGTGCCTCGCGGATGCGCACGGCAACGTCGTCGTCGTCTCGACGCGCGACTGCTCGCTGCAGCGCCGCCACCAGAAGCTCGTCGAGGAGGCTCCCGCGCCGTTCCTGTCCGACGAGCAGGTCGCCCGCCTCTACGACTCGTCGAAGGCCATCCTGCGCGAGGTCGGCTACGTCGGCGCCGGCACGTGCGAGTTCCTCGTGGGCCGCGACGGCACGATCTCGTTCCTCGAGGTCAACACGCGTCTGCAGGTCGAGCACCCCGTGTCCGAGGAGGTCACGGGCATCGACCTCGTGCGCGAGCAGCTCCGCATCGCCGAGGGCGGCGTGCTCGACTACCCGGATCCCGAGGTGCGCGGCCACTCGTTCGAGTTCCGCATCAACGGCGAGGACGCAGGCGCCGGCTTCATCCCAGCCCCCGGCCCCGTGCAGGTCTTCTCCCCCGCGACGGGCCCCGGCGTGCGCGTCGACTCCGGCGTCGTCTCCGGCGACGTCATCGGCGGGCAGTTCGACTCGCTGCTTGCGAAGCTCGTCGTGACGGGCGCGACGCGCGAGGAGGCGCTCGAGCGCTCCCGCCGCGCGCTCGCCGAGTTCCGTGTCGAGGGCCTGCCGACGGTGCTGCCGTTCCACCGCGTCGTCGTCGACGATCCCGCCTTCGCGCCTGCGGCCGGCGAGCCGTTCTCGATCTACACCTCGTGGATCGAGACCGAGTTCGCGAACGACATCCCCCGCTGGGGTGGCGAGGCCGGCGCGATCGGCGGCCCGGAGGCGCGTCGCGAGGTGGTCGTCGAGGCCGACGGCAAGCGCATCGCGGTGTCGATGCCTGCGCGCCTGTTCCCCGAGACGGTCGCGACGAAGGGCCCGGCTCCTCGCCGTACCCGCATCGCAGCGGCCGGCGGCGCCTCGGGCGGCACGATCGTGTCGCCCATGCAGGCGACGGTCGTGAAGGTCGCCGTCGAGGAGGGGCAGCACGTCGTCGCGGGCGACCTGCTCGTCGTGCTCGAGGCGATGAAGATGGAGCAGCCGCTGCAGGCGCCGCGCGACGGCGTCGTGACGGGTCTCGACGCGCAGGTCGGCACCACGATCGGGAGCGGCCACCGTCTCCTGACGATCGAGGAGCCGGCGGGGGCCTGACCTCTCCTCACCCCCCCCCACTCCATGTGCGTTTCGCAGGCGATCGCGGGGGTCCGAGGGAACATACCCCTCGACCACCCCTGATCGCCTGCGAAACGCGACAGTCGACTCGCGGTCAGCGGGCGCGGCGCGTGCGGTGGCGGTCGTCGCGCACCATGCGCAGGATGTCGCCGAGCACGCGATCCCAGTCGTGCAGGACCTCGGCGTACGTGAACCGCAGCACGTCGTAGCCACGCAGCTGCAGCTCGCGGTCGAGCCATCGGTCTCGTGCGAAGCCCGCGACGAGGGCGTGGTGCTCGCGGCCGTCGATCTCGACGATGAGCCGGTCGCCGACGAGGAAGTCCCGGGGTCCGAGCCCTGGCACGACGAACTGCGTCACGACCCGGACCCCGGCCGTCCGCAAGCGCCAGCGGACGATGCTCTCGCCGCCTGCGCCCGCCCCAGGGCCGACCGCAGCCGCGAGCATCCTGCCCTGCACGGTGTCGTCGAGCGCGTCGCGGTGATGCACGTCGCCTGCTGCGGATGCGCACCGCCGCGACGACCTCGGCGTCCGCCGTGCGCAGCGCGCACCATCCGCGACGGACCTTCATCACGCGACCGCGGCGTCGAGCGGCGAGCACGTCGGCGCGATCGATGCCGCGCGCACGCAGCTGCCCGAGGCTCGCGATGCCGCCGAGCCCGGCGAGCGCTGCCTCCACATCCATGGCGCGAAGGATGGCGGCCGCACGCGCCCGCCGTCGAGGTCGCAGCGGCGTCTGTGGATGGCGAGGCATCCGCGCCGGCTGTGGACACCGCGCGATCCTCACCGCCGCCGTGTGCGTTTCGCAGGCGATCACGGGGGTCCGAGGGAAGATACCCCTCGAGCACCCCTGATCGCCTGCGAAACGCACACCACCAACGGGGAGGGGGCGGGTCAGCGCGGGTCGCGCACGTCGCGCGCCACCTGCCGCGTGAGGCGCAGCGCGAGGCCCGAGTGCGCGCGCGAGACGAACGCGAGCACGATCGCCGCGATCGCCCAGACGGCGGCGACGGACTGCAGCACCGGATCGAGCGCGAGCCCCGACAGCAGGGTCCAGCCGCCGATGCCCAGCGCCCAGCGCGCGACGCGGCGGCCGACGCCCGGCAGCGGATCGGATGCTCGTGCCGACTGGGCACGCGCGGCCCGCTCCGCCGTCGAGTCGGCATCCCACGCCGAGCCGATCGTGGTCGGCACGCCGCGGCTCGTGTCGGCCGCCGTGCGCTGCGGCCACCATGCGCGCCGCCGTGCCGCGGCGGACGTCTCGTCCTCGACGCGCGCCGGGGTGCCCTCGTTCGCAGCGCCTGGCTCGACCGTGGCCTGCACGCGCGTGTCGAGCCGCACGGTGAGCTCGCCGACCGTGCGGCCGGTGCGGAGCACGACGAGCAGGTGCACGATGGCGGCGGCGATGGCGCCCGACGCACCCACGACGACCGCGATCTGGGTCACGAGGGCGACGGGCGCCTCGCGCTCGGGGCTCGAGCCGAGCAGCACGACGAGGCCGACCCCTCCGATGCCGAGGACCATGACGGCGCCGCCGACGCCGATCGAGACGGCGACGTCGATCGCCATCGCGCCGAGGCGTCGCCACGGCGTGAGCGTTCGCGGCAGCACCTGCCTGCCCGCCTCGCGCTGACCGGGCAGGCGCCACACGAGCGGCGCCGCGAGCGCGCCGAGGAGCGCACCGACGCCGCTCAGCAGCACGTCGTCGACGTCGGCGAGTCGGTACTGGCAGGCGGCGAGACCGAACGTGCCGGTGAGCTGCGTCGCCTCGAGCACCACGGCGAGGGCGAGCGCGAGCACCGACGTCAGCAGGAGCCCCGGCCGGCCGCGTCTGCGCACGAGCATGCCGAACGGCACGAACAGCAGCACGGTGAGCAGCGTCTGCCGCAGCGCCGCGTTCGACAACGCCACGCCGCCTGCGTCGAGCACGTCGCCGACGAAGGATCCAGGCACGAACCGGCCGGTGAGCGGCGGGTAGCACATGCCCGTCGGCAGCAGCGTGGCGACGACGATGGCGCACGCGTACGCGAGCGCCGCGAGCGACAGCAGTGCCGGCCCCCACGTGAGGCGGCCGAGGCGGCGCAGCAGCACGATGGCCGTCGGCACCCACACGAGCACCGTCGCGGCGACCACGACGGCGATCACGGCGAGCGTCGGCGTCGCTCCGAGCCCCATGCGCATCCCCTCCCCCTCGACGCTATCGAGGCTCGGCGATGCGGGCTGCTCACGACGCCGCGCGTCGCTCGCAGAACGCCCGGATGGGCGCGGAGGCGATGGCGTCGTCGCCGAGCAGCGCGGCGAGGGCGGCGTATCGGGCTGCGGCGTCGGATGCGGACGTGCGCCAGGCGACGTCGGCGAGCACGAGCGCCACGTCGCGTCGGGTCGCGCGTGCGGCACCGTCGCCGTGGTCGAGCTCGGCGACGGCGTCGAGGATCTGGTCGATGCCGGGCGGCGCGGCGGCGAGCCTGCCGCCTGGCGCGTGGGCGACGCCTGCCTCGACGAGCAGCGCGTACGCCTCGGCGACGAGACGGGAGAGCGTCGCAGACGGTGCCGGCCATCGCGCCTCGACGGCGCCGTGCAGTCGGGCGACCTGCGACCACGGCACGTCCCATGCGGTCGGGGCTGCGGAGTGGAGCGCGGCGATGCGCGCCTCGAGCGCGAACCTGCCGGGTGCGTCGCCCGCGAGGCCGGCTGCGGCGAGCGCGTCGCCGACGCCCAGGCCGATGCGACGCGCATCCCACCGGCTGCGATCGACGTCCTCCGGGGCGAGCGCGACGCCGTCGACGACGCGGCCGGGGCGTCTGGCGAGCGCGAGGCGCGCGATGGCGAGCAGCGCGCGAGCCTCGGGGTCGCGAGGCCGCTCGCGCACGACTGCCTCCGCGAGGCGCTCGGCGTGGCCGACGAGGTCGCCGAGCGCGTCGTGCGGGTCGAGCACGAGCCGCTGCCCGATCGCGACGAGACCGTGGATGCACTCGAGCACGACGGGCATGCGGCGCTCGCGCTCCGCGTGCGCGGGCACGACGAACGTGCCGCGCTGCTGGGCGAGCGTCCGCTTCGCCCTCGTGAGACGTGCGGCGGCAGCGCCGCGCTCGAGCCCGAGGTGCGCAGCGATGGCGTCAACGTCGGCGCCGAGCACGAGCCGCATCGCGAGCACCATGCGCGACACGGGCGGCAGCAGGTCGTCGCACGCCACGACGAGGAGGGCGACGCGATCGTCGGCGACCGACGCAGCTCCCCCGTCCCCGTCGCGAGCGGCATGCCGACGCAGCGCCTGCTCGTGCAGCGCCGGCTGCGCCGCCCGCTCGGTGGCGCGACGGCGCGCCGCGTCGATCGCCGCACGCCTGCCGACGGCGACGCACCAGCCCACGAGGGATGCCGGCTGCTGGGCCAGCGCCGCCGCACGCGCGAAGGCCTCCGCGGCGAGCTCCTCGCCCTCGTCGATCGAGCCGGTCGCAGCGGCGAGGGCGCGCACGACCTGCGGCCACGCGTCGCGGAACTCGGCGGGCTCGATCGTCACGAACGGCATCCTCTCGGATGCGGCGGCCGCCGGGTAGGCTGGCGGCATGCACCTCGTCGCCGAAGCCTCGCACCTCGACGCCACCGTGTCGCCCGCCGACCCGTTCACGGCGATCGTGCTCGTCGCGTGCGCCATCGTGACCGTCGCGATGGTCGCGCTCGTCGGCTCGGCGCTGCTGACGCTCTTCGGCCGCGCCGACTGACGCCGCGCCGCGCGCGTCACCCCATGGGGAAGACGCGCCGCCACTCGATGGAGCCGCCGGTGGGCACGTGCGCTGCGATGCGCCTGGCGACGGCCTCGTCGTCGACGTCGATGACGTAGAACCCCGTCACGACCTCCGTGAGCTCGGGGTTCGCGCCGTCGGTGAACACGGCGTCCTCCTCGCGGCGCCCCTCGCCTCCCGGCGTGACCCGGCCGCCGTACCCGGCGTTCTGCAGCGCCTGTCCGCCGACGATGGTGCCGCCCAGCTCGCGGACCTTCTCCTCGAACGCGCCGAACTCGCCGAACTCCTCGCTGAGCCCATCGGCCCGCTCGCCCTCGGCAGGCAGGTGGGCGTCGCTGTCCCAGTCGGCCTCGTGGATGAAGTACGCGTACGTCGTCATGGTGTCCTCTCCTGGTGGCACCGTGCCACATCCAGGAGACGGATGACCAGCGCCGGATTCGACATGCGTGGTGCCCGAGGTGCCGTGCGCGGCACACTGGACGCATGACCTCGGCCAGCGTGGTGTCCGTCAGCAGCGACGACCGGCACCGCTTCTCCAAGCCTCGGCGTGCCGCGATCGTGCTCGTCGAGGGCCTCGGCGTCGAGGGCGATGCGCACGCGGGCACGACGGTGCAGCATCGCTCTCGCGTGCGCCGCGACCCCGCGCAGCCGAACCTGCGACAGGTGCACCTCCTCCACCGCGAGCTGCTCGACGAGGTCGACGCGGCCGTCGAGCCTGGCGATCTGGGCGAGAACGTCACGACCGAGGGCGTCGCGCTGCTCGAGCTGCCTCGCGGCACGCGCCTGCACCTGGGCGCCGACGCGATCGTGGAGCTCACGGGCCTGCGCAACCCGTGCACGCAGATCGACGCGTTCTCCGACGGGCTGCTCGCGCAGGTCGTCGGCAGGGATGCCGAGGGGCGCGTCGTGCGCAAGGCGGGCGTCATGGGCGTCGTCGTGGCCGGCGGCACGGTGCAACCGAGCGACGCGATCGTCGTCGAGCTGCCCGCGGGCGACCACGAGCCGCTGCAGCCGGTCTGAGCGGACGGGCCCGGGCGCGGATGGGCGTCCTCGGCTCCGTGCGTCTCCGCGGCTCAGTGCGTCTGCGTCGGGTCGTCGGCCATCGGCGGGCATCCGCTCGTGGGCGCCTGCTCGCGCAGCTCGAAGTGCCACGACTCGTTGGCGTACGTCTGGCACAGGCCGAACGCCCAGCCGTTCGCGCTCAGCCACGCGGCGGCATCCCAGCCGCCGACGTCGACGGCGTCGCCGGTGACGTGCGCGGAGTCCTCGGGCGTCGACACCCATCGCAGGGCCTCCTCGCGCGACCCGTAGGTCTCGATGGCGTCGTCGAGCATGGTCTGCTGCAGCGCCTCGGAGCGCCAGCCGGAGTTGATCATGAGCGTGATGCCCTCTGCCGCGGCCGCGTCGGCTGCGCGTCGCACGGCGTCGAGCAGCGCCGCATCGAGGCCCGCGATGGCGGGCACGTCGGCGTGCGGCGCGACGGGGCCGTCTGGCAGGGCGCCGTCGGCGACGCCGGGCGGCTGCGCGCCCGTGAGGATGCCGGGCACCTGCACCTTCGACGGCTCGGCTGCGAGCGCATGCACGGCGACCGGCACGACGACGGCCGCGAGCGCGACGACGATCGCGAGGCCGACGATGCGGCGGCGGGAGGTGCGGGCGGTGGTGGCGTGCATGCGTCCAGGCAAACGAGCACTGCGTTGCGAGGGCGTCTCGGATTCTCGATACGCCCGCGACATCCGCCGCTCCGTAGCATCGGTGGCGTGCGCGTCATGATCCTCGAGGACGAGCCGTACCTGGCGGAGGCGATCCGCGACGGGCTGCGGCTCGAGGCGATCGCGGCCGATCTCGCGGGCGACGGCGACGCCGCGCTCGAGCTGCTGCGGCTCACCGCCTACGACGTGGCGGTGCTCGATCGCGACGTGCCCGGCCCGTCGGGCGACGCGGTGGCGCGCAGCATCGTCGCCGGCGGCAGCGGCACCCCCATCCTCATGCTCACGGCCGCCGATCGCCTCGACGACAAGGCGTCGGGGTTCGAGCTCGGCGCCGACGACTACCTCACGAAGCCGTTCGCCATGCAGGAGCTCGTGCTGCGGCTGCGCGCGCTCGATCGCCGCCGCGCGCGGCCTCGCCCGCCCGTGCGCGAGATCGCCGGGCTGCGACTCGACCCGTTCCGGCGCGAGGTGCATCGCGACGGCCGGTACGTAGCGCTCACGCGCAAGCAGTTCGCGGTGCTCGAGGTGCTCATGGATGCCGGCGGAGGCGTCGTGAGCGCCGAGACGCTGCTGGAGCGGGCGTGGGACGAGCACGCCGACCCGTTCACGAACGCCGTGCGCATCACGGTCTCGACGTTGCGCAAGCGGCTCGGGGAGCCGTGGGTCGTGCGCACGGTGCCCGGCGTGGGCTATCGCGTGGCAGCGTCGGACGAGCCGGGAGCGTCGGATGCCGCTGGCGGTTGAGACGCCGGTCGATCCGCGGCGGCCCCGCAGGCGGGGCGTGCCCGTGCGGGCGCGGCTCGCGCTGTCGTACGCCGCGGCCGTCGTCGTGGCTGGCGCCTTGCTGCTCGCCGTCGTGTGGCTGTTCCTGCTGCGCTACGTGCCCGAGGGCCCCATCGACACGTCGGCGGGGTTCGTGCCGAGCCGCGGCGACCTGCAGCGCGCGTTCGTGCCCGCTGCGGCGCTCGCGATGGTGGCGATGCTCATGCTGGGACTCGTGGGCGGCTGGCTGCTCGCCGGCCGCATGCTCGCGCCGCTCACGCGCATCGGCGATGCCGCTCGGCTCGCGGCGCAGGGGTCGCTGTCGCACCGCATCGACCTCGCGGGTCGCGGCGACGAGCTGCGCGACCTCGCCGACGTGTTCGACGCGATGCTCGCGCGGCTCGAGGCGCACGTCGACGAGCAGCAGCGCTTCGCCGCCAACGCGTCGCACGAGCTGCGCACGCCGCTCGCGACGACGCGTGCGCTGCTCGACGTCGCCCGCGCGACGCCGCCTGCCGACGTGCCAGCGCTGCTCGCACGCCTGCACGACGTCAACGGCCGAGCGATCGACCTCACGGCGTCGCTGCTGCTGCTCGCTCGGGCCGACGGCCGCGCGTTCGCCCGCGAACGCGTCGACCTGTCGCTCGCGGCCGAGGAGGCCGTGGAGACGCTGCTGCCCGCCGCCGAGGCTCGCGGCATCGTCGTGGAGGCGAGCACGGATGCCGCCCCCGTCGTGGGGTCGCCGTCGTTGCTGCACCAGCTCGCGACGAACCTCGTCGACAACGCGATCGTGCACAACCTGCCCGCCGGTGGGCGCATCCACGTCGCCACGCAGGTGCGGGACGGGGTGGCGACGCTCGCCGTCGAGAGCACGGGCGCCGTCGTGCCGCCCGAGCTCGTGCCGACGCTCACGGAGCCGTTCCGTCGCGGCGCGGTGCGCGTGCACGACCGCGATCGGCCGGGCGTGGGGCTCGGCCTGGCGATCGTGCGCAGCATCGTCGCGGCGCACGACGGCGTGCTCGTGCTGCGGGCGCGGCCAGACGGTGGGCTGCGGGTCACGGTCGAGCTGCCGCTCGCCCCCGACTGAGCCGGGCGCCGCAGCATCGAGCCGCTGCGAGCCTCAGCCGGCGCGACGCACGCTCGCGGCGGCAGCGTCGAGCTCGAGCATCGCGAGCCCGACGGCGTCGCGCGGGGCGCGCTCGAGCCGCAGGAGCACGACGGCGCGCTCGAGGCGCACCGCGTAGGCGACCGAGGTCGTCTCGGCGGGCACGCCACCCTCGAAGCACGGCACGAACGAGCGGACCTCCACGGCGTGCCTGCTCGCGATCTCGCGCACGAGCACGTCGGACTCGCCATCGAGCTGCGCAGGCACGAGCGGGTCGATGGGCGCGGCGCCGTCGACGGCGCGCACGACCGACACCCGCACGCGCAGGGGTGCCCCGCCACCGGCGGCGCGTCGTACGACGGTGCCCACCGTGCGCTCCTCGTCGCCGACGGACGACGTCGAGGGCGCCTCTGGCGTCGAGGCCGACGCATCCTCCGCCGTCCACGTGCGCGGCCAGTCGATCGCGACCCTCATCGCACGATCCTCGCAGCGTCGGCGATCGCGCACGTCGCCGCGACGCAGACGCGCAGCGTCGCCGCGTCGAGGCCGGCGAGCGCGACGGTGCCGTGCACGAGCAGCGCGCGCGTCGAGGAGCGGTCGTCTGGCGTGACGAGCGACCAGATCGACGCGTGCTGCTCGTCGGTCTCGCTCCAGCGCAGGATGCGCGTGCTCGGGTCGGCGCGGTGGGCGGCCCGGTGCGCGACGAGCTCGCCGCACCATGCCACGACGGCGGCGGCCGTCGGGGCGTGCACGACGGAGGCGGCGACGGCGACGACGCCTGCGATCGGGCTCGAGGCGTCGGGCTGCAGCGTCTGGAACGGCACGACGCGGATGCCGTGGGCGTCGGCGCCCACGGTCGCGGCCTCGCCTGCGCCGTCGGTGGCCTCAGCCGCCATCGCGGTCCACCCTGCCGGATGCGGCACGCGCACCCCGGTCACGGCACCTCGTAGAGCGACGCCTCGGGATCGACGATCTCGAAGTCCGGCGGCGTGTAGGGGGCGTCCTCGAGGGACTCCTTCCACGGATCCGTGCCTGCGTCGACGAGCTCGTCGAGGCCGAGCAGCTGGTCGAGGCCCGCGACCTCGACCTTGCCGTCCGGCAGCTTCGTCGCCGTGCCAAGAAACGGGATGATCGCCACGAGCGCGGCTGCCGCATCCAGCAGGTCGTCGGTCGTCTGGCCATCGGCCGTGTCGACGACGTTGAGCGACGAGAACCCGAGCTGCACGAGGACGGTGAGCAGCTCGGCCCCGCCGAGCACACCCCCCGCGGGAACGGCGAGCGGTGCGAGGAACGGCACGAGCGACACCACGTCGGCCGCGACACCCGCGTTGGACAGGAACGTCTGCAGGTCCTCGAGCGTCTGGTAGACGCTGGCGGAGCCGTCGTCGAGCACGCCCGCGACGGCATCCTCGACCGCGGTGCGGCACGCCTGGTAGTGCACCTCCCACTCGTCGTAGTGGACGTCGTACGCCACGAGCTGCAGGTGCGTCTGCGCCGCGACCCACAGCTGGTACGACGCGAGCAGCGTCGTCGCGGCCGTGACCTCCTGCTGCGCGGCGCTCGCCGACACGAGGCGGTACGGCACCTCGGGCCCGAGGCTCTCGCGGGTGAACGGCGTCGACACCGTGCTCGGCAGCCAGACCCCCACCTCCGTCTCGGGCGAGTATGCGTCGATGACGCCCTGCGACTCCCCCGCCTTCGCCAGCTGCAACTCGACGTCGGCCTGCAGCGCGTCGAGCTCGCCGACCGTCACGTACACCTCGGAGATCCGCTGCGCCGCGAGCTCCATCTCCACGGCGTACGCGCCGAGCGCCGTGCCGGTCTCCTGGTAGACGACGCTGCCTGCGCGGAGGTCGGCCGCGACGGCCGCAGCCTTGGCGCGGATGCCGTCGATCGAGAACCCCACGCCCGCCGCCCGCTCCTCCGCGATGGCATCGACGTAGCCGGCGAGCGTCGTCATCGTGTCGCCCATCCACAGCATGCGCGAGCCCTCGCTCGCGACGGTCGCCGGATTCGGCATGAGCTCGAGCAGCGGTCGTCCCGCCGGAGTGGTGTGGTCGAGCATCAGACGGTCCCGGGCAGCGGCGGCAGGGTCGTCTCGGGCGTGACGCCCGCGCCGGCATCCCAGTCCTGCCACGCCTGGCCGACGGCGTCCATCGCGAAGGCCGCGTCGGTGGCGCGCTGCACGAGCACGCCGCGCCGGTACGCCCAGGCGTCGCCCGCGTCGGAGACGGTCTGGGCGAGCTCGGAACGACCGGGGAAGGGCTCGTCGACCGCGTCGACGATCTGGGCGAGCCGCTCGTCGGCATCCTCGAGCTCGACGGCCACCTGCTTCATCGCGATCGCCATCTGGTTCAGGGTGGCGAAGTCGATCTGCACGTCTGCCATGCCACGACGCTAGCCGCGCATCCTGGATGCGCGGATGCCGAGCGCTGCCCGCCCGCTCCGACGCGCACGCGGCTGGGCTGGGCGCGTCAGTCGGTGACGCGGTGCATCGCGCGCGCGGCGTCGGCGATGGAGCCCGTGAGCGACGGGTACACGGGGAAGACGCGCGCGACCATGTCGACCGTGAGGCGATGCTCCACGGCCATCGCGATCGGGTAGATGAGCTCCGACGCCTTCGGCGCGACGACGACGCCGCCGATGACGGTGCCGGAGCCGGTGCGCGCGAACAGCTTCACGAAGCCGTCCTGCACGCCCATCATCTTCGCGCGCGGGTTCGTCGACAGGTGCACCGTGTGGATCTCGCCCTGCGCGACGCCCTCCTCGATCTCCTTCGACGTCCACCCGACGGTCGCGATCTCGGGCTGCGTGAAGATGTTCGACGAGACGGTGCGCATCGAGATGGGGTTCACGGCGTCTCCGAGCGCGTGGAACATCGCCGTGCGGCCCTGCATCGAGGCGACCGACGCGAGCGGCAGCGCGTTCGAGCAGTCGCCGACGGCGTACACGCTCGGCAGGTTCGTGCGGGCGACGCGGTTCACGAGGATGTGGCCGGAGTCGGTGAGCTGCACGCCGGCCTCCTCGAGGCCGATGCCCTTCGTGTTCGGCGTCGACCCGACGGCCATGAGGCAGTGGGTGCCCTCGACGGTGCGGCCGTCGGAGAGCGTCACGACGACGCCGTCGTCGGTGCGCGTCACCGACTCGGCGCGCGACTTGGCCAGCAGCGTCATGCCCTGGCGGATGAAGACCTCCTCGATGACGGCCGCGGCCTCCGCATCCTCGCCCGGCAGCACCTGGTCGCGGCTCGAGACGATCGTGACCTTCGCGCCGATGTTCGAGTACGCGCTCGCGAACTCCGCGCCCGTGACGCCCGATCCGACGACGACGAGGTGCTCGGGCACCTCGTCGAGGCCGTACAGCTGCGTCCACGTGAGGATGCGCTCGCCGTCGGGCATCGCCGCCGGCAGCATGCGCGGGCTCGCGCCCACGGAGATGACGACGGTGTCGGCCTCGAGCTCGTCGAAGTCGGCACCCTTGCGGCCCGTCGACACCGCGACCTGCGTCGGCGAGATGAGCCGACCCTCGCCCTGCACGATGTGCACGCCTGCGCGCTCGAGGTCGGCGGTCATGTCGAGCGACTGCTGCGCGGCGAGCGCGAGCAGCCGCCTGTTGACGGCGCGCAGGTTGACGGCGACCTCGGGCTTCGACGGCCTGCCCGACTCGCCGCGGGCGTAGAACTGCACGCCGAGGCCCGACGCGTCGCGGATCGCCGCCGCCGACTCGGCGGTCGCGATGAGCGACTTCGACGGCACGACGTCGGTGAGCACGGCGGAGCCGCCGACGCCCACGCGTTCGACGAGCGTCACGTCGGCGCCCTGCTGCGCGCCCGCGAGCGCCGCCTCGTATCCGCCGGGGCCGCCCCCGACGATGACCACTCGCTGCTGCCGCTCGAAGACGCTCACGACACCGATTCTCGCAGCATGCGAGCCCATCCGCCGACTGCCTAGAGTGGCTGCATGACCGATCACCCCCTCGACGACGCGGGCGCAGACCCCATCCTGGTCGCGCGACAGGCCGCCGACGACATCCGACGCATCACCGGCGTCGAGCGTCACGACATCGCCCTCACCCTGGGCTCCGGATGGGCGAAGGCGGCCGACCTCGTCGGCGAGACGACGCACACGATCGACGCGACCGAGGTCACGGGCTTCTCGAAGCCGGCCCTCGAGGGCCACTCGGGCACCATCCGCTCGGTGCTGCTCGCCGACGGCCGCCGCGCGCTCGTCATCGGCGCGCGCACCCACTACTACGAGGGCCACGGCGTGCGCCGCGTCGTGCATTCGGTGCGCACCGCCGCGCAGTCGGGCGCGTCGATCATGGTGCTCACGAACGGCGCCGGCGGCATCCGCGAGTCGTGGACGCCCGGCCAGCCCGTGCTCATCTCGGACCACATCAACCTCACGGCCGACTCGCCGCTCGAGGGTGCGACGTTCGTCGACCTCACCGACCTGTACTCGCGGCGGCTGCGCGACCTGGCGCGCACGGTCGACGCGTCGCTCGACGAGGGCGTGTACTGCCAGTTCCGCGGACCGCACTACGAGACGCCCGCCGAGGTGCAGATGGCGAAGGCGATCGGCGGCCACATCGTGGGCATGTCGACCGCGCTCGAGGCCATCGCGGCCCGTGAGGCGGGCATGGAGGTGCTGGGCTTCTCGCTGATCACGAACCTCGCCGCCGGCATCCAGCAGACGCCGCTGTCGCACGCGGAGGTCATCGAGGCCGGCCGGGAGGCGGAGCCCGTGATCTCGCGGCTGCTGGCCGACGTCGTCGCGGCCACGGGCCGACCGTGACGTTCGAGGCGGCGCGCGCCTGGCTCGCGCAGGACCCCGATCCGGTGACGCGCGACGAGCTCGCGCAGCGCATCGCGGATGCCGAGGCGGGCGACGAGGAGGCGGCGGCGGCGATCGCCGACGCGTTCGCAGGACGCCTGCAGTTCGGCACCGCCGGGCTGCGGGGCGAGCTCGGAGCGGGCCCGAACCGCATGAATCGCGTGCTCGTCGCGCAGGCGACGGCGGGCTTCGCCCGCTTCCTCACGCAGCGCGAGGCGACGCCTTCGATCGTCATCGGCTACGACGGGCGGCGCAACTCCGACGTCTTCGCACGCGATGCCGCTGCGATCATGGCGGGCGCCGGGGTGCGTGCGACGGTGCTGCCCGAGGCGCTGCCGACGCCCGTGCTCGCGTATGCCGTGCGGAACCTGGGGGCCAGCGCGGGCGTCATGGTGACGGCGAGCCACAACCCGCCGCGCGACAACGGCTACAAGGTCTACCTCGGCGGCGCCGACGAGGGCAGCCAGATCGTGCCGCCCGTCGACGCGGAGATCGCAGCGCTCATCGAGGACGTCGCCGCGTCGACGACGTTCGACGACCTGCCGCGCGGCGACGTCGAGATCGCCGGCGACGACGTGTGGCGCGCGTACGTGCGCGACACCGCTGCCATCGCCGGCCATCCGGTGACGGAGCCGCAGACGGTCGTGTACTCGGCGATGCACGGCGTCGGCAGCGCCACGGTGCGCGCGGTCGTCGCGGCCGCGGGCTACCCGGCGTTCGTCGAGGTCGCGGAGCAGGCCGAGCCCGACGGCGGCTTCCCGACGGTGGCGTTCCCGAACCCGGAGGAGCCGGGTGCGATGGATCTGGCGTACGCGACGGCCGACGCCGCCGGCGCCGACCTCGTGCTCGTGAACGACCCCGACGCCGATCGCCTGTCGGTCGCGATCCCGGACCCCGACCGCGTCGGCGGGTGGCGGCAGCTCACGGGCAACGAGGTGGGGCTGCTGCTGGGATGGGATGCGGCGCGCTCGGCGCACGGCCACGGCACCCTCGCCGCCTCCATCGTCTCCTCCCCCGGCCTGCAGGTCATCGCAGAGGCGCACGGTCTCGCGTTCTCGACGACCGCGACGGGCTTCAAGTGGATCTCGCGCGTGCCAGACCTCGTCTACGGCTACGAGGAGGCCCTCGGCTACCTCGTGAACCCCGGCACCGTGCGCGACAAGGACGGCATCTCCTCGCTCGTGCGCGTGCTGACGCTCGCGAACGACCTGCACGCGCGCGGCTCGTCGCTCGGCGACGAGCTCATCGCCCTCGCCGCCGAGTTCGGCGGGTTCGCGAGCGGCCAGGTGAGCCTGCGCGTCGCCGACCGCAGCCGCATCCCCGCGATCGTGCAGCGCCTGAAGGACACGCCGCCCGCCTCGCTGGCAGGCAGCGCCGTCGTCGCCGCCGACGACCTCGCGACGCCCGAGCACGGGCAGATCGGCGACATCCTGCGCCTGACGCTCGCCGACGGCGCACGCGTCATGATCCGCCCGAGCGGCACGGAGCCGAAGGTGAAGGTCTACATCGACGCCGTGTCGACGCACGGCTCGCCGCACGAGCGCATTCACGCCGCGCAGGAGCGCGTCACGGCGCTCGAGGAGGCGATGCGGCCGCTGCTGGGCTGAGCGGCGACGGCGCCGCGCGCGAGCGCTACAGCTCGCGCTCGAGCACGGCCGCGACGGCGTCGACGTCCATGATGCGGTCGACGACGACGACGTGCGCGAGGCCTGCGGCGGCGCGCACGCGATCGGCCCACTCGGGGGTCGTGAGCACGAGCTGCGCGTCGGCGGCGTCCACGCCGAGGTCGTCGGCGCTCGACGCCGTCACATCGGCCTCGACCTCGAGCCGCTGCAGCGCACGCCGCACCGTCGTGGCGAGGATGGCGCTCGTGCCGACGCCCGCACCGCACACGGCGACGATCCTCATGCCTGCGCTCCCGGACCCTCGATCGCGGCGATCGCCTCCGCATGCGTCGTGCTCGCAGCGACCGCGTCGACGACGCCGGGCCGGTCGAGCTGCACCGCGAGCGCGGCGAGCGTGCGCACGTGCTCGGACTGCGTCGTCGATGCGAGGGCGATGACGACGCGCACCGGGTCGTTGTGCGCATGCCCGAACGCGACGGGCTCTCGCAACGTCACGATCGCGGCCGCCGGCCGGCGCACGAGGGCGCTCGGTCGAGCATGCGGCAGCGCGATGCCGGGTGCGACGACGCACCACGGGCCGCCGTCGTCGATGAGCTGCACCATCTCGTCGACGTAGGCGGGACCCACGGCGCGCGCATGGACGAGGTCGCGTCCCGCGCTGCGCACGGCGTCCTCCCACGACGCGGCGGCGACGCCGGGCGAGAAGGTGGCCTCGGCGAGCAGCGTCGCGCTCATCGCAGCTGATCGAAGACGTCGGAGATGTGCTCGACGAGGTCGTCGCGCTCCTCGACCGGCAGGAAGGCGGAGCGGGCGGCGTTCACCTGCAGCTGCTCGATGTCGTCGAGGTCGTATGCGAACGCGTCGGCGAGCAGCGCCAGCTCGTTCGTGAGCGTCGTGTCGGACTGCAGCCGATTGTCGGTGTTGACCGTCACGCGGAAGCCCAGCTGGTACAGCAGGTCGAACGGGTGGTCGTCGATCTCGTCGCCGAACGCCGCGATCGCACCGGTCTGCAGGTTCGACGACGGGCTGAGCTCCAACGGGATCTGTCGCGAGCGCACCCACTCTGCCGTGTGCCCGAGCTCGACGAGCAGGTCGTCGCCGCGGTCGTCGACGACGATGTCCTCCGCGATGCGCACGCCGTGACCGAGCCGCAGCGTGCGGCCCGCGAACAGCGCGTCGCGGATGGAGTCGACGCCCGCCGCCTCGCCCGCATGCACCGTCACGGGCATGTGGGCGCGCGCGAGCAGGTCGAACGCCTCCGAGTGGCGCGACGGCGGGAAGCCGTCCTCGGGGCCCGCGATGTCGAAGCCGACGACGCCGCGGTCGCGGTGGCGGATCGCGAGCTCGGCGATCTCGGTCCACCGGTCGAGGTGACGCATGGCAGAGACGAGCTGGCCGACGCCGATGCGGCGACCGTGCGAGCGCACGAGCGCGACGCCCTCGTCGAGACCCGCCTGCACGGCCTCGACGGCCGCGTCGAGCGACAGCCCACGCTGCAGGTGCTGCTCGGGCGCCCAGCGGATCTCGCCGTGCACGACGCCGTCGTCGGCGAGGTCGAGCACGAACTCGCGGGCGATGCGCACGAGCGCACCCTCGGTCTGCATGACGGCCGTCGTGACGTCGAACGTCTTCAGGTAGTCGACGAGCGAGCCGGAGTCGGCGGAGTCGGCGAACCAGTCGCCGAGCGCCTCCGCGCCCTGCGCGGGCAGCGCGAGACCGATCTCGTCGGCGAGCTCGACGATCGTCTGCGGACGCAGGCCGCCGTCGAGATGGTCGTGCAGGCTCACCTTCGGCAGCGCGCCGAGGTCCACGCCGTCGAGCAGGATGCGGTCCACGTCGTCCTCCAGTCCGTCCCCCTGATCCTACGGACTCGAGCCGCCGCGTGCCGTCGCGTCTGCATGTCCGTGCCTTGCGCCCGCCCGCCTACGCTGAGGGGATGCCCCGCCGCATCATCCTCGACTGCGATCCCGGCCACGACGATGCGATCGCGATGCTGCTCGCCGCCGGCTCCCCCGCGATCGACCTCGTGGCGGTCACGACCGTCGCAGGCAACCAGACGCTCGAGAAGGTCACGCGCAACGCGCTCGCCGTCGGCACGATCGCCGGGCTCGTCGACGTGCCGTTCGCGGCCGGTGCGCATCGACCGCTCGTGCGCGAGCAGGTCGTGGCGCCGGAGTACCACGGCGAGTCGGGCCTCGACGGCCCCGAGCTGCCCGAGCCGACGATCGCGCTCGACGCGCGCCACGCCGTCGACCTCATCGTCGAGACGATCATGGCCGCCGAGCCCGGCTCGATCACGCTCGTGCCCACGGGTGCGCTCACGAACGTCGCGCTCGCCGCGCGACGCGAGCCGCGCATCGTCGAGCGTGTCCGCGAGGTCGTGTGGATGGGCGGCGCGGCGGCCGGCGGCAACCACTCCCCCGTCGCCGAGTACAACGCGGCCATCGATCCCGAGGCCGCCGCGATCGTGCTCGATGCGGGATGGCCCGTCGTCATGGTCGGGCTCGACCTCACGCATCAGGCGCTCGCCGATCGCGCGGTGCTCGACGCGATCGCCGCAGTGCCGGGACGGCCGGCCTCGTTCACGCTCGAGCTGCTGGAGTTCTTCCGCGGCACGTACCGCGATCAGGGCTTCGACTGGCCACCCGTGCACGACGCGTGCGCCGTCGCATACGTCGCCGACCCCGACTGCATGACCGTGCGGCGCGCGCCCATCGCGATCGAGCTGCACGGCACGCTCACGACCGGCCAGACCGTCGTCGACCTGCGGCATCCCGCGCCCGAGTCGTGCCCGACGTCGGTCGCGCTCGGCCTCGACGCACCGCGCATGTGGGGCCACGTCGTCGACGCGCTCGCCCGCCTCGCCTGAGCCGCGCCCGACCGCGCGGGTCCGCTAGAGCGTCGGCCGCAGTCCTGCGACGCCCGCGACCTCCTCGAGCGCCTGCGCCGCGAGCAGCAGCGCGACGTCGCGGCCGGGCGCCGCGACGAGCTGCACGCCCACGGGCAGCCCCTCGGGCGTGACGCCGAACGGCACCGACACGGCGGGGCAGCCCGTCGCCGAGATCACGGTCGACGCGCGCATCCACTCGAGGTAGTCGCGCATGGGCGTGCCGTCGATCGCGGTCGGGAACTCGAGGGACGCGTCGAACGGCACGACCTGGCTCGTCGTGAGCACGAGGAGGTCGTGGCCTGCGAAGCATGCCTCGACCTCGGCGGCGAGGCGCACGCGGGCCTCGCGGGCGTCTGCGATCTCGTCGGCCGTGAGCCGCATGCCAAGCTCGACGTTCCAGCGCACGGCCTCCTTGACCTGCGACGGATCCTGCCGCACGAGCGCGCGGCAGTCGGCGACGAAGTCCATGGCGCGCTGCACGCGGAACACCTCGTCGGCGTCGCGCAGGTCTGGGATGCCGTCGTCGACGTGCGCACCGGCCGCGGCGAGCGCGTCGCCCACGCCGTCGACGACGGCACGCACGGCGGGCTCGACCGGCAGCAGCCCGGCGAGGTCGGTCGAGCACGCGATGCGCAGGCCCGCGAGCCCCGAGCCCGGCGCATGCCGGGCCGGGTCGACGAGGTCGCGATGGTCGAAGACGGTGCCGGGCTCGCCGATCGAGGCCGGCGCACCCGCCGCTGGCCCCGACGCGACCGCCATGAGCAGCGCGACGTCGCTCACGGTGCGCGCCATGAAGCCCGACTGCGCGAGCCACTGCCAGGGATCCGACGGCAGCGCGTGCGGGATGCGGCCGTTCGTGGGTCGCAGGCCCACGAGGTTCGTGAACGACGCGGGCGTGCGCAGCGAGCCGCCCATGTCGGAGCCGTCGCCCGAGGCCTGCACGCCCGCCGCGATCGCCGCGGCTGCCCCGCCCGACGAGCCGCCTGCGGAGCGGGTCCGGTCGTACGGGTTCACGGTGGTGCCGAACAGCGGATTGAAGGTGTGGGAGCCGGCGGTGAGCTCGGGCACGTTCGTCTTGCCCGACATCACGACGCCCGCGGCGTGCAGGCGCTCGATGACGAGCGCGTCGCGATCGGGCACGCGGTCGGCGAGCAGCGGCGAGCCCTTCGTCGTGCGCCATCCGGCCGTGTCGGTCGACTCCTTGTGCGTCATCGGCACGCCGTGCAGGCGTCCGAGCGGCCCACCCGACGCGGCGAGCGCATCCGCCCGCTCGGCGGCGGCGAGCGCGCGCTCGTCGTCGCGCGTCACGACGGCGTTGATCGCCGCGTCGACCGCGTCGATGCGCGCGAGCTGGTCGAGGAGCGCCTCGCGCGCCGACACCTCGCCGGCGCGGATGCGGGCGGCGAGCTCGCGCGTCGACAGCCAGGTGAGCTCGGACTCGTGCGCGGACGCCGCGCCTGCGTCGACCGTCACGCGGGCGTCAGGAGCCCGAGGTGGCGACGCCGATGCCGATCGCGCCGAGCACGAGCGCGCCGAACGCGATCCACAGGATCAGTCCGAGCACGAGGGTCGCGACGTTCACGCCGATGCCCCAGTTGGCGATCGTGCGGGCGTGCGGCTCGCGTCCCTTCGCCATGACGCCGACGATGATGCCCGCGATCGGCGCGAGGAACGTCCACCCCATGAAGATCGAGACGATGCCGATGACGAGGCTCGTGACGCTCCACGCGCTCGACGTGCCCTGGACCTGGTTCTGGCTCATGCCTCCATCTTGGCCCGAGGTCGGTGCATGCCGCGTCCGACCGCGGCAGGATCTCGTCGACGCGACGTCGCACCAGGGGACGATCGCTCAGACGATGCGGTCCCGCACGATCGGCAGCCGCTCGACGGGGGTGCCGACGGGACCGATCTCCCACGCGCCCTCGAGCGAGGCGAGCGCACGCTCGAAGCGCGTGTCGTCGTCGGCCGACAGCGTCCACAGCGGCTCGCCGGCGCGCACGACGTCGCCGGGCTTCACGTGCAGGTCGATGCCCGCGGCGTGCACGACGTCGTCGGTCGCTCGAGCCCGACCCGCGCCGAGCCGCCACGCCGCGACGCCGAACGGCAGCGCCTCCTGGCGCACGAGCACGCCGTCGGCCTCTGCGACGACCGTGTGCGTCTCGCGCGGCGTCGGCATCGCGGCGTCGGGGTCGCCGCCCTGCGCGACGACGAAGCGCCGCCAGCGGTCCATGGCTCGACCGTCGGCGAGCGCGGCCTCGACGTCGGCGTCGGGCTGGCCGACGGCGGCGAGCATCTCGCGTGCGAGGGCGACCGTGAGCTCGACGACGTCGGCGGGCCCGCCGCCTGCGAGCACCTCGACCGACTCGCGCACCTCGTTGGCGTTGCCGATCGCGAGACCCAGCGGCACGTCCATGCTCGTGAGCAGCGCGCGCGTGTCGACACCCGCGTCGTTGCCGAGCGCCACCATGGTCGCTGCGAGCTCGCGCGCGCGCTCCTCCTCGACCATGAACGCGCCGGAGCCGAACTTCACGTCGAGCACGAGCGCACCCGTGCCCTCTGCGATCTTCTTCGACATGATCGACGATGCGATGAGCGGGATCGCCTCGACCGTGCCGGTGATGTCGCGCAGCGCGTACAGGCGCTTGTCGGCGGGGGCGAGGCCGGAGCCCGCTGCGCAGATGACGCCGCCGACGTCGGCGAGCTGGGCGAGCATCTCGTCGTTCGTGAGCGAGGCGCGCCATCCGGGGATCGACTCGAGCTTGTCGAGCGTGCCGCCCGTGTGGCCGAGGCCGCGTCCAGACAGCTGCGGCACCGCCACGCCGAACGCGGCGACGAGCGGCATGAGCGGCAGCGTGATCTTGTCGCCGACGCCGCCGGTGGAGTGCTTGTCGACCGTCGGCATGCCCAGCGACGAGAAGTCCATGCGCTCGCCGGAGGCGATCATCGCCTGCGTGAGGTCGTGGATCTCGCGCCGCTCCATGCCGTTCAGCAGGATCGCCATGGCGAGGGCGGCCATCTGCGCATCCTCGACGTAGCCGCGCGTGTACGCGTCGATGAGCCAGTCGATCTCGGAGGTGTCGAGCACCCCGTGGTCGCGCTTCGTGCGGATGAGGTCGACGACGTCGTGCGCCTCTGCCATGGTATCCCTCTCGTCTTCGAGCCTCGAGGCGGATGGCCTCAGGCGTCTGCTGCGCGGTACGCGTCGAGCGTCGTGGGCCCGAAGGCGTCCGGCAGCACCTCGTCGATCGTACGGATGCCGGAGAGCGTCTGCAGCAGCATGCCGGGCGCGGCGTGCTCGAACAGCAGCTGCCTGCACCTGCCGCACGGCATGAGCGTCGCCCCGTGGCCGTCGACGCACGTGAACGCGACGAGCCTGCCGCCTCCGCCCATGACGAGCGCCGAGACCATCGAGCACTCGGCGCACAGCGTGACGCCGTAGGCGGCGTTCTCGACGTTCGCGCCCGTCACGATGCGGCCGTCGTCGGCGAGCGCCGCGCAGCCGACGGCGAAGCCCGAGTAGGGCGCGTACGCCTTCGCGTTGGCTGCGACCGCTGCCGCGTGCAGCGCATCCCAGTCGACGCTCGCGGGGTCGGTCATGACTTGAGGTACGGCTTGCCGCTGGCCGCTGGTGCCCGCGACTGCCCGATGAAGCCGGCGACGGCGAGGATCGTGATGACGTACGGCAGCATGAGCATGAACTCGTTCGGCACGCCGGAGCCGATCGACTGCAGCACGTTCTGCAGCGCCTGCGCGAAGCCGAACAGCAGGGCTGCGAGCGTCGCCTTGATCGGGTGCCACTGGCCGAAGATCACGGCGGCGAGGGCGATGAAGCCGAGGCCGCTCGTCATGTCGCGCTGGAACGAGCCGTTCGAGTCGAGCGTGAAGTACGCGCCGCCGATGCCGACGATCGCGCCCGCGAGCGTCACGTTCCAGAACCGCCAGCGGTTCACGCGGATGCCGACGGTGTCGGCGGCGAGCGGGTGCTCGCCGAGCGCACGCAGTCGCAGTCCCCACGTGGTGCGGAAGAGCGCGAACGTCACCACGATCACGGCGAGGTACATCGCGTAGACGATGACGGTCTGGTTGAACAGCGCGGGGCCCACGATGGGGATGTCGGCGAGACCCGGGATGCGGATGCGCGGGAACCGGTCGGGGCTGTTGAGCTCGGGGCTCGCGGTGAGCACCGACGAGTAGAAGAAGTTCGTGAGCCCCAGCACGAGCACGTTGAGCACGACGCCGACGATGACCTGGTCGACGTAGTACTTGATCGAGAACGCGGCGAGCACCATCGACACGAGCACGGCGGCGAGCATCGCGGCGATGACGCCGCCGAGGCCCGCCAGCAGCACGCCTGCCGTGCCGAGGGACCCGATGGGACCGGATGCGATGGCCGACGACGCGACGGCGGCCGCGAAGGCGCCCGAGAGCAGCTGGCCCTCGATCGCGATGTTCACGACGCCGACGCGCTCGGAGATCACGCCGCCGAGGGCGCCGAAGATGAGCGGCGCAGACAGGCCGATCGTCAGCACGAGCAGGCCGGGCAGCGGGATGGTCTTCGTCGCGCCAGCCCAGACGAGGAAGCCGAGCACGGCGACGAGGCCGAACACGACCGGCAGCCACAGGCCGACGCGGCGGCGGACGACGTGCGCCGCGATCGCCACGCCCGCCATCGCCGCGAGCAGCAGCGCTGCGACGATGCCCGTGGCCCGCGCGGGCAGCACGGCGTCGGGGATCTGCAGGAAGTCGGATCCGGTCGACAGGCGCAGCGTCGTCTCGCCGTCGCGGCCGAACCCGACGAGGATCAGCGCGACGACGACCGTGAGCACGACGTACGTGATCGGCACGCGCTTGCTGCGCGGACGCGCGACGTCGACGCCGGGGGCCTCTGCGAGGCCGCTGGTCTGCACGGCGCTCATCGTGCGCCTCCCCTCGGCTTGGGCAGGCGGAAGATCGTGCGCACGAGCGGCGGCGCCGCGATGCACAGCACGATGACCGACTGCACGACGAGCACGATGTCGATCGGCACGCCCTCGGCCGCCTGCATGCGGAATCCGCCCGCCTTGAACGCACCGAACAGCAGGCCGGCGGCGAGCACGCCCCACGGGTTCGAGCGGCCGAGCAGCGCGACGGTGATGGCGTCGAAGCCGATGCCGGCGTCGATGCCGGAGGTGAAGCCCGTCGTCACGGTCGCCTGCACCTGCTGCGCACCTGCGAGGCCCATGAAGGCACCCGCGACGAGCATGGCCTGCACGTAGACGCCCTTGACGTCCATGCCTGCGTTCAGCGCGGCCTGCGGGTTGAGCCCGACGGCGCGGAAGCGGAATCCGAGGCTCGAGCGGTCGATGAGCCACCATGCGACGACGACGGCGAGCACCGACAGCACGATGCCCCACGTGACGTTGAACTGCGGGCCGAAGAGCCCTGGCAGCTGCGCCGACTCGAGCGTGCCTGGCGTGATGGGGTTGTTGCTGCCGGGCGCCTGCAGCAGGTCTGGGGTGCGGATGAGGTACGACAGCAGCCAGAGCGCGACGAAGTTGAGCATGATCGTCGTGATGACCTCGTGCGCGCCGGTGCGCGCCTTGAGGAGACCTGCGATGCCCGCCCACAGCGCGCCCGCGACCATGCCTGCGGCGAGCGCTGCGATGGCGTGCAGCACGGGCGGCATCGGGAACGAGAAGCCCACCCAGCCGGCCGCTGCAGCGGCGGCGAGCATCTGGCCTCGGCCGCCGATGTTGAACATGCCGACGCGGAAGGCGACGGCGACGCCGAGGCCGGCCGCGATGAGCGGCGCCGCGAAGTGCAGCGTCTCGGTGAGCGGTCGGATGAAGGCGACGAAGCCGCCCTCCGGCCGCGAGAAGTTGAAGATCGAGCCCTGGAAGAGCGCCCAGTAGGCGCCGCCGACCGCCGAGGCGATCGCGGCGAACGTGTCGCCGGGCCTCGCGAAGAGGTAGCCGCTCGCGGCCTGCACGCCCTCGTCGGTCGCGGCGATGAGCACGCCGCCGACGACGAACGCGACGACCACCGCCAGCAGCGACACCATGGGCGTGCCGCCGAGGATCTCGCGCAGCACGCTGCCGAAGCGGTCCTCGTCCTCGTTCTGCTCGTGCGACTCGACCTTCGGAGCGTCTGCGACGGGCACCTCGACGACCGTCGGGGCGTGCACGACGTCGCGGTCGCCGTCTGCAGAGGGCGCGCCGCTCGATCGCTGCGTCGCCTCCTGGTCGGGGGCCATGGGGGCGTCGCGGTCGGACGCCTCGTCGCCGGGCGTGCGGTCGTCGGTCATGCTGCGAGTCCTTCCGGCAGCTCTCCGGCCATCATGATGCCGAGGTCGTCGCGCGAGGTGTCGGCGGGCACGACGCCCACGATGCCGCCGCCGTACATCACGGCGATGCGGTCGGCGAGCCCGACGACCTCGTCGAGCTCGGTCGAGACGACGACGACGGGGATGCCCGCGTCGCGCGTCGCGATGACCTGCGCGTGCACGAACTCGATCGAGCCGACGTCGAGGCCGCGCGTGGGCTGCGACGCGACGAACAGCTGCAGGGGCCGCGAGAGCTCGCGCGCGAGCACGACCTTCTGCTGGTTGCCGCCCGAGAGCGTGCCGACGGGCGTCTGGATCGACTGCGCACGGATGTCGAAGGCGCCGAGCCGCTCCTGGGCGAAGTCGTCGCGGGCACCGCGCACGATCGAGCCGCGCTTGACGAACGGCTCGCCGAGGTAGCGGTCGAGCATGAGGTTCTCGGCGATCGAGTACTCGCCGACGAGGCCGTCGACCTTGCGGTCCTCCGGCACGAAGCCGACGCCCGAGTCGAGCACGTCGCGCACGCTGCGGCCCAGGAGCTCGACGCCGTTGAGGCGGATGCTGCCCGTGGCGCGGCGCTGGAGGCCGAGGATCGCCTCGGTGAGCTCGGTCTGCCCGTTGCCCTGCACGCCCGCGATGCACACGACCTCGCCGCCGTGCACCGTGAGCGAGAGGTCGTCGACGACGGCGTGGCCCGTGTCGTCGATCACCGTGAGGTGCTCGATGACGAGCTCGTTGTCGGTGCGCACGGGTGCGTCCTTCTGCACGGTGAGCTCGACGGGGCGGCCGACCATGAGCGATGCGAGCTCGACGCTCGTCGCGGTGGGCTGTGCCTCCCCGACGACCTTGCCGAGGCGGATGACCGTGATGCGGTCGGCGATCGCGCGCACCTCGCGCAGCTTGTGGGTGATGAAGACGATCGCGGTGCCCTCGTCGCGCAGCTGCTGCATGATCGCCATGAGCTCGTCGGTCTCCTGCGGCGTGAGCACGGCGGTGGGCTCGTCGAACACGAGCACCTTGGCGTCGAGCGAGAGGGCCTTGATGATCTCGACGCGCTGCTGCACGCCGACGGGGAGATCTTCGATGCGCGCGTCGGGGTCGATGTGGAACCCGAAGCGCTCCGAGATCTCGACGACGCGGCGCTTGGCGCCCGCGAGGCCGCCGAGCTCCTTCTCGTGGCCGAGCAGCACGTTCTCGGCGACGGTGAAGACGGGGATGAGCATGAAGTGCTGGTGCACCATGCCGATGCCGGCGCGCATCGCGTCACCGGGCCCTGCGAAGCGCTGCACGGCGCCGTCGAGCAGGATGTCGCCCTCGTCGGCCCGGTACAGGCCGTAGAGCACGTTCATGAGGGTCGACTTGCCCGCGCCGTTCTCGCCCAGCAGGCAGTGGATCTCGCCTGCCTCGACCACGAGGTCGATGTGGTCGTTGGCCGTGAGCGAGCCGAAGCGCTTCGTGATGCCGCGCAGCTCGAGGGTCATCGGGCGCTCCTTGACTGGGTGGGCCGGGGTGCTGATGGACGACGGCGCCCGGGTCGGGCGCTCGCGTCACATGACTGTAGTCGCACGCGTGGGGGCCGGCACGAAGCCGACCCCCACGCGATGCGATGCCTTACGGCGACGAGGGCGAGTCGACGACGATGTCGCCGGCGATGATCGCCGTGCGGATCGTGTCGAGCTCGGCTTCCAGGCCCTCGGGGACCTGGTCCTCCCACTCGTTGAAGCCCGCGATGCCGACGCCGTCGTTCTCGAGCGTGCCGACGTACGGCTCGTTCGAGAACTCGTCGGCCGCGTCTGCGAGGACGACGGTCTCGACGCCCTCAGCCATGCCCTTGAGCACGGAGGTGACGAAGAGGTCGGCGTAGTCCGGGGCGGTCTGCGCGAGGTCGGCGTCGACGCCGATCATGCCGTAGCGCACGTCGGGGTTCTCGGCCTGCGCGGTGCGGATGGCCTCGGCCGCCGACTGGAAGATCGGGCCTCCGACCGGCATGACGATGTCGGCGCCCTGCTGGAGGAACGTCGTGGCGGTGGCGGCGGCAGCGGGGCCCGCGTCGAACGAGCCGACGAAGACGTACTCGTCTGCACCGAGGATCTGCACCTCGGCGCCGTTCTGCTCGTTGTAGTACTCGGCGCCCTGGATGAAGCCGTCCATGAAGATCGTGACCGGGGGGATGTTCACGCCACCCCACGTCGCGATGATGCCGGTCTGGCTCGTCGCAGCTGCTGCGTAGCCGGCGAGGAACGCGGCCTGGGCCGTGTCGAACATGATCGGCTGCACGTTGTCTGCCGTGACCGAGTTGTCGTCGATGATCGCGAAGTTCACGTCGGGGTTCGCCTCGGCAGCGGCCGCGGTGGCCTCCGCGAGCAGGAACCCGACCGTGATCATCATGTCGCAGCCACCGTCGATGAGGTTGGTGATGTTCGACTGGTAGTCGGTCTCGGTCTGCGACTCGGCCTGCGTGATCTCGACGCCGAGCTCGTCTGCCGCGGACTCGAGGCCCTCGAGGCCGAGCTGGTTGAACGACTGGTCGTTGAAGCCGCCAGCGTCCGACACGATGCAGGGCGAGATGTCGGCGGTGGCCTCGCCGGACTCGGCCGGGCCCTCCTCCGGTGCCGACGCGCAACCTGCGAGCAGTGCCGCGACGCCGAGCGTCGCGAGACCGCCGAGCGCGGTCTTCCGAATGTTCCTCAAGGGGGTCCTCCAGTGCATGGGGTGGCCGTATGCAGCGGCCGGGTACGGGGCAGCCTAGCCAGCCGCGAGGGCGCGGATCGGCGAATGCGACAAGTCGAAACGCGATCGTTGCAATGCCCTCGCTGGCACGGGGGACGGTTGTTCGCTATACATGTATATGCAAGTAGCGCGACGCGGCGCGATCGGGATTCCGACGATGGTGCGGCGCGCGACCGGGATCGAGCAGGCAGGACCCTCGTGCGCATCGGCATCCTCACCTCCGGCGGCGACTGCCCCGGCCTCAACGCCGTCATCCGCGGCGCCGTGCTGCGCGGCTCCGTCGTCGACGGCCACGAGTTCGTGGGCTTCCGCGACGGCTGGCGCGGCCTGATCGAGGGCGACGCGGTGCCCCTCACCCGGCAGCAGGTGCGCGGCATCGCGCGCGAGGGCGGCACGATCCTCGGCTCGAGTCGCGTGAGTCCCTATCGCGAGGGCGCGGGGCCGGGTGCCGTGCGCGCCGTGCTCGCCGCCCAGGGGGTCGACGCCGTCGTCGCCGTCGGCGGCGAGGGCACCCTCGCCGCCGCGCGCAGGCTCGTCGACGAGGGCATCCCCATCGTGGGCGTGCCGAAGACGATCGACAACGACCTCGACGGCACCGACGTGACCTTCGGGTTCGACACGGCCGTGCAGATCGCGACCGACGCGATGGACCGGCTGCGCACGACGGGCGACTCGCATGGCAGGTGCATGGTCGCCGAGGTCATGGGCAGGCACGTCGGGTGGATCGCGCTGCACTCGGGCATCGCTGCCGGGGCTCACGCGATCCTCGTGCCCGAGCGGCGCACGAGCATGGCTCAGGTGGCCGAGTGGGTCGTGAGCGCCCGCGCACGCGGCCGCGCGCCGCTCGTGGTCGTCGCAGAGGGCTTCGTGCCCGACCACGCCGACGATGCGCACGCCGAGCGCGGCCTCGACGCGTTCGGCAGGCCGAGGCTCGGCGGCATCGGCGAGGTGCTGGCGAGCGAGATCGAGGCGGCGACGGGCATCGAGACGCGGGCGGCGACGCTCGGCCACGTGCAGCGCGGCGGCGTGCCCACCGCGTACGACCGCGTGCTCGCGACGCGCCTCGGGCAGGCGGCGAGCGACATGGCCGGCCGCGGCGAGTGGGGACGCATGGCGTCGCTGCGCGGCACCGAGATCACGTCGGTGCCGTTCGCCGCCGCCCTCGACCGGCTCAAGACCGTGCCTGACCACCGCTACGACGAGGCGGCGGCGCTCTTCGGCTGAGCAGCGGCGACGCGCTGCTCGCACCCGCAGCGCGCGACGGCCCCGCACCTGCCGGTGCGGGGCCGTCGTGCGCGATGCCTACAGCAGGATCTGCAGCGGCGACGCCACGAGCTGCGCGAGGCGGTCGAGCCACCTCGCCGCCACGACGCCGTCGACGGGCCGGTGATCGACCGACAGCGTCACCGTCACGACCGAGCCCGCCTCGAGCTCGCCATCGTCGCCGACGACCGCTCGCCTCGTCGCCGCACCGATCGCGAGGATCGCCGCCTGCGGCGGGTTGATGATCGCCGAGAACTCGTCGACGCCGAACATGCCGAGGTTCGTGATCGACAGCGTGCCGCCCTCGAGCTCCGACTGCTGCAGGCGGCCCTCGTTGGCGCGGCCGACGGCATCCTTGATCTTCGTCGACAGCGCCGCGAGCGAGAGCCCCTCGATGCCGCGGATCGTGGGCGTCACGAGGCCGCGGTCGCTGGCGACCGCGACTGAGATGTCGGCGGAGGCGTACGAGACGACGGCGTCGTCGGTCCAGATGACGTTCATCTCCGGCACGTCGACGAGCGCGCGCGCCGCCGCCTTCACGAACAGGTCGTTCACCGACACCCGCACGGGCGAGCCCTCGTTGACCTGCGCGCGCAGCGCGAGCAGCGCGTCGACCCGCAGGTCGCGACGCAGGTAGAAGTGCGGCGCCTCGCGCTTCGACTGCTGCAGCCGCGACGCGATGAGCCTGCGCAGCTTGGTGTGCGGGGTCGCCGTGCCGCCCGAGGGGGCGGCGACGGGTGCGGGCGCTGCCGCAGGCGCCGGAGGGGATGCGGGCGCGGCGGCTGGTGCCGCAGCGGGCGCCTGGGCGCCCTCGACGTCGGCGCGCACGATGCGACCGCCTGGGCCGGAGCCCCGAAGGGTCGCGATGTCGATGCCGCGCTCCTTCGCGAGCCGCCTGGCGATGGGGCTCGCGAACCGACGCTCGCCGTTCGCCTCGGCGGCGACGGGCGCCGACTCGGCGGCGTCGTCGCCAGCGGGCTCGGCCGCAGGGGCGTCGTCCGCGGGCGCGGGCTCCGTCTGCGTCGCAGGCTCGGGCACGTCGACCGTGGTGTCCTCGGTCTCGACGGCCTCCTTCGCCTCCTCCTGCGTCACCTCGGCGTCCTCCGCAGGCGCCGAAGCGGCCGACGAGCCGCCGAGCTGGGCCACGAGGGCCTCGCCCTCGCTGGCGTCCTCGCCGACCGCGAGCAGCACGGCGATCGGGTCGCCGACGGGCACGGTCGCGCCGGAGTCGACGAGCAGCACGTGCACGACGGCGTCCTCGTCGACCTCGATGTCGACGACGGCCTTCTCGGTCTCGACCGATGCGACGGCGTCGCCGGCGCTGATGGTGGCGCCCGCCTCGACGAGCCAGCCCTCGAGGGCGGCCTCGTCCGAGTCGGCGGAGACGCCGGGCATCCTCAGGAAGCGTGCCATGGTGTGCTCTCCTTCGCTCAGGCCGTGACGGCGCGCAGGGCGTCGACGATGTCGGACGTGTGGGCGAGCGCAGCCTTCTCGAGCACCTTCGAGATCGACGGCGACGACTCCGAGCCCTGCACGCGCGTGATGGGCGCGTCGAGCCAGTCGAAGAACCTTCGCTGGATCTCGTCGGCGAGCCAGCCGCCGTACGAGGTGCCCTCGGAGCCCTGCTCGACGATGAGCACGCGGTTCGTCTTGCGGATCGACTCGCCGATCGTGTCCCAGTCGACGCTCGCGCGGTCGAGCCAGCGCAGGTCGATGACCTCGCCGTCGACGCCGGAGGACTCGACGGCGTCGAGGGCGCGCTGCACCATCGACAGGTACGAGATGACGGTGACCTGCTCGCCGTCGCGTCGCACGGCGGCCTTGCCGAACGGCAGGCAGTAGTCGAGGTCCTTCGGCGCTGCGCCGACCGCCTTGTAGAGGTCGGCGTCGTGCTCGAGCACCGCGACGGGGTCGCCGAGGCGCATGGCGGTGTTCAGCAGGCCCACGTAGTCCAGCGGCGACGACGGCGCGATGATGCGCCATCCGACGCTCGTGGCGAGGATGCCCGCAGGGTCCATGGAGTGCTGCGAGCCATAGCCGGTGTTCGTGCCGATCTTGATGCGCAGCATGAGGGGCATGGCGTGGTCGCCGCCGAACATGTGGCGCGCCTTGCCGATCTGGTTGAAGAGCTGGTCGGCTGCGACCCAGAGGAAGTCGGCGTACATGAGCTCGATGACGGGGTAGTAGCGGCCGTCGAGCGCGAGGCCGCCGCCGAAGCCCGTGAAGGCGTTCTCGCTGATGGGCGTGCCGAGCGTGCGGTCCGGGAAGTCGTCGGCGAGGCCCTTGGTGGCGCCGCGCGAGCCGCCGTTGAGGCGGTGCACGTCCTCGCCGAGCACGACGATCGAGTCGTCCTGCGACATGCGGCGATGCATGACGTTCGCGATGACGTCGACGAACTTCGCGTCCTCGAGCTCGTCGGGACCGAACTCGGCGTTCTCCTTGACGGCCACGTCGGTGATCTCGGGGATGTCGCCGCGGATGCCGTAGTTCAGGAACGCCGGGTCGGGCCACAGCTCCTCGCGGATGCGCAGCTGGCCGGGCTTGCCGTTCGGGTCGGCCTCGACGACGCGGTCGCCGATCTCGGCCATGACGGCCTTGACGCGCGCGCGCACCTCCTTGGCCTCCTCGGCGGTGAGGATGCCGCGGCGCGTGAGGTGGCCCTCGACGATCGCGATGGGGTCGCGGTCGCGCCACGACTTCTCCTCGTCCTTCGAGCGGTAGCCGAAGGCGCTGCCGGGGAACGGACCGTTCTGGTGGAAGTAGCGGTAGGTGTCGACCTCGACGACCGTCGGGCCCTTGCCTGCGCGCATGTGGTCGACGGCCTGCTGCATCGCGAGGTGCACCGCGAGCGTGTCCTGCCCGTCGACGCGCCACGAGGCGATGCCGAAGCCGAGGCCGCGGCCGGAGAGGCGGGACTCGCCGGTCGCCTCGTCGACGTTCGTCGACACGGCGTACTGGTTGTTCTCGATGAAGAAGCACGTCGGCGTCTTCCACGCCGCGGCGAGGTTGAACGACTCGAGCACCGAGCCGATGTTCACGGCGCCGTCGCCGAAGTACGTCACCGAGACGTTGTCGGTGCCCGCGTGCGCGTGGCCCCATGCGAAGCCGACCGCGAAGGGCACGGCACCGCCGACGATCGCGTTGGTGCCCATGGCACCCGCCTCGGTCCACTGCAGGTGCATCGAGCCGCCGCGACCCTTGCAGTAGCCGTCCTTGAGGCCGGCGATCTCTGAGAGCGCGCGGTAGAGGATGTCGCGCACGGGCTCGGCGATCTCGGCGCGTGCGCCGAAGCCGTCGGGCTGCACGTGGCCGAAGGCCTTCGCGAGGAACTGGTGGTGGCCGCGGTGCGAGCCGTTGACCTGGTCGGCGGTGACGAGCGAGAGCGCGCTGCCGACGGCGCCGCCCTCCTGGCCGATGGACGAGTGCGCGGGACCGTTGATGAGCTTCTGGCCCGCGAGCTCGAGCACGTACTCCTCGAAGGCGCGGATGAGGTGCAGCTGCACGAGCATGGTCTCGAGCAGGGCCGGATCGGCGGCATCCCAGTCGGCCTTGGTCGTGCGGAGCTCGACCCACGGTGCGGCGGGCTTCAGCGAGATCGTCTTGGCCATTGATCCTCATCCTCGATGAATCGGTCGGCGCGGGGCCGGGTGTGCGTGGGGTACGTGCGCCCGCCGGGGCTATGCTCTCGCATGCGGCGAGTCAGACGACGTCGTACTGGTCACCACCGTACCGTACAACTCTATACAAGCATAGATGAGTCGGTGGGCAGCCCGTGCGACGCGGCACGCAGGCAGGAGGAGGATCCCATGGTGGAGAAGCTCGATCGGGAGTCGGCGACCCCGCTCTACATCCAGCTCGCCGACGTCATCCGCGCCAAGATCCAGCGCGGAGACTGGCAGCCGGACCAGCGCATCCCGTCGGAGAACGAGCTCAACCAGCTCTACGGCATCAGCCGCATGACCGCGCGGCAGGTGCTCGCGCGTCTGGTCGACGAGGGGCTGCTGTTCCGCGTGCAGGGCAAGGGCACGTTCGTGTCGCGCCGCAAGATCTCCACCCGCTCCCCCTCGTACCAGGGCATCCGAGAGCAGCTCGAGCAGCAGGGCTACGCCACGAGCACCGAGCTGCTCGGCCAGCGCCTCGAGCCCGCCTCGGCGCGCGTCGCCCAGGCGCTCGACGTGCCCGTGGGCACCCCCACCTACATCGTGCGACGCCTGCGCCGCGTCGACGGCACCCCCATCAGCGTGCACGAGTCGCATGTGCCCGAGGCGCTCGCGCCCGGCGTCCTCGAGCGCGACCTCGTCGCCGAGCAGCTGTGCACGGTGCTCGACCGCGACTTCGGGCTGCGCATGACGAAGGTGCTCGAGACGCTCGAGACCACCGCGGCGTCCTCTGGCGATGCGAAGCTGCTCGCCGTCCACGAGGGCACGCCGATCCTGCAGCTCGAGCAGCGCATCGCGGCGCCGTCCGGCAAGGCGTTCGAGTTCTCGCGCATCCGCTTCCGCGGCGACATGGTGCGGCTCGAGTTCTCGTACGACCTCTAGACGCCGCGTCGGCAGAACGCGGGCTTCAGCAGCACGAGAGCAGGTCGAGCTTGCGAGCCTCCTCGGTTCGATACGAGACGAACGCAGAGCACGTCACGAGAACGTACTTGGCGAGTGCTTGATCGGCGTCAGCTGGCTTCGATCCGCCATGACGGATGCCGTCCTCGTCCGATGCCCACCCGTACATCTGGTTCCAGGCACGCCGAGCGCCGGGTGCAGGTAAAGCCCGGCACTCTCGAGCTTCTTGAGAGCTGCTCCCAGCGTCTGCTCGCCCGTGATCCTTCGAGTCAGCGCCTCGACGGCCGACACTGACTCCTCGATCGAGTTCGGGTAGTCCGGGACCTGCCGATCGGCGAGCAATTCGATTGCCCGCTCGAGATGGTGCCGCACGCCCTCCGCCCCCTCGGCAACGGACAGCGCTTGCGATACTGCATCAGCTTCTGCGGCCGAATCGACCGGCGTGATCTCATGACCGATGAATCTGTAGCCGACCAGGAACGTCTCAAAGCGGTCGTTGAACGCGTCGACGAAAGGCTCGACGACATCTCCGAGCCTGCTGGACTTGGCGCGATCCAGATCGCTTCACGACAGCCTCAGCCATGTCGAGCGCGTCGGCCCAGTCACCCTCAGGGATGACTTGCTTCACGGACGCCCACACTTGTGAGTCTCGAGGGCGCTCGTCGAGTGGTTGGTTCAGTTCCCAAGCCCAGACTCGATCAAGGAGATCGGCTTGGGATCGGTCGACGGCTCGCTGCGCCAGGTCCGAGAAGACAGACTGCAGCCCAACGAGCACGTTCCAGATGGCGGTACGGGTGTCGGAATCCAGACCGGCCGATTGCACCAGCGTCCGCTGCTCGCGGTGACCGTAGCGTCCTGCACATCCGGGCATACGTCAGAGGCTGTTCGGCGCGGGAGACATGCGGACATGCCGAGCGCGCGCCGGCCACCCCTGCCCGGCGCGCGCCCCGCTCGAGACGCCTAGGAGGCGGTCGCCGCCGCGCGGTGGTGCTCGAGCACGCGCTCGAGGCCCGCGAGATCGACGATGCCTGCGTCGCTCCTGGCGTCGAGGCCCGCGATGAGCGTCGCGGGCGCATCGGACTCGCCGAGCGCCGACACGATCGTCGTCGCCGCGGGGAACGCGTCGTCGTGCGTGAAGTGGCTCACCGTCACGACGTGCGCCATCCCGGCCGCCGCAGCGGCGGCGGCGCCCGACTGCGAGTCCTCGATCACGACGACCTCGTCGATCGCGCGACCGAGCTCGGAGGCGGCGAGCAGGTAGATGTCGGGCGCAGGCTTCTTCGCGGGCACGACGTCGCCTGCGAACACGCCGGCCATGCGCGCGCGCTGCGCGGGTCCGACGACGGCGGCGAGCACGGCCTCGACGCTCGCGAGCGCCGACGTCGATGCGCACGCCACCTGCCAGCCGGCGTCGAGCGCCTCGCCGACGATGCGGGCGATGCCGGGGCGCGGCGGCAGGGCGCCCGCCTCGACGAGCTCGACGTACACGGCCGACTTGCGCTGATGCGCGGCGAGGATGCGGGCGTCGAGGTCGTCGCCGGAGCCGAGGTCGATCTCCGGATGCTGCGCGAGGTACGCCCGCATGCGCTCCTTGCCGCCGCCGACGCGCAGCAGCTCGCCGTACTCCTCGGCCGACCAGCGGAAGCCGAAGCCGAGCTCGTCGAACGTCTGGTTGAACGCGACGAGATGGCCGTCGAGCTCGGTGTCGGCGAGCACGCCGTCGCAGTCGAGCACGAGGGCGCGGGTCATGCCGACACCGCCTGACGGCGTGCGGAGCCGAAGAGCTCGATGTGCTGCAGCACGGCCTGCTCGACGGCGGCGCCGATGTGGTCGAACAGCTTCACGGGCTCCCACTTGCCGGTGCGCTCGGCCTCGGCGAGATGGTCGCGCGACGCGTGCATGTAGGCGAGCTTCACGGCCGTCGAGATGTTGATCTTCGACACGCCTGCGTCGATGAACGCCTGGAACTCCTCGGCGGACAGACCGGTGCCGCCGTGGAGCACGACGGGGATGTCGGTGAGCTCGACGAGGCGTGCGACACGGTCGACGAGCAGCACGGGGGCCGCCTTGTAGAGGCCGTGCGCGGTGCCGAGGGCGGGGGCGATGAGGTCGGTGCCCGTCTCGGTCGCGACGCGCACGAGCTCCTCGTCGGCGTAGAAGTGCACGTTCGGGTCGTCGGAGCCGACGCCGTCCTCGACGCCGACGATGTTCTCGATCTCGCTCTCGACGTCGACGCCCGCGGCGTGCGCCTCGGCGACGACCTCGGCGGTCTCGGCGGCCGCGACGTCGAACGAGCGGTCGGAGGCGTCGAACAGCACCGACGACCAGCCGTGGGCGATGGCCTCGGTGATGACCTCGCGACTCGGGCAGTGGTCGAGGTGCAGCGCGACGGGCACGGAGGCGGCGTCGGCGGCGGCCTGCGCTGCGGAGGCGAGCACGGCGGCGCCGAAGTGCTGCACGGTCTTCACCGACGTCTGCAGGATGATCGGCGACCCGACCGAGTCGGCGGCCTTGACCGCGGATGCGATCGAGAGGCCATCGACGATGTTGACGGCAGGCACGGCGTAGCCGGCCTGCCTGGCTGCGCGGCTGAGCTCGCGGGTGCTAGCGAAGGCCATCGGACCATCTCCTTCTTGCGTCTCGGGCGTCGTCGCCCGATGCCGTGTCTGTCTCTATGCCAAGTCTATACAACTCTAGCCAACTTGGCCAAGCCGTGCGGTCCGCGTCGTGCGGGCCGCGGCCCCGGCGCTCAGCCGACGCCGCCGCCCGCCTCGGCTGCTCGCGCCAGCACGCGATCCACGAGGGCGTCGTCCCACCGCCCCGCGAACAGCAGCAGGTCGGCGAGCGTCATGCGATCGCGCATGAACGGCAGCGCGCCCACCGCCCACCGTGCGCGCTCCGCGTCGACCGGCGGGGTCAGCGCCGCGAACGTCGCGGGCGCCTCCCACGCCGCGAGCGCCGCCGCGCACGCCGATGGGTCGCCGGCGAGCCGATCGAGCTCGGCACCGTGCCGCTCACGGTCGGCGAGGAACGCCGCCACCGCCTCGCGTTGCCCGCGCCATCGCTCGACCTTGCGCTCGACCGCGACCCAGCACTCCTCGCCCAGGGCCCCAGACGGGTCGACGGGCGCCCACGTCGCGAGCACCCGCTCGCGCAGGTCGGCCGGCGGCTCGAGGTCGGCGATCGACACGTCGAGGATGCGCAGCTCGCGCAGCGCGACGTCCCACAGCGACGCGGCGACGACGCTCGCGACGCCCACCTGCGCGCCGTGGAGGTCGTGATCGACGCCCTCGGCCATCGCCCGCATGTCGAGCACGTGGCTCAGCAGATGCTCGCAGCCCGACAGCGGCGCCGTCGAGCCCGCGGCGCCGATGAGCAGGCCGCCGAGCGTGAGCGCGTCGACGAGCCCGTCGAGCCGCTCGGCCCCGCCGACGCCAGGCGTCGTCATGCGCTCGACCGCCTCGCGCACCGGCGCCGTCCACGCATCCGTGTAGGGCCCGGGGTCGACGCCGAGCGCGCACGCGAGGTACCAGTCGGCAGGCGACGAGAAGACGGCGACCGCGTCGCCGACGCCCGCGCGCGACAGGTGCGCAGGCGCCTCGGCGAGCACGTCGTGGTCGATGACGAGGGCCGCGGGCCACGCGCTCGGCTGCGTGCGCTTCGCTCCCCGCTGCACGAGCACCGACAGCGAGTCGGCGAAGCCGTTCACCGACGCCGCCGTCTGCACCGCGACGAGCGGCGCGCCCGTGCGCTGCGACACGACCTTCGCGAGATCGGTGACGGTGCCGGAGCCGACGGAGACGACGACGTCGGCGCCCTCGGCGTCCGCGGCAGCGGCATCCACCGTCGCCTCGTCGAGCACGACGCCGTGGTCGCCCGCGCGCGCCACCACGCGACGCACCTCGTACCGCTCGACGAGCTGGCCGACGACCTGCTCCTCGACGTCGGCACCGCCGACGGACTTCGGCACGCCGTCGACGACGAGCGCGAGCGCGCCACCGGCGACGAGCGACGCCGCGAGCGAGCCGACGGTGCCCAGCGCACCAGGTCGCGACGTCGTGGTCATGGCGCCGCCCGAGTGCTCGAGCGAGAGCCTGGCGAGGTCGGTCATGCGTGCTCCCCTGCTGCGGCATCGGCGACGAACGCGTCGACGAGGTGGTCGATCTGCCCCAGCACGAGGTCGGGGCGGTGCTCGTCGGGCGCGGCGGCGAGCATGGCGTCGTCGGTCTCGCCCGTCATCACGAGCGCCGACGCGATGCCCGAGTTGCGTGCGAAGAGCATGTCGGTCGACAGACGGTCGCCGACCATGACGGTGCGCGCGGGGTCGATGCCCGTGTCGCGCTGGATGATGTCGAACAGGTCCTTCGACGGCTTGCCGAACACCGCCTCGCACTCCACCTGCGTGCCCGCGGTGATCGCTGCGGTGATGCACGCGGCATCCGGCTCGCCCCTGCCACCCGGGAAGGGGCAGAAGCGATCGGGGTTCGTCGTCACGAGCCTCGCTCGCTTGTGGAACCACAGCGCGTCGAACGCGATCTGCAGCTTGCGGTACTCGAACGTGCGGTCGTACGACGAGATGACGAGGTCGATGCGCTCGGGGTCGTCGGTCATGGGGATGCCTGCGGCGGCGAGCGCGTCGACGAGCGGCTGCTCGCCGATCGGATACACCGCCTTGCCAGGCATCTCGCGCTCGATCCAGTGCACCGTCGCGACGAGGCTCGTGTAGACGTCCTCCACGGGCGTCGGCAGCCCGAGGCGCGCCAGACGATCCGCGTAGTCCTGCGGCGACTTCGTGGGGTTGTTGCTGCAGAAGAGCACGCGCTTGCCATGTGCGCGCAACGTCTCCACCAGGCGCTGCGCGCCCGGGAGCAGACCCTCGCCGAGGTAGATCGTGCCGTCGAGGTCGAACAGGTACGCGTCGAACTCGGGGATGCGGTCGATCGGCGTGGCGTCGGTCATGCGGTGTGCGCTCCTTCTGCGTGATGCTGGGCGGGCCGGCCCCGCGCTGCGAGAGGCCGGCCCGCCTGGTGGTGGTCGTGGCCGCGACGCCCGCTCAGGCCGCGACGGGCTCCGGCCCCTGCGGCTCGGGCTGCTCGACCGTGCCGGCCGCTGCCGCGCTCGCGGTGCTGGCAGCGTACTTCGCCGCGACGCGCGTCGCAGCCTGCAGGCGGTCCCACACCGCCGCGTTCGCCTCGCGGATCGCGCGGTACGCACCGAACAGCTCGGTGTACACGGCCGTCTTCTCGAGGTCGGGCTCGTACTCGCGCACGATGTCGACCGTCGCATCCGCGCCTTCTGCGTAGCTGCCGTAGACGCCGGAGCCGACGCCCGCGACGATCGCCGCGCCCTTCGCGCCGAACTCCGAGCCCGCCGGCACGATGATGCGGCGACCGAGCACGTCGGCGAAGATCTGGCACCACACCGCCGAGTTCGCGCCGCCGCCCGCGAGACGCACGGTGCGCACCTCGGTGGGGATGGAGTCGAGGCAGTCGCGGATGCCGTACGCGACGCCCTCGTAGATGGCGCGCAGCATGTCGCTGCGGTCGTGCGTGCCCGTGAGGCCCGAGAACGAGCCGCGGGCCGAGGGCTTCACGAACGGCGCGCGCTCGCCGCCCGGGGCGAGGTAACCGTGGAAGATGACGCCGCGCGCCCCGATGGGCGTCGCGAGCAGCCGCTCCTCGAGGTGCTCGAAGAGTCCCTGGCCGGCCGCCTGCGCATCCGCCTCGAACGCGGCGCCGAACTCGCGCAGGAACCAGTCGAGGTTCGGCGTGCACGAGTTCATGCCCATGGCGCGGATCCACGTGTCGGGGCCGTGCGGGATCGTCCAGCCGACGTCCTGCGGCTGGAAGCCCGTCGAGATGTCGTCGGTGCAGACCGTGACGATGCCTGCCGTGCCGATGACCGCCATGCAGTCGCCGGGTCGCACGACGCCGACGCCGAGCGACGAGGCCGTGATGTCCATCTGCCCCTTGTAGACGGGGGTGCCGGCGACGAGGCCCGTGCGCTGCGAGGCGGCGTCGGTCACGACGCCCGCGACGTCGGTGGGCGCCTTGATGGGCGGCAGCACGTGGCTGACGCGGTCGATGCCCCAGATGGCGTTGACCTGCTGCGACCACTGCCTGCCAGCGACGTCGATGCCCGACAGGCTCGCATCCGACGGATCGGTCGAGAGGTCGCCCGTGAGGTTGTACTCGACCCAGTCCTTGCACCACAGCGTCGTCGCGCCCTCGAGCACCTCGGGCTCGTTGTCGGCGCGCCACCGCAGCACGGCCGACGTCGTGCCCGCGTACGGGCCCGTGCCGGTGATGGCGAACTGGCTCGTGACGGTGCCGTTCGCGTACCAGTCGTCGATGATGCCTCCCGCACGACCGTCGGTCCAGAGGATCGCAGGGCCCTTCGGACGACCGGTGGCCGAGTCGACGAGCCAGACGCCGTCGCCCTGACCGGTCACCGCGACCGCGACGATCTCGGATGCCGGGACGCCGGCGCCTGCGATCGCGTCGCGGATCGCGTCGGCAGCGGCCTCCCAGACCTGGTCCATGTCCTCCTCGGCCAGGTGCGGCTCTGGGCTGTGGATGGCGACGCTGTGCGCGCCGCGGGAGAGCTCGGTGCCCGCTCGGTCGAAGACCGCTGCCTTCAGCACGGATGTGCCGGCGTCGATCCCCAGGATGTACTCGCCCATCGGGCGCCTCCTCGTCGTTGAGGTGTGTCGTCTGATGCCGAGCGGCCGACCTGCGGCGCTCGACGACGCAATCATATAGACATGTATGGACTTGTCTCTAGTGCCATGGTCGCCCAGCATGGCCGTCGGGGCACGAGACTGGTCCCGACCATCCCCCATCGCGAAGGAGCAACACCGTGCGAGCCCTCGTGAAGCACGCGGCCGGCGTCGAGATCCGCGACGTCGCCGAGCCCACCCTCGACCCGGGCCACGTGCTCGTCGACGTCGCCCACGCCGCCGTGTGCGGCACCGACCGCGCGGCGCTCGACGGCGGGCACGACGTGGGCTCCGGCTCGCGCACGCTCGGCCACGAGGCATCCGGCCGCATCGCCGCGATCGCGCCGGGCGGCGTGCGCGACGACCTCCAGATCGGCGACCGCGTGACGTTCGAGACCGACGCGTACCTCTGCATGCGCTGCGACGCGTGCCGCACCGAGCAGTACAACCGCTGCCCGAGCCGCCGCGGCATCGGCACGACCGCCGACGGCGCGCTCGCCGACCGCATCGCGATGCCCGAGCGCGCCATCCACGTGCTGCCCGAGACGGTGTCGCTCGTCGACGGGGCGCTCACCGAGCCGCTGTCGATCGCGGTGCACGCCGTCGTCGAGCAGTCGCCCTCGCTCGCCGGCGAGGTCGTCGTCGTCATCGGCCCCGGCGCGATCGGGCAGCTGTGCGCCCGCGTCGCACGCGCCGTCGGCGCGACGGTCGTGCTCGTCGGACGCTCACGGCACGCGGATGCGCTCGCACGCGCGAAGCAGGCGGGCATCGACGTGATCGTCGACTCCGAGACCGAGGACCCCGAGGCGGTCGTCGCGTCGCTCACGGGCGGCCGCGGCGCGCACTCCGTGTTCGAGTGCTCGGGCGCGACCGCCGTGGCCGAGTCGTCGCTGACGATGCTGCGCCGAGGCGGCCGCCTCGTGCTCGTGGCCTTCTTCCAGACGCCGCCCGCGTTCGACGTCGACCGGCTCATCCACCACGAGCTCGAGATCGTCGGCTCGCGAGGCAAGCGCCCGTCGAGCTACCGCACGGCGCTCGCGCTCATGGCCTCCGGCGCGGTCGAGGTGGGTCCGCTCATCTCCGCGCGCCTGCCTCTGGAGTCGTGGGCCGAGGGCCTCGGCCGCGTCGCGCGCGGCGAGAAGGTCGTCTTCGACGTCGCGCCGTAGGCCCTCGGCCTCCCCGTTGCGAGGTGCGCTTCCCGTCGCGAGGTCGGGAGGGTCGTTGAGATCCATGCCCACGAGCCACACGAGACCCCGGCGGCCAGACTCGTCGCGATGCACGAGCGCGACGGCGTAGCGCGCGCCCGGCGACGCCTCACGCTCGGCGAAGGCGATGGCGTCGACCACCTCGACGCCGACGAGGTCGACCGTTCGCACGTCCCAGCCCGCAGGCACGTCCCAGCGACCGGTCGCCGCATCCTGCGCGACGCCGTGCCCAGGCCCGAAGAGGTACACGCGATACCGCGCACCGTCGTCCTCCCAGGTGGAGTCGCGCTCGTCGACGTCGAACGCTCGCGCGTCATGCTCGCCCATCCCGGCATCCTCGCACCACGACCCGTCGCGAGGTGCGCCACCCCGACCGGGGTGCGGCTCGCAGCGCACCTCGAGAGGAGAAGCGCACCTCGCAACGGCGAAGCGCACCTGTGCGGTGCGGACGACGGGGTCCTCCATGCGGATGGCTGAGGACGGGTGACGACGCGATCGCGCCGGGCCGTGGAGACGGCCCGGCGCGATCGATGCGGCCCTACGAGACGTCGACCTTCTTCGTCCAACCCTTCGTGAGCTCGCGCGCCTCACGCCAGCCCGCGTACTTCGCGTCGGCCTCGTCGCGGCTCATCTGCGGCTCGAACACGCGGTCGACGGCCCACTTCGCCTCGAGCTCGTCGAGGCTCGCGTAGACGCCCGTGGTGAGGCCCGCGAGCAGCATGGCGCCGAAGATCGTCGCCTCCGCGTTCTTCGGACGGATCACCGGGATGCCGAGCATGTCCGCCTGCAGCTGGCACAGCAGGTTGTTCTTCACGGCGCCGCCGTCGACGCGCAGCTCGGGGATCGTGAGGTCCGATCCATTGAGCGCAGCCTCCACGACGTCGCGCGTCTGGTAGACCATCGACTCCACCGCTGCACGGATGATGTGCAGGCGGTTCGTGGCGTTCGACATGCCGACGATCGCTGCGCGAGCGTGAGGATCCCACGTGGGCGCGGCGAGGCCCGTGAACGCCGGCACGAGGTACACGCCCTCGGTCGACTGCACCTGGCCGGCGTACCACTCGGAGTCCGGCGCGGCGTGGATGAGCTGCAGGTCGTCGCGCAGCCACTGCATGGTCTTGCCCATGGCGAAGAGCACGCCCTCGATCTCGTACGCCGTCTGCCCCTGGACGCCCCACGCGAGGCTGGGCGTCAGACCCTCGATGCGCTGCGGCGTCGGACCGCAGTTGATGTTCAGCACGCCCGCCGTGCCGTAGGTCATCTTCACCTGGCCCTGCTTGAACGCCGCCTGGCCGAAGAGGCCCGCCTGCTGGTCGCCGAGGTTCGAGCCGATGCGCACGTCGGCACCGAAGGTGGGCTCGATCGACCCGAAGTCGGAGTCCGACGGCACGATCTCGGCGAGCATGCCCTTGGGGATGCCGTAGTGCCCGAGCAGCTCCTCGTCCCACTCGAGCGTCTCGAGGTTCATCATCATCGTGCGCGACGCGTTCGAGTAGTCCGTCACGAACGAGCGGCGGCCCGTGAGGTTCCAGATGAGCCACGTGTCGACCGTGCCGGCGAGCAGCTCGCCGCGCTCGGCGCGCTCCTGCGCACCCGGGACGGCGTCGAGGATGAAGCGGATCTTCGAAGCCGTGTAGTAGGCGTCGGGGATGAGGCCCGTGCGCTCCTGGATGAGATCGCCGATGCCCTGCTCGATCCAGCCCTGCACGATGTCGACCGAGTGGCGCGACGCCCACACGATGGCGTTGAAGATGGGCCTGCCGGTGTCCTTCTCCCAGACGATGCCCGTCTCGCGCTGGTTGGTGAGGCCGACGCCCGAGAGCTCGGCCGGCGTGATGCCCGCGTCGCGCAGCGCAGCGCGGATGACCTCGAGCTGCACGTTCCAGATCTGCATGGGGTCGTGCTCGATCCAGCCGTTGCGAGGATAGATCTGCGTGAGCTCGGCCTGGCCGAAGCCCTTCACGTTCGTGTCCTCGTCCATGACGAACGCTCGCGCGCTCGTCGTACCCTCGTCGATGCCCAGGATGTACTTGGTCATGGTCGCTCTCACTTCGTCGTGATGCCGCCCGGCGCTCCGATGGGCCGGGCTAGGGGGAACCTAGGCCGAGACCGCTTGTATAGTCAAGTATTGCCCTGTCCGGGTGTGACCTCTACGATCAGGTCCCACGGATACCATCGGCCCTTCGGCGCCTGCCGAGCGGCGATGGACCGGATTCGCCGCCCACGATGACGTGACGCAAAGGACATCTGCATGGACATCGATCTCATCTCCATCCTCGGAGCAGCCGCCGGAGGGTTCTTCGGCGCCGCGATCGGAGGCCTCCACGCCTTCATCTTCACCGGGTTCATGGTCCTCACCGGCTTCGCGATCCTCGCAGGCACCGGCGACGCCAGCTTCATCAGCGAGCTCGCCTTCGGCCCCGTCTTCGGTCCGCACATCGCCTTCGCAGGTGGCGTGGCAGCCGTCGCGTACGCCCGCCGCGTCCATGGCGCGAACGCCCGCGACATCGCGCTGCCCCTCGCGAGCCTCGCCAAGCCCGACGTGCTGCTCGTCGGCGCCGGCTTCGGCGTGCTCGGCTACCTCATCCAGAAGGTCGTCGCGATCATCCCGTGGTTCGGCGCCAACACCGACTCGGTGGCGTTCACCGTCATCATCTCCGCGATCGTCGCGCGCCTCGCGTTCGGCAAGTCCGGACTCTTCCCGAGGAACGACTCGGGCAAGAGCGGCTGGGCGGCGTACGAGCCGACCGACACCGGCCGCTGGGTCGAGCACCAGGAGCGCTTCGGCCCCCTCACGGTGCTCGGCATCTTCGCCGGCCTCCTCGCCGCCTTCGCATCCGTCACCCTGCTCGAGGCGTACCCCGACGTCGCAGGCAACGCCCAGGTGCTGATGTTCGGCGTCTCGGCCGTGTCGCTCGCATTCTCGTCGGCTGGCCACGCCGTGCCCGTCACGCACCACATCACGCTGCCAGCAGGCCTCGCGGCCGTCACGTTCCTGCCGCTCGTCGGCGACCAGACGTGGCTCGCGGTGCTCATCGGCGCCGTCGGAGGCCTCATCGGCGCCTGGCTCGGCGAGCTGTTCGCCCGCCTCACGCTCAGCCACGGCGACACGCACATCGACCCGCCCGCGTTCGCGATCTTCCCCGCGACGACGCTGATCCTCGGCCTCGGCGCCCTGGTCTGAGCCGGCTGAGGACGACAGCACCATGACCGGGAGCCTCGCGGGCGTTCGCGCCGTCGCGGTCGACGTCGACGGCACGATCGCCGGCGCCGACCACCGGGTGAGCGGCCGCACCGCGGCCGCCATCCGCGGCGTGCTCGACGCGGGGCTCCCGGTCTACCTGCTCACGGGCAGGTCGCGCCGCAGCGTGCTCGGCCTCGCCCGAGAGCTCGGCATCTCCAACCCCGTCGCAGCCTCGAACGGGTCGATCGTCTTCGACCCGGTCGAGGACCGCGACCTGCGCACCATCCCGCTCGGCGCCGCCGAGATCACGGCGCTCGTGAGCCTGCACCGCGACCTCGGCCTCGGCATCACGTGGTGGACCCGCGACGACATCTGGGTCGACGCGCCAGGGCTGCTCGCCGACACGCTCGTCGACCTCAACGAGGAGGACGTGCGCATCGGCTCGATCGACGACGTCGCGCCCGGCGAGATCGTGAAGATCATGCTGCACGGCTCCCCCGACGCGCTCGACGCCGCCGCCGCCGAGATCCTGCAGCGCGTGCCGCAGGCGACGCGATCGATGGACGTCTTCTTCGAGGTCGTCGCCCCGCATGCGACGAAGGCCACCGCGCTCGACCTCCTGCTCGGCGACGAGATCGACGCCGCCGACGTGCTCGGCCTCGGCGACGGCGGCAACGACGTCATCTGGCTGCGCCGCATCGGCCACCCCGTCGCGATGGGCAACGCCCGCGACGAGGTGCTCGCCGTCACGACCAGGCAGACCGGCCACCACGCCGACGACGGCGCGGCCGAGATCCTCGAGACCCTCGTCGCCGCCCTCCCGCGCGTCGCCTGACGCGCTCGTCTCCGCATCCGCTCGAAAGGCACGACCATGCCATCCGCACTCGACCTCTTCGCCCTCCCGGAGCACGTGCGTGGCGGCGACCACGTGCTCGCGACGTACGCGCTCGAGCTGCCGGCGGATGCGGACGCGCTCGGCCGCATGGCCGCGTTCGCCGTCGGCCAGACGATCGGCACCTGGCTGCCCGTGCCCGGCATCACCGACGAGATGCGCGCCAGGCACGAGGCGCGCGTCGTGAGCGTGCTGCCGGTGCCGCCCATCGACGTCGGCGACGCCCCCGAGCGCATCGCCTACCTCGTGCGCATCGCGCTGCCCACGATCAACGTGGGCGACTCCATCCCCATGCTGCTCACAACGCTCCTCGGCAACGACTCGTCGACGTCGGTCGAGGCGAAGCTCGTCGAGCTCGAGCTGCCCGACTCGCTCGCCGAGCGCCTCGCAGGGCCCGGCCACGGCGTCGAGGGGCTGCGGGCGCTCACGGGCGTCGAGGGCAGGCCGCTGCTGCTCAACATGATCAAGCCGTGCGCGGGGCTCACGCCCACCGCGGCGCGCGACATCTTCCGCGAGACGGCGCTCGGCGGCATCGACCTCATCAAGGACGACGAGCTCATCGCCGACCCCGAGTACTCGCCGGTCGTCGAGCGCGTGCGACTGTTCACGGCCGCCGCGAAGGAGGCCGCGGGCGAGACGGGCATCGAGACGGTCTACGTGCCCAACGTCACCGACCGCCCCGACCGCATGCTCGACACGGCCCGGCGCGCCGTCGACGCGGGCGCGCGCGCCGTCATGGTGACGTACGCCACGGCGGGCTACGGATCGCTCGAGGCGCTCGCCGACGCCGTCGACGTGCCGGTGCTCGGCCACTTCGCGGGCGCGGCGCCGTTCTTCGAGGGGCCGTCGACCGGCATGTCCGCCCCGATCGCGATGGGGCTGCTGCCTCGCATCGCCGGTGCCGACATGGCGCTCGTGCAGACCCCGTACGGCGGCGGCTCCATCCGCACGCTGCCCTATCTGCGCACGGCCCATCAGATGCTGCTGCCGCGCCCGCACCTGCGGCGCACGATGCCCATCATCGGCGGCGGCGTGCACCCCGGCACCGTCGACCGCTACGTCACCGACCTCGGCATCGACACGATCCTCGGTGCGGGCGGCGCGATCCAGGGCCATCCCGGCGGCGCGGCCGCAGGCGTGCGCGCGATGCGGCAGGCGATCGACGCGCGGATCGCGGGCGTGCCGCTGGCGGATGCGACGGCGGAGCACGAGGAGCTGCGCCAGGCGATCGAGGCGTGGGGCTCGCTGACCTGACCCCGGCCCCACCTCCCGCCGTTACGAGGTGCGCTTCCCGTTGCGAGGCGCGCTTCCCGTTGCGAGGTGCGCTTGTCCAATCGAGGTGCGCAGAGAGCTCCACCTCAGTTGGACAAGCGCACCTCGCAACGGATAGGCGCACCTCGCAACGAGCGCGGGCGGGGCGGATGCTACGACGCGGTCGCCTCGCGCACCTCGGCGACCGCCGCGAGGAAGCCGTGCGGATCGACGCCCGCACGCCCGAGGAACACCCCGTCGGGGATGCCGCCCGGGCGGCCCGTCTCGCGGCCGTGGGCTGCGATCGCCGCGAACGTGCCGGGGCCGGCGCTGCCGCCGTAGAGCACGCGCGACTCCCCCGAGCGCTCCGCGAGCATCGCGCGGATGCGCTCGACGACGTCGACGACGTGGCTCGGCGGTGCCGGCTCGGGAGCACCGATCGCCCACGTCGGCTCGTACGCGACGACCACGGGCGCGTCGCCCGGCACGTCGGCGAAGGCGGCATCGATCTGCGGACGGATGACCTCCTCGGGGTCGCGCCCGCGCTCCGGCTCGCCGACGATGAGGATCGGCACGATGCCGTGCGCTGCAGCAGCCGCCGACTTCGCACGGAAGTCGTCCGGGCCCTCGCCGAGGTGGCGCACGCGCTCAGGATGCCCGACCATCGCCAGGCGCGACCCGAGGCCCGCGAGCAGCTCGGCGCTCACCTCGCCCGTGAACGGCCCCACCGGATGGGCCGAGACGTCCTGCGTGCCCACGAGGGCTCCGAGCGGTGCGAGCGCGTCGACCGCCTCCGCGACGAGCGGGTAGGGCATGCATGCGAACGCGCCCTCGCCGCCATGCGCGGCGAGCCCGTCGCGCACGACCGCGATCCACTCGCGTGCCGCGTCGGCCGTCAGGTACCCCTTCGGGCTGCATCCGGTCATGGTGCTCGGCAGCGTCGTCATGCTGGCCCTCCTTGGCTCTGCATCGAGTGGGACGAGGTTGTGTATGGTTGTATAGACAGCCTAGCCGCTCGCGCACCGATCGCGCGATGCGCCGTCGATGGAGACAGAGCATGACCGGATTCGCACGTGCCGACGCCGCTCGCCTGAGCGCCGGCTCCTACGACCTCGTCGTCGTCGGCGGCGGCATCAACGGCGCCGCGATCGCCCGCGACGCCGCCACCCGCGGCCTGACGGTCGCGCTCGTCGAGCGCGGCGACCTGGCGATCGGCACGTCGTCGTGGAACTCGCGCCTCATCCACGGCGGCCTCCGCTACCTCGAGCACGGCGAGGTGCCGCTCGTCTACGAGTCCCTCCACGACCGCGAGAGCCTGCTGCGCATCGCGCCGCACCTCGTGCAGCCGCTCGGCTTCGTCGTGCCGCTCTACCGTCACAACCACCTTCCCGGGTGGATGTTCCGCGCAGGCGTGACGCTGTACGACGTGCTGTCGGCAGGCAAGTCGATGCCCGCGACGCGGCACCTGGGCCGCAAGGCGCTCGACGCGGAGCTGCCCGGCCTCGACAAGCGTCGCCTCGGCGGTGCCGTGCGGTACTACGACGGGCAGGTGACCTTCCCGGAGCGGCTCGTGCTCGAGACGGCCCTGTCGGCCGCGCGGGCGGGCGCCGACGTCGCGACCTACGTCGAGGCCGTCGACCTGCGCCGCGATCGCGAGCGCATCGTCGGCATCGAGGCCCGCGACGTCCTCACGGGCGAGACGTTCGCGATCGACGCCGCGTGCGTCGTGAATGCGGCCGGCCCGTGGGTCGACGAGCTCGGCGAGCGCGCAGGGCTCGAGCGGCAGATCGGCGGCACGACGGGCACGCACCTCGTCGTGGACCCCTTCCCCGGCGCCCCGGACTCGTGCATCTACTTCGAGGCGCGCCGCGACAACCGCGCGATCCTCGTGATCCCGTGGAACGGCCGCTACCTCATCGGCACGACCGACGACCGCTTCGACGGCGACCCCGCCGTCGTCCGCGGCACCGACGCCGAGGTGGCGTACCTGCTGGAGGAGACGAATGCGCTCGTGCCGGGCGCTGGCCTCACGGTCGACGACGTGCTCTACACGTACACGGGCGTGCGTCCGCTGCCGTACCGGCCCGGCGTCAAGCCCGGCGCGATCCCCCGCAGCCACCTCATCGTCCGCCACGACGAGGCTCCCGGCCTCGTCACGATCGTCGGCGGCAAGCTCACGCCGCACCTCGCGCTCGGACGGCAGACGACCGACGTCGTCGCGAAGGAGCTCGGTCGCACGCTGCCGAGGTCGACGACGTCGTCGCAGCCGCTGCCAGGCGCGACGACGGATCGGTGGGCGCGCGGCCGACGTGCCGCGTCGGTGCTCGCGACCAGGCTGCCGTGGCGCGGGGCGATCGCCGAGCGTCTCGTCGCCGTCTACGGCAGCGCCGCGACGGCGATCGGCGCGCTGCACGACGCGGAGCCCGCGCTGCAGCAGACGTTCGGCGGGGGACGCGGCGCCGTCGTCGGCGCCGAGCTCGCCCATGCGATCCGCGCCGAGGGCGCCCTCACGCTCGTCGACCTGCTGCACCGACGCACGATGGTCGGCCTCGAGCCGGCGCTCGGCACCGACGTCGACCATGAGGTCGCGGCGTTCGTCGCGCCCATGCTCGGCTGGGACGACGCTCGCGTCGAGCAGGAGCTGGCCGACCACCGCACCTACGTCGAGCGGCTGCTCGGCGGCGTGACGCGCAGGGATCGAGTGCGCGTCTGACGACAGGCTCCCGCCCGGTCACGGGCGGGCCCATCCCCGATCCTGCGACACGGGGATGGAGAGGGCCCCGGATGCACTCCACGGCATCCGGGGCCCTCGCATGCGATCGCCGATCGCGAGTGCCGCGTCGCTACGGGGCGCTGGGGCTCTCGACGACGACGTCGCCGGCGACGATCTGCTCGCGCAGGGCGTCGAGCTCGGTCTGCAGCTCCGGGCTGACCCGGTCGGCGAGGTCGTGGTAGTCGGCGAGGCCGACGCCCTCGTTCTCGAGCGTGCCGACGAGCGGCTCGTCGGTGACGGTGCCGGTGTCGACGAGGTCGCCGATCGCGTCGACCACGAAGTCCTGCGTGTTCTTCTCCACGGTGGTGAGCAGCAGCGGGTGGTACTCGTCCGGCAGGGTCTCGTAGCCGTCGGAGTCGACCCAGATGACGAGCGCGGAGGAGCCTGCGTCGATGGAGGCGAGGAACGCGCCCTCGCCGACCTGGCCCGCGACGGGCAGGATGACGTCGGCGCCCTGGGCGATGAGCGACTGCGACGTCGCCTGACCGAGCTGCACGTTCTCGAAGTCGCCGGTGAAGATGCCGTCCTGGGTCTCGACGTCCCAGCCGATGACCTGCACGCTGGTGCCGTGCGCGGCGTTGTACGCCTCGACGCCCTGCACGTAGCCGTCCATGAAGAGCGTGACGGGGGGCTGGTTGCCGCCGCCGAACGTGGCGACGACGCCCGTCTGGGTCACGCCGGCTGCGAGGTACCCGGCGAGGTACGACGCCTGCCCGGTGTCGAAGACGATGGGGCGCACGTTGTCGCCCTCGACGGTCTCGTCGACGATCGCGAACTGCACGTCGGGGTTGGCCTCCGCCTGCTCGCCCGTGGCTGCGGCGAGCTCGTAGCCGACGGTGAGCACGAACTCGCAGCCGGTGCCGACGGCAGCCTCGACGTTGGGCGCGAGGTCGGACTCGCTCGTGGAGACGAGCACGTTCGCCTCGATGCCGTACTCCTCCTCGGCCTGCTCCATCCCGGCCCAGCTGGCCTGGTTGAAGGAGCGGTCCTCGAGGCCGCCGGAGTTCGTGACCATCTGGGCGCAGACGTCGCTCGCGGCGCCGGGCTCGTCGTCCGACCCCTCCGGTGCGGCCTGGCAGGCGGTGAGCGCGAGCGCGACGAGGGCGACGGGCGCGACGAGACGGAGGGCGGTGCGGGACATCGGTGCTCCAGGTGCTGCGGTGCGGGGTGCTGTCACCCTAGCCCGCACGCCCGTCGACATCGGCGAATGCGCGCCGATCGACGACGTGCCCCGGGGGACGCTCGCGCTACAGCACCGTGGCGTTGCCGCTGCGCCGGATGGCGTCGACGACCTGCTTCACGCGCTGCGCCTGGCCCGTGGTCGTCACGAGCAGCGCGTCGCCCGTGTCGACCACGACGATGTCGCGCACGCCCACGAGCGAGATCACCCGGTCGGTCGTCGACACGACGATGCCGGAGGCGCCGTCGGCGAGCACCGTCGCGTCGCCGGAGAGGATCGCGAGGCGATCGGCCCCGACCGTGCCGTTGTGCAGCTTCGCCACCGCCGAGAAGTCGCCGACGTCATCCCAGTCGAAGTCGCCTGGCACGACGACCATGCCGCCGCGGGCTGCGGCGGGCTCGGCCACCGAGTAGTCGATCGCGATCTTCTGCAGCTGCGGCCACAGGCGGTCGACGGCGGGGCCGCGCGTGGCCTGGTCGTCCCAGGCGGCAGCGAGCTCGTCGATCTGCGCCGCGAGCTCGGGCTCGGTCCTCGCGAGCTCGGCCAGCAGCACGTCGGCGCGCGCGATGAACATGCCGGCGTTCCACAGGAAGTCGCCCGACTCGACGTATCCGGCTGCGACCTCGGAGCTCGGCTTCTCGACGAAGCGCACGACCTCGGCGACGCCCGGTGCGCCCTCGATGCCTGCCGACGCGCCCGCCTGGATGTAGCCAAAGCCGATCGCGGGCTCGCTGGGCGTGATGCCGATCGTGGCGATCTTGCCGGTGCGGGCCGCGGCGACCGCGTCGGTCACGGCGCGGCGGAAGGCGCGTTCGTCGGCGATGACGTGGTCGGCGGCGAACGAGCCGACGACGACGCCGGGCTCGCGACGCTCGAGGATGGCTGCGGCGAGCAGGATGGCGACGGTCGACTCGCGCGGGTCGGCCTCGAGCACGATGTTCGCGTCGACGAGCTCCGGCAGCTGCGCCTCCACCGCCGAGCGGTGCGCCCTGCCGGTGACGACCATGATGCGCTGCGTGCCCGCGAGCGGCACGAGCCGCTCGAACGTCGACTGCAGCAGCGTGCGACCGGACCCCGTGAGGTCGTGGAGGAACTTGGGTGCGTCGGCGCGGGACAGCGGCCACAGCCGCGACCCGACGCCTCCGGCCGGGATGATGCCGTAGAAGCCGTCGATCGTCATGGGGGCGAATCTATCCGGCGACCGACGACGACCTCGACCGGACGCGAGGCGTTCACACGCCATTCACACGTTCTCGGCCTCCCTCGCCATGCGCGGTGCCTAGCGTCGGGCACGTGCGGATCGAACGCGTCGCCATCGTCACCGAGAGCTTCCTGCCCACGGTGAACGGGGTGACGTCGTCCGTGATCAGGGTGCTCGAGCACCTGCAGGCGACCGGCAGGCAGGCGATGGTCATCGCCCCGCGATGCGGTGCACCGACCCAGCTGCACGGCGCACCCGTGTTCGAGGTGCCGTCGGTCGCCTACCGCGAGTTCCCCGTCGGCATGCCGAGCCCGCAGATGCACGGACTGCTGCAGCGCTTCCGCCCCGACGTCGTGCACGCCGCCTCCCCCTTCCTGCTCGGCGGGCAGGCGATCGCGGAGGCGCGGCGCATGGGCGTGCCGTCGGTCGCGATCTACCAGACCGACATCGCAGGCTTCGCGCGACGCAACCGCCTGTCGGCGGGTGCTCCCGTCGCGTGGAAGGTGCTGCGCCGCATCCACAACCAGGCGGACGTGACGCTCGCGCCGTCGTCGTCGGCGATCGCCGATCTCGCGGCGGCGGGCATCGACCGCGTCGGCCACTGGGCGCGCGGCGTCGACCTCGACGCGTTCCATCCCGACCACCGCGGCGGGCCCGCGGCGCTCGCGCTGCGGCAGCGGCTCGCGCCGCGCGGCGAGACGATCGTCGGCTACGTCGGCCGCGTCGCCCCCGAGAAGGGCCTCGAGCGTCTGCGAGCCCTGCGCGGCATGCAGGGCATCCGGGTCGTCATCGTGGGCGACGGCCCCGGCATGGCGGCGGCGCGGCGGGCGCTCGCGCCGCTGGATGCGGTGTTCCTCGGCCAGCTGACGGGCGCGGCGCTCGCCGCCGCGTACGCCGCGCTCGACGTGTTCGTGCACACCGGCGCGGAGGAGACGTTCGGGCAGACGCTGCAGGAGGCGGCCGCCGCGGGCCTGCCGGTGGTGGCGCCCCGCGCAGGCGGCCCCATCGACCTCGTCGACCAGGGCATCACGGGGTTCCTCTTCGAGCCCGACTCCGCCCGCGGGCTGCGCGACGCCGTGCGCACGCTCGCCGAGTCGGCAGCGATGCGCGCGCGGATGGGCGAGGCGGGCAGGCGACAGGTGCTGCAGCGCACGTGGCCGCGCGTGTGCGATCAGCTCTTCGGCCACTACGAGGCGGCGCAGCGACACGCGCTGCGTGGCACGGCGCCGTCGCCCGCCGTCGTCCCCTGACGGCCGGACGGCGTCGCGTCGCGAGCGCCGCCGATCGTCGACGGCTGCGCGTCAGGCCACGCGCCTGCCGCCGTTCGTGATGCCGCTGCCCGCGGGTGCGGCGGCGCCCATCCCCGCGACGATCGAGGCCGTCCGTCCGTGGCCGCGCGCCTCGAGCGCCTGCCGGTACAGCGTGCCCGCCCGGTACGAGGAGCGCACGAGCGGGCCGGACATGACGCCCGCGAACCCGATCTCGGTCGCCGCCTCCGCGAAGTCCTCGAACGCGGCGGGCTCCACCCATCGGTCGACGGGGTGGTGCCGCAGCGACGGCCGCAGGTACTGGGTGATCGTGATGAGGTCGCAGCCTGCGTCGTGCAGCTCGCCGAGCGTGTCGAGCACCTCGGCGTCGGTCTCGCCCATGCCGAGGATGAGGTTCGACTTGGTCACGAGACCCGCGTCGCGGCTCCAGCGCAGCACGTCGAGGCTGCGTTCGAAGCGGAAGCCGGGGCGGATGCGGCGGAAGATGCGCGGCACGGTCTCGACGTTGTGCGCGAACACCTCGGGCCTCGTGGAGAACAGCTCCTCCAGCAGGTGCCGGTTGCCGGTGAAGTCGGGCGCGAGCATCTCGACGCCGACGCCGGGGTTCACGGCGTGGATCTGCCGCACCGTCTCGGCGTAGAGCCAGATGCCCTCGTCCTCGAGGTCGTCGCGGCACACGCCGGTGACCGTCGCGTAGCGCAACCCCATCTCGCGGACGGAGGCGGCGACGCGGCCGGGCTCGAGCCGGTCGAGCAGCGCGGGCTTGCCGGTGTCGATCTGGCAGAAGTCGCAGCGACGCGTGCACTGGTCGCCGCCGATGAGGAACGTGGCCTCGCGGTCCTCCCAGCACTCGTAGATGTTCGGGCACCCTGCCGACTGGCACACGGTGTGCAGGTCCTGAGCCTCGACGAGCTCGGTGAGCGCCGTGTACTCGGGGCCCATGCGGGCGCGCGTCTTGATCCACGGCGGCTTGCGCTCGATGGGCGTGGAGGCGTTGCGCACCTCGAGCCGAAGCAGCCTGCGCCCCTCGGGCGCCTGGGCGGGGGTCGTCTCCTGGACGGCGCCTGCGGGTCCTGCGCAGCTCATGCCGCGACCTCCTCGATGGGTGCGGATGCGGTGCGTGCGGATGCGATGCGTGCGGATGCGATGGGTGCGGATGCGACGGCGGCGACGCCGAGCGCCAGCAGCGCGGCAGCGAACGCGTCGCCCACCTCGTCGACGCTCGGCGCGGTGCCGAGCTCGGCGGCGATCGACGTGACGCCCGCGTCGGTGATGCCGCACGGCACGATGCGGGCGAACGCGGCGAGGTCGGGATCGACGTTGATCGCGATGCCGTGGCTGCTCACGCCGCCGGCGACCCGCACGCCCACCTGGGCGATCTTGCGGTCGCGCGAGCGCGGCGTGCCGTCGCCGCGCAGCCAGATGCCGGCGCGGCCGCGGACGCGGTCGACGTCGAGGCCGAGCGGGCGCAGCGCCTGCAGCATCGCCTCCTCGAGCCTGCGCACCCAGTCGACGACGCCGAGCTCGCCGATCGCGACGATCGGATAGGCGACGAGCTGGCCGGGGCCGTGCCACGTGACGCGGCCGCCGCGGTCGACGCGCACGACGCGCGAGCCGTCGGTGGGCAGGTCGGCATCGCGCGTGCTCGTGCCCGCGGTGTAGACGGAGGCGTGCTCGAGCAGCACGAGCGCGTCCTCGCCACCCGCGGCCACCTCGTCGTGCAGCCGCCGCTGCAGCGCCCACGCCTCGTCGTAGTCGACCTCACGGCCGAGCCTCATCACTCGCATGCCCAGACGATAGCGCTTTCTGCACCGAGTGCGGAAAAGTCGCGATCACGCGTGTCGGCGGCCGATCCGGCGAGAAGAACCGCGGATCTTGTCGCAGGACTGGTCAGGCCCGACGCGTCGCAGGCATAGGATCGAGGCAGACATCCCCTCGAGCGAGAGTGGATGGCATCCGCTCGAACGAGACTCGTGAGGAGGGAACGCGTGGCAAGCTCCCGCACCCCGACCCTCGCTGATCCCAAGCCGTCGCGTCTCCGCATCGCGGGCACGCTCTATCGCGGCAACGAGGGCATGTGGTCGTGGGTCCTCCACCGCATCTCCGGGATCGGCATCTACTTCTTCCTCCTGGTGCACGTGCTCGACACGTCGCTCATCCGCGTGAGCCCGGAGGCCTACAACGTCGTCATCGCGACGTACAAGAACCCGATCATGGGCCTCGGCGAGGTCGTCCTCGTGGGTGCCGTCGTGTTCCACGCGATGAACGGCCTGCGCATCATCGCCGTCGACGCCTTCCCGGCTGCGACGCGCATCCAGCGCGTGCTGTTCTGGGTCGTCATCGGCCTCGTCATCGTGCTCATGGCGGGCTTCACCCCCACGCACCTCGCGAACGTCTTCGGGGAGCACTGATGACCGCCACCGTCGAGAGCCCCCGCACGCCCTACGCGTACCCCGCGCGCTCGAAGGGCCGCCGCGGCCCCAACCTCGAGAAGGCCGGCTGGATCTTCATGCGCGCATCGGGCGTCGTGCTCGTCGTGCTGATCTTCGGCCACCTCGCCTACAACCTGCTCTTCACCCCCGGCGGCATCCAGGCCATCGACTTCGGGTTCATCGGCGGCAAGTTCGCCAACCCGCTGTGGCAGTGGTGGGACGTCGCGATGCTCTGGCTCGCGATCCTCCACGGCTCGAACGGCATGCGCACGATCGTCAACGACTACGTGCATCGCGAGAGCCTGCGCCGCATCGCCCTCGGCGCCATCGCCTCCAGCGCCGTCATCCTCATCGCCCTCGGCACGCTCATCACCTTCACGTTCGACCCCTGCCCCGTGGGTGCCGACGCCGAGCTGCTGCCGTCGTTCTGCGCGAACCTCTGATCCAGGAGTCCCACACCAGCATGACCGAGTCGACCGTGTCCGACGGCATCCACTACCACCAGTTCGACGTCGTGATCGTCGGCGCAGGCGGCGCAGGCATGCGCGCAGCCATCGAGGCCGCGCCGCACGCCTCGACCGCCGTCATCACGAAGCTGTACCCGACGCGCTCCCACACGGGCGCAGCGCAGGGCGGCATGGCAGCCGCGCTCGCGAACGTCGAGGACGACAACGCCGAATGGCACACGTACGACACCGTCAAGGGCGGCGACTACCTCGTCGACCAGGACGCAGCCGAGATCCTCACCCGCGAGGCGATCGACGCCGTGCTCGACCTCGAGAACATGGGCCTGCCGTTCAACCGCACCGAGGACGGCAAGATCGACCAGCGCCGCTTCGGCGGCCACACGCGCGACCACGGCAAGGCGCCCGTGCGCCGCGCGTGCTACGCAGCCGACCGCACCGGTCACATGATCCTGCAGACGCTGTACCAGAACTGCGTGAAGCACGGCGTGAACTTCTTCAACGAGTTCTACGCGCTCGACCTCGTCATGGCGGAGGTCGACGGCGTGCAGCGCGTCGCAGGCGTCGTCGCGTACGAGCTCGCCACCGGCGAGATCCACGTCTTCCAGGGCAAGTCGGTCATCTTCGCCACCGGCGGCTTCGGCAAGATCTTCAAGACGACGTCGAACGCGCACACCCTCACGGGCGACGGCGTCGGCATCATCTGGCGCAAGGGCCTGCCGCTGGAGGACATGGAGTTCTACCAGTTCCACCCCACGGGGCTCGCGGGCCTCGGCATCCTCCTCACCGAGGGCGCTCGCGGCGAGGGCGCGATCCTGCGCAACGCATCCGGCGAGCGCTTCATGGAGCGCTACGCCCCCACCATCAAGGACCTCGCACCCCGCGACATCGTCGCGCGCTCAATGGTGCAGGAGGTGCTCGACGGCCGCGGCGCAGGACCCCACAAGGACTACGTCTACCTCGACTGCACCCACCTGGGCGCCGAGGTGCTCGAGACGAAGTTGCCCGACATCACCGAGTTCGCCCGCACCTACCTCGGCGTCGACCCCGTCGTCGAGCGCGTGCCGGTGTACCCGACGGCGCACTACGCCATGGGTGGCATCCCCACGAACAACGACGCCGAGGTGCTCGCCGACAACGACACCGTCGTGCCCGGCCTGTACGCCGCCGGCGAGTGCGCATGCGTGTCGGTGCACGGCTCGAACCGCCTCGGCACGAACTCGCTGCTCGACATCAACGTCTTCGGCAAGCGCGCAGGCAACAACGCCGTCACGTACGCGAAGAGCGCCGACTTCGTGCCGCTGCCGGCCGACGCCGCCGACAACGTCACCGGCTGGCTCACGCAGCTGCGCGCCTCCACCGGCACCGAGTCCGTCGCGCAGATCCGCAAGGAGCTGCAGGAGACGATGGACCGCAACGCCCAGGTGTTCCGCACCGAGGAGACGCTGAACGCCGCCGCGGCCGAGGTGCGCGACCTGCGCACCCGGTACCTCGGCGTCGCCGTGCGCGACAAGGGCAGGCGCTTCAACACCGACCTCCTCGAGGCCGTCGAGCTCGGCTTCCTGCTCGACCTCGCCGAGGTGCTCGTGGTGTGCGCGCTGAACCGCAAGGAGTCGCGCGGCGGTCACATGCGCGACGACTACCCCAAGCGCGACGACGAGAACTACATGCAGCACACGATGGCGTATCTCTCCGGAGACCCGCACTCGGCCGAGTCGGACGACCACATCCGCCTCGACTGGAAGCCCGTGCGCAAGACGATCTACGAGCCCACCGAGCGGAAGTACTAGCGATGGCGACGCACGAGAGCGAGAAGAACGAGCCCGGGACCGAGCGCGAGGCGCAGGTCGAGTCGGGCGATCCCCAGGCGCAGGCCGCGGAGGCGGGCGACGCGACGGCGACGGACGGCGAGGCCGTCTCGCCGTCGGAGCCCGGCACCGCCATCGGCGGCGAGGTCGCAGCCGGCCCCGAGACGACCGGCGGCGAGCCCGTGGCCGACCCGGCACCGGCCGTCGAGGCGGAGCCCGTGGAGGCGCCGCAGTCGTTCAAGGTCACCCTCAACGTGCGCCGCTACGACCCCGAGGTCGACGACGAGCCGAAGTGGGTCGACTACGACGTCGACATGTACCCGACGGAGCGCATCCTCGACGCCCTGCACCGCATCAAGTGGGAGCAGGACTCGACGCTCGCGTTCCGACGGTCGTGCGCGCACGGCGTGTGCGGCTCGGATGCCATGCGCATCAACGGCCGCAACCGCCTCGCCTGCAAGGCGCTCATCAAGGACTTCGACACGTCGAAGCCCATCTACGTCGAGGCGATCAAGGGTCTGCCGCTCGAGAAGGACCTCATCGTCGACATGGAGCCGTTCTTCGACTCCTTCCGCGAGATCCAGCCCTTCCTGCAGGCCACCGGCAAGCCCGACAAGGAGCGTCACCAGACGATCGCGCAGCGCGAGCGCTTCGACGACACCACGAAGTGCATCCTGTGCGCCGCGTGCACCACGTCGTGCCCCGTGTTCTGGACCGACGGCCAGTACTTCGGCCCGGCGGCGATCGTGAACGCGCACCGCTTCATCTTCGACAGCCGCGACGAGGCGAGCCAGGTGCGCCTCGACATCCTCAACGACAAGGAAGGCGTGTGGCGCTGCCGCACGACCTTCAACTGCACCGACGCATGCCCCCGTGGCATCGAGGTGACGAAGGCGATCGCCGAGGTCAAGGCCGCGATGACGTCGGGCCGCGTGTCCTGACGCACCGCGCACGCTGCGACGGCCCGGAGTCCTCGGACTCCGGGCCGTCTCGCGTCTCGCGCCTCGCGTCTCGCAGGCCCGGATTCGCGTTTTGCAGGCGATCGTGGGGGTCGGAGGGAAGATACCCCTCGAGCACCCCGGATCGCCTGCGAAACGGAGACGCGCTAGCCTGGTTAGGTTTCCCTAACCGACGCTTGGAGTCGCATGTC
>NZ_CEEDMM010000021.1:0-48521 GCF_979255995.1 Agrococcus sp. AC640b
ATCGCGGGGGTCCGAGGGAAGATACCCCTCGACCACCCCTGATCGCCTGCGAAACGCGAATCCCAGACGGAGTGCCGGGCGTTCGACGACGGCGTCAGCGTCGAGCGGCGTACTGCTCGCGCACGATCGGGCGCGGGTCGGCGTCGAGCTCGGCGGCGATCGCGAGCGGCCATGCCGGACGTTCGCCCGTGAGCGCCCACGCAGCCTGCACGGCGGCGCCGCGGGCGACGTACTCGCCGGGCTCGGGCACGACGACCGGCACGCCCAGCACCTGCGCCGCGACGCGCTGCACCGCCGCGCTCTGCGCCGCGCCGCCGATCAGCAGCGCACGCGACGCCCTGGCGCCGTGCGCGCGTACGGCATCGAGGCCCTCGGCGAGGCCGCACAGCACGCCCTCGATCGATGCGCGAGCGAGGCCTTCGCGCGTCGTCGACGCGAGCGTCATGCCGAAGAGCGTCGCCGTCGCATCCGGCAGGTTCGGCGTGCGCTCGCCCTCGAACCACGGCTGCAGCACGAGGCCGTCCGCGCCGGGTGCGGCGGCGAGGGCCAGCGCGCCGAGCTCGGCATGGTCGACGCCGAGCAGCGTGGCGGTCGCGTCGAGCACGCGGGCCGCGTTGAGGGTCGTGACGAGCGGCAGGAACCCGCCTGCGGCATCCGCGAACCCGGCGACCGTGCCGGTGGGATCCTGCGCTGGCATGTCGGCGACGGCGAAGACGGTGCCGGAGGTGCCGATCGACACGCACACGTCGTCGGCGACGGCACCGAGCCCGAGCGCGGCGCCGGCGTTGTCGCCCGCACCAGCACCCACGACGACGTCGCGCAGTCCACGCACGGATGCGTCGGGAGCGAGGACGCGAGGCAGCACGACGCCGGATGCGTCGCGGCGCAGCGCACGCGACAGCAGGTCGACGTCGTACCTGCTGGTCGTGGGGTCGAAGTAGGCCGAGCCGCTCGCGTCGGAGCGGTCGGTGACGAGCTCGTCGAGCACGGGGCCGTGCTCGGAGGCGCCGCGCGGGCCGTAGCCCCGCAGCCGCCACGTGAGCCAGTCGTGGGGGAGCGCGATCGCCGCGATGCGCGCGGCGTGCTCGGGCTCCTCGTCGGCGAGCCAGCGCGCCTTCGCCGCCGTGAACGACGCGACGGGCACGACGCTCGTGCGGGCGACGAACGCCTCCGCGCCGACCTCGTCGACGAGCGCGGCTGCGGCGGCGGCCGCGCGGGTGTCGTGCCAGAGCGTCGCCGGACGGATGACCTCGCCGTCGGCGTCGAGCGGCACGAGCCCGTGCTGCTGGCCGGCGATCGCGACGGCGGCGACGTCGGCGATGCCGCCGGCGGCGGCGATCGCCTGCTGCAGCGAGGCCCACCACCGCGCAGGGTCGATCTCGCGATCGGCGGGATGCGAGGCACGCCCCCCGCGCACGAGGCGGCCGTCGGCGGCGTCGCACACGACGACCTTGCAGCCCTGCGTCGACGCGTCGATGCCTGCGACGAGCGTCATCGTGCGACCCGATGGGCGATCGGGTCGGCGACCTGGGCTGGCTCGGGGTGCGGCATCGATGCCTCCTCACGTGTGCCCGACGAGCCTACGTGCAGGCGTCCGGTCGCTCGTGGCACCCGACTGGTCGCTCGTGGCAGTGATCGGTCGCCCGTGGCGACCACGAGCGACCACCGTCGGGCCCGACGCTCGACGCCCGACGCAGGATCAGGCGAAGCCGAGACGCTTGCGCAGCATCTCGACGTGCCCCTTGGCCTTCGTGTTGTAGAACGCATGCTCGATGCGACCCTCGGCGTCGACGACGAGCGTCGTGCGCCGCACGCCCTGCACCGTCTTGCCGTAGAGCTGCTTCTCGCCGAACGTGTCGTACGCGAGGTGCACCTGCAGGTCCTCGTCGCTCAGCAGCGGGAAGGGGATCGCGTCGCGCGCCGCGAAGCTCGCGAGTCGCTCGACCGGGTCGCGCGAGATGCCGAGCACCGTCAGCCCCTCGGCGGCGAGCGACTCGATCGCGTCGCGGAAGCCGCACGCCTGCTGCGTGCATCCCGGCGACATCGCCTGCGGGTAGAACCAGAGGATCACGCGCTGGCCGCGCAGATCCGACAGCCGCACCTGCGTGCCGTCGTGGGCGGGGAGGACGAAGTCCGGAGCGAGATCACCGACGGCGAGAGGCATGGATCCATGATCGCGGTCGGAGGATGCCTCTGCACCGTGCTAGAGTGATTCCTCGGTTCGCAGTGATGCGCCGAGCACCTCTAGCTCAATTGGCAGAGCAGTTGACTCTTAATCAATTGGTTCCGGGTTCGAGTCCCGGGGGGTGTACGACAGAAGGCCCCGTCTCCAGTGGAGACGGGGCCTTCGCTGTCTCCGGACGCGCGCAGCGAGCGCAGGCGGGATGCTCGCGCGTCACGACGACGCATCCCTCGCCTCGCCGCCGTCGCGACGCTTGCGACGCCGCTGCAGCGCGCGAAGGCCGATCGTCGACACGAGCATGCTCGCGGCGAGCACGACGCCGCCGAGCACGCCCTGGGTGTCGTACAGCAGCCACGACAGGCCGAGCAGCACGAAGACCCACGCGGCGCGACCGAACGCCTGCGACTGCGGCCAGTAGGGCTGGAAGAGCACCCCCATCGAGGCGCCCAGCACGGTGGCGCCGATGATCCGGTAGGCGAGGGTGAGGTCGACTGCGACGGTCTCCATCGCACCACCATGCCAGTCGCGCTCGACCGCGACCGGGCTCCGCGCATCGCCGCCCCGCGCTCGTCGCAGGGGGAGCGCGGCCTTGTCGCGCGGCGGTCGCTGCGTGGATGCTTGGGCGCATGCGGACGATCGCGGCGGTGCTCGCCACCGTCATGGCGTGCGCGCTGGCGGGATGCGCGGCGCCCGAACGTGCGGAGCCGCCGCCTGCGCTGACCGCCGAGATCGTGCAGGAGCGCGGCGACGTCGCCGACGGCCTCGTGGGGATCGTCGTGACGAACGCATCCGACCGCGACGTCGTCGTCGACCACGCCGAGTACCACTCGTCGGCGCTCGTCGCGCCGCTGATCGGCGGCGACGACTCCAGCATCCCCGCCGGGGCGACGCGCTCGCTGCGCGGCGAGCTGCCCGCGCCGACATGCGACGACGCACCGCTCGACGACGAGGTCGTCGTCGTCCTGGGGGACGGCACCGAGGTGCGGCTCGACCCCGGCGATCCCTACGACCAGATCGCGACGCTCACCGACGCTCCGTGCACGAGGCTCGAGGTCGAGGCCGTCGCCACGCTCGCCTGGGGGCTCGTCGCGGTGCCGCAGCCCGCGCTCGGCGCCGACGCCACCGTGCGGCTCGAGGTGACGCCGACGGGGGAGGGCACGCTCGAGCTCGTCTCGGTGTCGTCGACCGTGCTCCTCGCCGTCGTCGACGCTGCGGGCGCACGCGCCGAGTCCGTGGCGCTCGGCGTCGCGGTCGAGCCGGGCGGCGCTGCCCAGGAGGCGTCGTGGGTCGTGCGCCCCGGCCGCTGCGACGCGCACGCGATCGCCGAGGACAAGCAGGGCACGATCTTCACGGTCGAGGTGCTCCTCGACGGCGAGCCGCGCACGCTGCAGCTGATGGCCGACGACGCGACGCGCGACGACCTGCTGGCCTACGTCGCCGCGTCCTGCGGCCTCACGTGAGGTCGCAGGCCCGCGGTGAGCGAGCTACTGCCGGTAGGACGCGAGGAAGTTGCCGAGGCGCTCGATCGCGACCGTCAGGTCGTCGGCGTAGGGCAGCGTCACGATGCGGAAGTGGTCGGGCGCCGGCCAGTTGAAGCCCGAGCCCTGCACGACGAGGATCTTCTCGCGCAGCAGCAGGTCGAGCACGAGCTGCTGGTCGTCGCGGATCTCGTGCACCTCCGGGTCGAGGCGCGGGAACGCGTACAGCGCGCCGCGCGGCGCGACGACCGAGACGCCCTCGATCGAGCGCAGCCCGGCCACGGCGGCGTCGCGCTGCTCGAGCAGCCTGCCGCCCGGCGAGAGCAGATCCTCGATCGACTGGTGGCCCGTGAGGGCCGTCTGGATGCCGTACTGCGCGGGCACGTTGGGGCACAGTCGCGTCGAGGCGAGCAGGTCGATGCCCTGCAGGAACCCCTGCGCGTGATGCTTCGGACCGGAGATGACCATCCATCCGGCTCGGAAGCCCGCGGCGCGGTAGGTCTTCGACAGCCCGTTGTACGTGATCGTCAGCAGGTCGGGCGCGAGCGACGCGATCGAGGTGTGCACGGCGTCGTCGTACAGGATGCGGTCGTAGATCTCGTCGGCGAGGATCAGCAGCGAGTGCTTGCGCGCGAGCTCGACGAGGCCGCGCAGCACCTGCGGCGAGTAGACGGCGCCCGTGGGGTTGTTGGGGTTGATCACGACGAGCGCCTTCGTGCGCGGCGTGATCTTCGACTCGAGGTCGTCGAGGTCGGGCTGCCAGCCTGCGGTCTCGTCGCACAGGTAGTGCACGGGCGTGCCGCCGCCGAGGCTCGTCATCGCCGTCCACAGCGGGTAGTCGGGGGCGGGGATCAGCACCTCGTCGCCCTCGTCGAGCAGCGCCTGCATCGTGATCGTGATGAGCTCGGAGACGCCGTTGCCGAGGTAGACGTCGTCGACCGTGAGCTGCGGGAACCCCTCGACGCCCTCGTAGCGCGCCACGACGGCGCGGCGGGCGGAGAGGATGCCCTTCGACTCCGAGTAGCCCTCCGCGTTGCGGATCTCGGCGATCATGTCCTGCACGATCGTCTCGGGCGTCTCGAACCCGAACGGCTTCGGGTTGCCGATGTTGAGCTTGAGGATGCGGTGCCCCTCCGCCTCGAGCCTCGCGGCCTCGGCGTGCACCGGTCCGCGGATCTCGTAGAGGACGTGCTTCAGCTTCGACGACTGGTCGAGCGACTTGAGCTCCATCGCTCCATGCTAGGTCGGCCGCCCGGCTGCGCGGCGCGTCCACTGCGGAGTCCGCGGCCCGCCTGCGCGGTCGCCGACGCCGATGCGGCGCGAGGCAGCAGGCGGCCGGCCCGGGTGCGTCAGCGCCGCGGCAGCTGCAGCAGGCCGCCCTCGACGCGGCACGTCGCCGCGGCGATCGCCATCGCGTCGGCGAGCACGTCGGGCCACAGGTCGTCGCCGATGTCGTAGCCGGACAGCTCGGCGTCGCCGATCGCCGCAGCGACGGCGGCGATCGTCGCGTCACCCGCGCCGATCGTGTCGACGATGGGCGCATCCATCGGATGGATGGGCGCGAAGATCGCCGCCGTGGGCGTGTGCAGCGTCGCACCCTGCGGTCCCTCGGTGACGAGCACCGCGGCGGCGCCCGCCGACCGCAGCCTGGACGCGACGGCGTGGGGCTCCGTGCCCCACACGAGCTCGGCATCCTCGTCGCCCACCTTCACCAGCCGCGCCCGCGCCGCGACGCGCTCGACGGCCTCGCGGAAGCGCACGACGTGCTCGGGCGTCGGCAGGTACCCGGGCCTCGGATTGGGGTCGACGACGAGGCGGCGCTCGGGGCTCGCGATGCGCAGGAGGGGCTCGACCTGCGCGGCGTCGTCGAACGCGAGGCACGACACGACGACGAGGTCGGCGGCGTCGAGCAGCGGCAGCAGCGGGGCGACGTCGACGTGCCTGCGCACGCCTGCCTCGTTGAAGACGTAGCGCATCGTGTCGCCGTCGCGCGTGGCGGTCGCCGTGGCGGTGCCGAGCGGCGCGGGCGTCGGCGCGAGCCGCACGCCGTGCGCGGCCGCATGCGCCGCCAGCAGCGTTCCCGCCTCGTCGTCCGCGACCATCGCGACGAGGTCGACGTCGGCGCCGAGGCGCGCGAGCCCGACCGCGACGTTCAACGCCGCGCCTCCCGGCACGCTGCGGCCGTCGACGACGTCGACGAGCGCGTCGCCCACGACGGCGATGCGCGTCACGGCCGCGACCGTCGGCGAGGAGGCATCGTCGCTGCGCTCAGAGACCGAGCTCGCGGTCGAGCTCCTCGGCGCGCACCCGCTTGTCGTCGTCGAGCACGGAGCCGATCGCGAGGGCGATGCCGATGCCCCACGACGCCCACAGCAGGCCGAGGCGCCAGTCGCGGGGTCCCTCGCGGGTCATCTTCACGACGCCGATGCCGCTCGCGACGGCGGCGAGGAAGCCAGGATTCATGATGAACTTGCGCACGCGCTCACGCTATCGAAGCCGAGGCTCGAGCGTGCAGGGGTCGACAACGGCCGACGAGGGCGACCGGTCGCGACCGCCCGGCGGGTCAGCCCTGACCCAGGTGCTTCCTGGCGAAGTCGATCGTCTCCTGGATGAGCGCGAGGCGATCCTTCTCGGTGCGCACGCCCCGCGTCTTGATCTCGGCGATGATCTGGCCGCCGAAGTCGGTCGCGGCGAGCATCTGCAGCACCTCGGCGACGGGCTCGTTGCCGCGGCCGGGCACGAGATGCTCGTCGGAGGTGCGGTTCTTCGTGCCGCCGATGCCGTCGGTGAGGTGCAGATGCCGCAGCCTGGGGCCGAGGTCCTTCGCGAGCTCGAGGGAGTCGCGGCCGGCGAGGGCGCAGTGCGAGAAGTCGAGCGTCGCGTGGCGCACGTCCATGAGGCTCGGGTCGATGCCGGGCAGGTAGGCCTTGCGGTCCTTGCCTCCCGTGCGCCAGGGGAACATGTTCTCGACGGCGATCGCGACGTCGTACTTGTCCTCGGTGGCGCGCACCGAATCCTCGAACGTCGCGGCGTACTTGCCCTGCCAGCGGAACGGGGGGTGCACGACGACCGTCGAGGCGCCCGTGTCGACGGCGAGCTGCGCCGATCGCTCGAGCTTCACGAAGTCGTCCCTGCCCCACACGAAGGTCGTCAGCAGCAGCGTGGGCGCATGGATCGCGAGGATCGGCTGGTCGTACGCCTTCGCGAGCACCTTCAGGCGGTCGGCGTCGCGGGTCTTGGCGTCGGTGGTGACCATGACCTCCACGCCGTCGTAGCCGGCCTCGGCCGACAGGCGGAAGCCGTCCTCGACTCCTCTGGGGAAGACGCTGATGGTGCTGAGTCCGACGGGGATCACTCGCACGACGGTAGCGGCATCCGGGCCACGACGCGCGCGCTGGCCCGTGAGGATGCCGTGACTCGCTCGCGGCGCTCCTAGACTCGGGCGCATGGCGATCGACATCAAGCCGCGCTCGCGCGCGGTCACCGACGGCATCGAGGCGACGACGAGCCGCGGCATGCTGCGCGCCGTCGGCATGGGCGACGACGACTGGGACAAGCCGCAGATCGGCATCGCGTCGTCGTGGAACGACATCACCCCATGCAACCTGTCGCTCGACCGGCTCGCGCAGGGCTCCCGGGAGGGCGTGCACGCAGGCGGCGGCTACCCGCTGCAGTTCGGCACCATCTCCGTCTCCGACGGCATCTCGATGGGCCACGAGGGCATGCACTTCTCGCTCGTGAGCCGCGAGGTCATCGCCGACTCCGTCGAGACCGTCGTCATGGCCGAGCGCCTCGACGGCACGGTGCTGCTGGCCGGCTGCGACAAGTCGCTGCCCGGCATGCTCATGGCTGCCGCTCGCCTCGACCTCGCGAGCGTCTTCGTCTACGCAGGCTCCATCGCGCCCGGCTGGGTCAAGCTCTCCGACGGCACCGAGAAGGAGCTCACGATCATCGACTCGTTCGAGGCCGTCGGCGCGTGCAAGGCGGGCACCCTCAGCGAGGAGGACCTCAAGCGCATCGAGTGCGGCTTCGCACCGGGCGAGGGCGCGTGCGGCGGCATGTACACCGCCAACACGATGGCGTGCATCGCCGAGGCGCTGGGGATGAGCCTTCCGGGCTCGTCGACGCCGCTGTCGGCAGACCGTCGCCGCGACATGTTCGCGCACCGCTCGGGCGAGGCCGTGGTCGAGATGCTGCGCAAGGGCATCACCGCCCGCGACATCCTCACGCGCAAGGCCTTCGAGAACGCCATCACCGTCGCGATGGTGCTCGGCGGCTCGACGAACGCCGTGCTGCACCTCCTCGCGATCGCCCACGAGGCGGGCGTCGAGCTGACGCTCGAGGACTTCCGCGAGATCGGCGCCCGCTCGCCGCACCTCGCCGACGTCAAGCCGTTCGGGCGCTTCGTCGCGCAGGACTTCGACCGCGTCGGCGGCATGCCCGTCGTCATGGCGGCGCTGCTCGAGGCGGGGCTCCTGCACGGCGACGCCCTCACGGTCACCGGCAGGACGGTCGCCGAGAACCTCGCCGACCTCGCGCCGGCGCCGCTCGACGGCACCGTCGTGCGCACGCTCGACGACCCGATCCACGCGACCGGCGGCCTCACGGTGCTGCACGGCTCGCTGGCTCCGGAGGGTGCCGTCGTGAAGACCGCCGGCTTCGACGCCGAGACGTTCGAGGGCCCCGCGCGCGTGTTCGAGCGCGAGCGCGCCGCGATGGACGCCCTCACCGAGGGACGCATCGCGAAGGGCGACGTCGTCGTCATCCGCTACGAGGGCCCCAAGGGCGGCCCGGGCATGCGCGAGATGCTGGCCATCACCGCCGCCATCAAGGGCGCAGGGCTCGGCAAGGATGTACTACTGTTGACGGACGGACGATTCTCAGGCGGCACAACCGGCCTCTGCATCGGACACATCGCGCCCGAGGCGGTGGACTCAGGTCCCATCTCCTTGGTCCGTGATGGCGACACCATTCGCGTCGACATCCCGGCTCAGCGCATCGACCTACTGGTCGACGACGCCGAGCTCGCATCCCGCCGAGAGGCCTGGGAGCCGCTTCCGCCGCGCTACACGCGGGGAGTCCTCGCAAAGTACGCCCGCCTCGTGCGCTCCGCCGCACAGGGCGCCGTCACGGGCTGACGCACGCATCCGCGTCACCAAGGAGATCGCCATGACCATCGCGCCACGTCCGACGCCGCCTCGGGTGCAGGGGCCTGAGGTCCTCACCGGCTCCGGCGCCATCCTGCGCTCGCTCGAGACGCTCGGCGTGACCGACGTCTTCGGGCTGCCAGGCGGCGCCATCATCCCGTTCTACGACGAGCTCATGCAGCAGTCGGCCGTGCGGCACATCCTGGTGCGCCACGAGCAGGGCGCTGGCCACGCCGCCGAGGGCTACGCGTCCGCGTCGAACAAGGTCGGCGTCGCGATCGCCACGAGCGGCCCCGGCGCGACGAACCTCGTGACCGCCATCGCCGACGCCTACATGGACTCCGTGCCGCTCGTGGCCATCACGGGGCAGGTCTTCAGCCACCTCATGGGCACCGACGCGTTCCAGGAGGCCGACATCACGGGCATCACGATGCCCATCACGAAGCACTCGTTCCTCGTGACCGACGCGGCAGACGTGCCGAGCGTGCTGCAGGCGGCGTTCCACATCGCCTCCACCGGCAGGCCCGGCCCCGTGCTCGTCGACGTCACGAAGGATGCGCAGCAGCAGTCGGCGCCGTTCGTGTGGCCCGACCGCATCGACCTGCCCGGCTACCGTCCCGTCACGAAGGCGCACGGCAAGCAGATCCAGGCGGCAGCCGCGCTGCTGGCGCAGTCCGAGCGGCCCGTGCTGTACGTCGGCGGCGGCGTCATCCGCGCGAAGGCGTCGGCCGAGGTGCACGAGCTCGCCGAGGCGATCGGCGCCCCCGTCGTGACGACGCTCATGGCACGCGGCGCGTTCCCCGACTCGCACCCGCAGCACCTGGGCATGCCAGGCATGCACGGCACGGTGCCCGCGGTGCTCGCGCTGCAGGAGTCCGACCTCATCCTCGCCCTCGGCGCCCGCTTCGACGACCGCGTCACGGGCAAGGCCTCCGAGTTCGCGCCCGGGGCGAAGGTCATCCACGTCGACGTCGACCCCGCCGAGATCTCGAAGATCCGCACGGCCGACGTGCCGATCGTCGGCGACGTGCGCGACGTTGCCTCCGACCTGACGGTCGCGTTCCAGGACGCCGTCGCTGCGAGCCGCCCGGACCTCACCGACTGGTGGGAGCGGCTGCACGGCCTGCAGGAGCGCTTCCCGCTGGGCTTCGCGCCCACGACCGACGGCAAGCTCGCGCCGCAGCAGGTCATCCAGCGCATCGGCGAGCTCACCGGCCCCGAGGGCGTCTACGCCTCCGGCGTCGGCCAGCACCAGATGTGGGCGGCGCAGTTCATCAGGTACGAGCGCCCCAACGCATGGCTCAACTCCGGTGGCGCGGGCACGATGGGCTACGCCGTGCCCGCCGCGATGGGCGCGAAGGTCGCCGAGCCGGATCGCGTGGTGTGGGCGATCGACGGCGACGGCTGCTTCCAGATGACGAATCAGGAGCTCGCCACGTGCGCGCTCAACGACATCCCCATCAAGGTCGCGATCATCAACAACTCGTCGCTCGGCATGGTGCGGCAGTGGCAGAACCTCTTCTACGAGGGCCGCTTCTCGTTCACCGACCTCGAGACCGGTGACGACGCCCGCATGATCCCCGACTTCGTGAAGCTCGGCGAGGCGTACGGCTGCCTCGCGATCCGCGTCACGAAGGAGGAGCAGATCGACGACGCGATCCGGCTCGCCCTCGAGACCAACGACCGCCCCGTCGTCATCGACTTCATCGTCTCCAAGGACTCGATGGTGTGGCCGATGGTGCCGCAGGGCGTCTCCAACTCCTTCGTGCAGTACGCCAAGGAGCACAGCCCGGAGTGGGGTGAAGAGTGATGACCACGCACGTGCTCTCCCTCCTGGTGGAGGACAAGCCAGGACTCCTGACGCGCGTCGGCGGGCTCTTCGCCCGCCGCGGCTTCAACATCGAGTCGCTCGCGGTCGGCAAGACCGAGATCCCTGGGCTCTCGCGCATCACGGTCGTCGTCGACGTCGAGGGCCTGCCGCTCGAGCAGGTCACGAAGCAGCTGAACAAGCTCATCAACGTCGTGAAGATCGTCGAGCTCGAGCCTGCCGGCTCGGTGCAGCGCGAGCACATGCTCATCAAGGTCAAGGTCGACAACGCGACCCGCTCGCAGATCCTCGAGGCGACGAACCTGTTCCGCGCCCGCGTCGTCGACGTGACGACGGATGCGCTCGTCATCGAGGTCACGGGCGACAGCGCGAAGTGCCAGGCGCTGCTGCGCCTGCTCGAGCCGTACGGCATCAAGGAGATCGCCCAGTCGGGCCTCCTCGCCATCGGCCGAGGCGGCAAGTCGATCTCCGAGCGCGTGCTGCGCGGCTGACGCGCACGCACCCAGTCCGTCCAGAACCAGAGAACACCAACGAGGAGCGATCCCCCATGACCGAGGTCATCTACGACGACAAGGCCGATCTGGGCCTCATCCAGGGCAAGAAGGTCGCCGTCATCGGCTACGGCTCGCAGGGCCACGCCCACGCGCAGAACCTGCGCGACTCGGGCGTCGACGTGCGCATCGGACTCAAGGCCGAGTCGAAGAGCCGCGCGAAGGCGGAGGAGGCGGGCTTCACCGTCGGCACGAACCGCGAGGTCGCCGAGTGGGCCGACGTCATCGTCATCCTCGCGCCCGACCAGCACCAGCGCGGCATCTACGCCGACGACATCGAACCCGTGCTCGCCGAGGGCAAGACGCTGCTGTTCAGCCACGGCTTCAACATCCGCTTCGACTACATCCAGGCGCCAGAGGGCGTCGACGTCGTGCTCGTCGCCCCGAAGGGCCCGGGCCACACCGTGCGTCGCGAGTACGAGGCCGGCCGCGGCGTGCCCGTGATCGTCGCCGTCGAGGTCGACGCGACCGGCTCGGCGTGGGATCTCGCGTGGTCGTACGCGAAGGCGATCGGCGGCCTGCGCGCCGGCGGCATCAAGACGACGTTCACCGAGGAGACCGAGACCGACCTGTTCGGCGAGCAGGCCGTGCTGTGCGGTGGCACGTCGCAGCTCGTGCAGTACGGCTTCGAGACGCTCATCGAGGCCGGCTACCAGCCCGAGATCGCCTACTTCGAGGTGCTCCACGAGCTGAAGCTCATCGTCGACCTCATGTGGGAGGGCGGCATCGCGAAGCAGCGCTGGTCGATCTCCGACACGGCCGAGTACGGCGACTACGTCTCGGGCCCCCGCGTCATCAGCCCCGACGTGAAGACGAACATGCAGGCCGTGCTCGCCGACATCCAGTCCGGCGCGTTCGCGAAGCGCTTCATCGAGGACCAGGACGCCGGCGCGCCGGAGTTCAACCGTCTCCGTCAGGAGCAGGCCGGCCACCCGATCGAGGCGACCGGCAAGCAGCTGCGCTCGCTCTTCGCGTGGGAGCAGCCCGACGCCGACTATACGGACGGCTCCGCCGCCCGCTGACCCCGCGCCCTTCGGGGCGAGCGAACCCTTGGAGGTTCTCGGCCGCGTGTGACCTCACAAGCGGCCGAGAACCTCCGATCGTCTTCGGCGAGCGGTGCGGCGACCTCAGCGGGACAGGTGCCGGTCGACCAGGGCGGGGGAGAGCACGTGCTGCCGCACCAGGATCGCCGCACCGCGTGCACCCGCGAGCGCACCGCCCTGCGACTGCACGATCGACAGATGCTGCGTCGCGAGCGGGATGGAGCGCCGGTAGACGACCTCGCGCACGCCTGCGAGCAGCTGCTCGCCCGCACGGGCGATCGAGCCGCCCAGCACGATGACGGCGGGGTTGTGCAGGCTCACGACGAGCGCGAGCGCCTCGCCGAGCACGCGTCCGGCCTCGCGGGTGATCTCGAGCGCATCGGCATCGCCTGCGCGCAGCAGGGCGACGACGTCGTCGCCCGATGACGCCGCGATGCCGCGCGCCTCGAGCGCCTGGGCGATGGCAGTGCCGCTCGCGATGGCCTCGAGGTCGCGTTCGTCGCCCGGCGCGCGCAGCGGTGAGGGGCTGTACGGCACGCGGATGTGCCCGAGGTCGCCTGCTGCACCGTCTGCGCCGCGCTGCAGCACGCCGCCAGCGATGATGCCGGCCCCGATGCCCGTCGCGACCTTCACGAACACGAGGTCGGCGTGGCGTGCGCCGCTCGCCGCGTGCTCGCCGAGGGCGAGGATGTTGACGTCGTTGTCGACGAGGACCGGCACGGGGAACGCGTGCTGCACGTGCCCGGGGATGTCGAAGCGATCCCAGCCGGGCATGATCGGCGGATTCACGGGTCTGCCCGTCGCGTGCTCGACGGGGCCGGGCACGCCGATGCCGACGCCCACGACGTCGGTCGCGTCGCGATCGGCCTGGTCGAGCAGCGCCCTGGCGTGCGAGAGGGCCGCGTCGAGGGCGGAGGTGGGACCGTCTGCGATGTCGAGCGCGAGCGAGACCGAGGCCAGCACCGTCGCGGCGAGGTCGGTGATCGCGACGTTCGCGTGGCGCGCGCCGAAGTCGATCGCGACGATCGTGCCCCCGGTGGGGTCGAACGCGAGCATCGAGGGCGGGCGGCCGCCCGTCGACGTCGTCGCGCCAGCCGCGCGGAGGAGCCCGGCAGCGGCGAGCGCATCGATGCGCGCCGCGATGGTCGCGCGGCCGAGGCCCGTGGCCTCCACGAGCTCGGCGCGCGTGCGGGCGCGGCCGTCGAGGAAGTGCTGCAGGAGCACGCCGGCGCTCGTCGGATGCGGTGGCGTCACCAGCGACATGCGGCCTCCTCGCGTGGCGCCGCGGTGGTGCGGCGGGGTTCAACGCTAGCCGACGAGACTTGAGTCGGTGTCATGTTCGACTTTTGCTTGGACGACAGCAAAAGTGATGCTACGTTCGTGCCGAACCGGAGCAATCTCGATGAGGAGACCCGAGCCGATGAGCGACATCGCACTGCAGCTGTACTCGATCCGCGAGCGCATCACGACCGAGGGGCTCGCTCCCTCGCTCGCCAGCGCCGCCGCCCGCGGCTTCGACCGCATCGAGCTGTTCAACATCCTCGAGTGGGCCGAGGAGCTGCGCACCGAGCTGCCCGCCAACGGCCTCACGGCGCCGACGGCGCACGCGCGCCTCCTCGGCGAGGACCAGCCCGCGATCTTCGCCGCCGCCGCCTCGCTCGGCGTCGAGACGATCATCGACCCCTTCACCGAGCCCGAGCTCTGGACGAGCCGCGACGACGTGCTGCGCATCGCAGAGCACCTCAACGCCTCCGCGGCGGGTGCGCGCGAGCACGGCCTCGCCCTCGGCTACCACAACCACTTCTGGGAGGCGGAGTCGATCATCGACGGCCGCACCGCGCTCGAGGTGCTCGCCGACGCGCTCGACCCCGAGGTCGTGCTCGAGGTCGACGCGTACTGGGCGGCCGTCGGCGGCGCCGACGTGCCCGCGCTCCTGCGCGCGCTCGGCGACCGCGTCGTCGCGCTGCACCTCAAGGACGCCCCGCTCGTCGACGGCGCCCTCTCGAAGGACCGCCACGACCAGCTGCCCGTCGGCGAGGGCGCGATCGACTGGACCGCGATCCTCGACGCCGCCCCCTCCGCCCGCCTGCTCGTCGTCGAGTTCGACGAGTACCGCGGCGACATCTACGACGGCGCGGCCGCGAGCCTCGCCGGCATCCGTGCGCTCACCGACGCGCGCTGACACCCCGACCACGCAGACCCAACACCTCATCGTCGGCGCACGCCGACACCCGCCCGTCCGGCAGCGTCGCCGAGCGGGATGCACGCACGACAGGACGAAGGAGTTCCGATGACGCGCATCAAGACCATCGTGGGGGCCGCAGCCGCGGCCACCGTGCTGCTGGGAGCCAGCGGCTGCGCCGCAGGCGACGACGGCGGCGGCAGCGAGTCGATCACCTGGTGGGCCACCCAGCAGACCGCGACGATCGGCGACTCCGAGGCGGCCTACCAGGAGTCGATCGACCGCTTCACCGACGAGACCGGCATCGAGGTCGAGTTCGAGGTCATCCCGTGGGCCGACCTCTACAACCGCATCCTCACCGCCATCTCCTCCGGCACCGGTCCCGACGTGCTCAACATCGGCACGACGTGGACCGGCTCGCTGCACGACACCGGAGCCCTCTCGACCGTCGAGGGCGACTCGCTCGACTGGCTCGGCGGCACCGACCGCTTCGTGCCCGCCGTCTACGAGGCCGCGCAGGTGCCTGGCGAGACGCAGGACGCCGTGCCGTTCCTCTCCAACGTGTACTCGCTCTACTACAACCCCGCGCTCTTCGCCGCAGCGGGCATCACCGAGCCGCCCGCGACGTGGGAGGAGTTCGTCGAGGTCGGCCAGCAGCTCACCGTCGACACCGACGGCGACGGCGCCATCGACCAGTGGGGCTTCTCGGGCGCCGCGGCCAACGTGCAGCAGAACGCGCACATGGCGTTCATCCTCGGCCAGCAGCACGGCGGCGACTTCGTCGACGACGAGGGCGAGGCGACGCTCGACAGCGACGGCCAGGTCGCGGGCGTCGAGGCGTACGTCGACCTCATGACCGAGTCGGCGATCATGGCGCCCAGCAACGCCGAGATCGACCTCGGTGCCGACGCCGTCGACCAGTTCATCAACGGCGACGCCGCGATGATCCTGCAGCAGAACCCCGTCGAGCAGTTCACGAGCCGCGACTTCACCGACTGGGCCATCGCGCCGACGCCGGTGCTCGACGGCGGCGAGGACGTGGAGTCGATGGTCGCGGGCACGAACATCACCGTGCTCGTCGACTCGCCCAACCAGGAGTCGGCGTTCGACTTCGTCGAGCACATGACGAGCGTCGAGGAGCAGGCGTTCCTCTCCTCGTCGTTCGGCCTCCTCCCGGTCGTGGCCGACGCGTACGACGAGCCGCTGCTCGCCGACTCGGGCGACACGACCCTCGAGGTGCGGCGTGACGCGCAGGCCGACGCCTCGGCGCCCTTCCCGCTCGTCGGCAACATCGGCGAGATCGAGGCCGCGGTCGGCAACGCCGTGCGCGAGGCGTTCCAGGCCTACGCCACCGGCGGCGACGTCGACGTCGCCGGTCGCCTCGCGGCCGCGAACGGCCAGGTGCGCTGACCCATCCGTCACGGGGCCGGCGCGCGAGCGCCGGCCCTGCCCGACAGGAGGCATCATGACCACCACCGCAACCCGCCCCGAGGTCGCCGCATCCGCGCCGACGCCGACGAGGAAGCCCGCAGCGCCCCGTCGCGGCACCCAGCAGCACAAGGACCGCAGGCTCGCCTACCTGCTCATCCTCCCCGCGGTGCTGCTCGAGCTGCTCATCCACATCATCCCGATGATCCTCGGCGTGTGGATCGCCTTCATCGAGCTCGACCAGCGCTCGCTGCGCAACTGGCTGCAGGCGCCGTTCATCGGCCTCGACAACTTCGCACGCGGCCTCGACCCCTCGAGCGCCATCGGCTCCGAGTTCCTCGGCTCCGTCGGACGCACCGCCGTGTACGTCGTGCTGACGCTCGGCGTCTCGTGGGTGCTCGCGATGGCGGCCGCCGTGTTCCTCACGTCGAGCTTCAAGGGGCGCGGCCTGCTGCGCACGCTGTTCCTCGTGCCGTACGCGATCCCGACGTACGTCGGCACGCTCGCGTGGGGCTTCATGCTCAACCAGCAGGACGGCGTCGTCAACCAGGTCCTCGTCGACTGGCTCGGCTTCTCGGGCGATCGGCCCTACTGGCTCATCGGCGACAACTCGTTCATCTCGCTCGTCGTCGTCTCGATCTGGTCGATGTGGCCCTTCGCGTTCCTCATGCTGCTCGCAGCGCTGCAGAACGTGCCGACCGACGTCTACGAGGCCGCGTCGCTCGACGGCGCCTCGAACTGGAAGCAGTTCTGGACCATCACGCTGCCGATGATCCGCCACGCCAACGCGGCGCTCGTGCTCATCCTGGGGCTCTGGCTCTTCAACCAGTTCAACATCCCCTACGTGCTGTTCGGTCCGCAGTCGCCCGTCCAGGCCCTGCTGATCTCACCGCTCATCTACCAGAACTCGTTCCTGCTGTGGGACTTCGGCGCCGGTGGAGCCATGAGCTTCCTGCTGCTGCTCGCGCTGCTGGTCGTGTCGGTGTTCTACATCCGACTCGTGCTGCCGAAGGGAGGCGACCTCGATGATTGAGACCCGCGGATTCAAGGTCGCGAGGGCCATCACCCTCACGCTGCTGTCCATCTTCGTGCTCGTGCCGCTGTGGATCATCGTCACGACGGCGTTCAAGCCGCTCTCCGACGTGTCGGGCGACTTTACGTGGATCCCGACGACGTGGACGATCCAGCCGTTCATCGACATGTGGTCGACGGTGCCGCTCGCGCGCTACTTCACGAACTCGCTCATCGTCACCGTCACGGCCACGGCGTTCTCGGTGATCGTGTCGATCCTCGCGTCGTACGCGCTCGCCCGGCTGTCGTTCCGCGCCAAGCGGCCCTTCAGCCTCGTGATCCTGTCGACGCAGATGTTCCCCGGGATCCTGTTCCTGCTGCCGCTGTTCCTCATCTTCACGCAGATCCAGCGCACGATCGGGCTGCAGCTCACCGGCAGCCACCTCGGCATGATCGTCACCTACATGACCTTCACGCTGCCGTTCTCGATCTGGATGCTCACGGGCTACATGCGAGCGATCCCGGCTGCGCTCGAGGAGGCCGCGATGATCGACGGCACCGGCAGGCTCGGCGCGCTGTTCCGCGTCATCCTGCCCGTCGCGAGACCCGGCATCGTCGCGGTCGCCGTGTACTCGTTCATCACCGCATGGGGAGAGGTGCTCTTCGCCGCGGTGCTCTCGAGCAACGCGACGCGCACCCTGCCCATCGGGCTCCAGGCATACTCCTCGGAGTCGGACGTGCTGTGGAACCAGCTCATGGCGGCGTCGATCGTCGTCTCGATCCCCATCCTCGTCGGCTTCCTGCTCGTCCAGCGGCACCTCGTCGCCGGACTCTCGGCAGGAGCCGTCAAGTGACCATCGAAGGAGGCAGCGTGACGCTGCAGACCCCCGTCGGCATCGGCTTCATCGGTGCGGGCATGATCAGCGAGCAGTACCTGACGAACCTCGCGCAGTACCCCGACGTGCGCGTCGTGATCCTGGGCGACCTCGACGTCGACCGCGCTCGTGCGCAGGCCGACAGGCACGGCGTGGCCGACGCGGGCACGCCGGACGACGTGCTCGCGCACCCGGACGTGCAGCTGATCGTGAACCTCACGATCCCCGCTGCCCACGCCGAGGTGTCGCTGCGCGCCGTCGAGGCGGGCAAGCATGTGTGGAGCGAGAAGCCCATCGCCGTCGACCTCGACTCCGCACGGGGCCTGCTCGCCCGTGCCGACGAGCTGGGGCTGCGCGTGGGCATCGCACCCGACACCGTGCTGGGCCAAGGCGTGCAGAGCGGCCTGCGCGCCATCGAGCGCGGCGTGATCGGCGAGCCGATCGGCGCGACGACCGTCATGCAGTACGCGGGTCCGGACCTGTTCCACCCGAATCCGGAGTTCCTCTTCGCACCCGGAGCGGGCCCCGTGTTCGACATGGGCCCGTACTACCTCACGACCCTCGTGAGCGCGCTCGGCGCCATCCGTCGCGTCTCGGCCGTCGGCCGCACGCCGCAGCCCACCCGGACCATCAAGGTCGGCGACCGGGCGGGGGAGTCGTTCCCCGTCGACGTGCCCACGCACGTGCACGTGCTCATCGAGCTCGAGCACGGCGTCGCGCAGTCGACCTTCTCGTGGGACACCGCCTACCGCCGCGGCGGGGTCGTCGAGATCACCGGATCCGAGGGGACGCTGCGCATCCCCGACCCCAACATGTTCGAGGGCGACCTCGAGGTCACGCGCGTCGGCGAGGACTTCCGCGCCGACAGCACGTGGGAGGCCGTCGAGGTCGAGGGCGCCGTCGGCGGCCGGGGCATCGGCATCGTCGACATGGTGCGCGCGATCCGCGAGGGCAGGCCGCACCGCGCCTCCGGCGAGCTCGCCCTCCACGTGCTCGAGGCGATGATCGCGATCGACGCGTCGATCCGCACGGGTCAGCCCGTGACGCTCGACTCGAGCGTCGAGGCCATGGTGCCCGTCGAGACCGACTTCGACCCGACGACGCCGCACTCGGCGGTGCCGGCGTGACCGCCAGGACCCGGGTCGGGATCCTCGGCGGCGGATTCATGGCGCGCGTGCACGCGCACGCCGCACGCTCCGCGCGGGCCGACCTCGTGGGCATCGCCTCCTCGTCGCCTGCTCGCGCCGCCGAGGCTGCCGAGGCGCTCGGCGTCGCCACCGCGATGCCCGATGCCGCATCGCTCATCGCCGCGGGCGTCGACGTCGTGCACGTCTGCACGCCCAACACGACCCACGCGTCCCTCGCCGCGCAGGCCATCGCGGCAGGCAGGCACGTCGTGTGCGAGAAGCCGCTCGCGACGAGCGTCGAGGAGGCGCGGGCGCTCGTCGACGCGCTCGACGCCTCCGGGCTCGTCGGCGCCGTGCCGTTCGTGTACCGCTACCACCCGATGGTGCGCGAGGCGCGGGCGCGGCTCGCCGCGAGCGGCGAGGCGCTGCTGTCGGTCGATGCCGCGTACCTGCAGGACTGGATGCTGCTGCCCGGCGACGCGAACTGGAGGGCCGGATCCGATCTCGGCGGCCCGTCGCGCGCGTTCGCCGACATCGGCTCGCACCTGCTCGACCTCGTGGAGTTCGTCGCAGGCGAGCGCATCGTGTCGCTCGCCGCGACGACGCGCACCGTCTTCGAGCGGCGCGGCGACGCATCCGTGTCGAACGAGGACATCGCCGGCGTGCTCTTCCGCCTCGACGGCGGCGCCGTCGGCACGGCGCTCGTGACGCAGATGGCACCGGGACGCAAGAACGCCCTGACGATCGAGTGGCACGCAGCCGATGCGAGCTACCGGTTCGAGCAGGAGCGGCCGGACGAGCTGTGGATCGGCGAGCGCGCAGGCTCCAGGCTGCTGCAGCGCGACCCCGACACGCTCTCGCCGGACGCCGCGCGACTCTCGCGCGTGCCCGGCGGGCACCCCATGGGGTACCAGGACGCCTTCGACGCGTTCGTCGCCGACGCGTACGCTGCGATCGCGGGCGAGGCGCCGGACGGGCTCCCCACCTTCCACGACGGCCTCCGCGCCGCCGTGCTCACGGATGCGGTGCTGCGGTCGGCCGCCTCCGGCGAGTGGATCGACGTCTCGACGACCGCACGAGCGAGGAGCGTGGCGGCATGAGCGAGCGAACGCAGCACGGATCGACGCAGCAGGCACGGCATCCCGTGACGCTGTTCACGGGGCAGTGGGCAGACCTGCCCTTCGAGGAGGTCGCGCGCCTCGCGTCGGAGTGGGGCTACGACGGGCTCGAGATCGCCGCCTCCGGCGATCACCTCGACCTGGCGCGAGCCGACGAGGACGACGCGTACGCGCAGTCGCGCCTCGACATCCTCGACCGCCACGGGCTGCAGGTGTTCGCGATCTCGAACCACCTCGCCGGCCAGGCCGTGTGCGACGACCCCATCGACTTCCGGCACCAGGCGATCCTGCGCGACTCCGTCTGGGGCGACGGCGACGCGGAGGGGGTGCGGCAGCGCGCCGCGGAGGACATGCAGCGCTCGGCGCGCGTGGCGCGCAAGCTGGGCGTCGACACCGTCGTCGGCTTCACGGGCTCGTCGATCTGGCAGTACGTCGCGATGTTCCCGCCCGTGCCCGCCGATCGCATCGACGCGGGCTACGAGGACTTCGCGAGGCGGTGGAACCCCATCCTCGACGTGTTCGACGGCGAGGGCGTGCGGTTCGCGCACGAGGTGCATCCGAGCGAGATCGCCTACGACTACTGGACGAGCGTGCGCACCCTCGAGGCCATCGACCATCGGGAGGCGTTCGGGTTCAACTGGGATCCGTCGCACATGCTGTGGCAGCAGGTCGACCCCGTCGCGTTCATCTGGGACTTCCAGGACCGCATCTACCACGTCGACTGCAAGGACACGCGCCTGCGGCCGGCGAACGGCCGCGCAGGCGTGCTCGGCTCGCACCTGCCGTGGGGCGACCCGCGTCGCGGATGGGACTTCGTCTCGACCGGCCACGGCGACATGGCGTGGGAGGACGCGTTCCGGGCGCTCGCCGCCATCGGCTACGACGGCCCCATCTCGATCGAGTGGGAGGACGCGGGCATGGACCGCCTGCACGGCGCTGCCGAGGCGGTCACGCGCATCCGCGAGCTGCTGTGGCAGCTGCCGACCGCATCGTTCGACGCGGCCTTCTCGAACCAGTAGGCCCCGGGCTCGACGCCAGCTGAGGCGCTCGGCCGCGTTCGCTGTCGAACGCGGCCGAGAACCTCGTATCCTGCGTGCGTGGACGACGAGACGGCCGAGGGTGCGATCGCAGCCCGCTGGATGCGGTTCGCGACGATCGAGGGGGATGCACGCAGCCCCCGCTACGCCGACTGGGCGCGCGGACTCGCCGCCGACGACGCGCTGCTGACACGCCTCGCCCCGCTCAGCCGCATCGAGCAGCAGCCGAACCTCGTGCTGGCGGCCATGCGCTTCGCGGGCGTCGACACGCGCCTGCCGTGGCCAGAGGCTGCAGCGCACGTGCACGAGCGGTGGGATGCGATCGAGGCATGCATCCGCACACGACGCACGCAGACGAACGAGGCCCGCAGGCTCGCGACGCTGCTGCCGGCGTTCGCGTCGCTGCCGCAGCCGCTCGCGCTCGTCGAGGTCGGCGCCTCCATGGGGCTGTGCCTGCAGCCGGACCGCTGGTCGTACGCGTTCGAGGGCGATGACGGCACGACGGTCGTCGGAGACGAGGGTGCCCCGCGACTCTCGACTCGGCTGCTCGGCGGGACGCCGGCGCCGAGGATGCCCGACGTCTCGTGGTCGGCGGGGCTCGACCTGAACCCGCTGTCTGCGGCGAGCGACGACGACGTGCGCTGGCTCGAGACGCTCATCTGGCCCGTCGGCGACGGCGCGCCCGACCGCGACCGGCTCGACCGGCTGCACGCGGCCGTCGCGATCGCGCGCGAGCACGGTCCCACCGTGGTGCGCGGCGATCTCGTGCGCGATGCGGCAGCCCTCGTCGACGAGGCGCGCGGACGGGCTGCGACGACCGTCGTGTTCCACACCGCCGTGCTCGCCTACGTCGCCGACGAAGGCAGGCGCGCGTTCGCCGAGACGATGCGCGGCAGCGACGCGACCTGGATCTCGAACGAGGGGCTCGGGGTTGGCAGCGCGGTGCGCGAGCGGCTCGACGCGCTCGGTGCGACGCACGACGAGGGCGACTTCTGCATCGCGGTCGACGAGCAGCCGTTCGCGCTCGCGGACGCGCACGGCCGCTGGGTGCGACCGCTCGCACGGTGACCGCGGAGCCGTCGCCATAGGCTCGGACGGTAGGGTTCCCAGGTGCCAGACGACGATCGCGATGCCCTCACGTGGGAGGGCGACGACGCCGACGAGACGCTCGTGACGCAGGACGCCGCCGCACCCGATGCCGCCGGCGCCGCCGCGACCGCTGCCGCGCCGACCGCCGTCGCAGCCGCGGGCGGCAGGACCACGAGCGTCGTGCGCGTCCTCTTCCTCGTCATCGCCATCGCGTGGGCTGCCGGCTGGGTGGTCGTGATGCTCGCGAACCCGTCGCAGCAGCAGACGATCCTGGCGCTCGCGATGTACCAGCTCGGCGAGCTGCTCGCCGTGCTCGCGCCGATCGGTTGGTGGCTCGCCGCCCGCAGGCTCGCCGCGCAGCCCGTGCCGTGGTGGATCGCGGGCGCGGTCGTCACCGCGCCGTGGCCGCTCGTGGTGGGGACGCTCGCATGACCGCCCGTCAGGATGCGGTCGAGCCGCACGAACCCGAGGATGCCGTGACGGCCGACGACGCCGCGCCCGCCCTGCGGTCGGAGGCCGAGGTCGACGTCGCCGACGCCGACGCGGACGCCACCCCCGCATCGCAGGTCGCCGAGGAGCCGGACGTCGCCGAGGAGCCGGACGCCGCCGAGGAGCCGGACGACGACGAGCCCGACGAGCGCCCGGAGCGCCGCAGCGACGTGGTGATCGTGACGCTCGTGTTCGTCGTGCTGTTCGCCTACCAGCTGTACTCGGCGGTCGCGAACCTCGTGGGCCTGCCGCAGGTCTACGCCGAGATCGGCATCGCCGAGCGCGTGCCGTGGGTCGTGCTGTACGCAGGCGTCGCGGTGCCGGCGGTGGCGTTCGCAGCCGCATCCGCCGTCTCCCGCGGCCGCAGGCTCGCTGCGCGCGCCGGCATCCTGCTGCTCGGCCTCGGCGTGAGCGCGCAGCTCACGCTGCTGCTCGAGGAGCTCGCCAGGCGCGCGGCGATCGCGGCGTTCGGCGGCTAGCGGCCCCCGACGGCCTCGAGCGCGTCAGATGGCGGCGAGCAGCACGAGGGCGCCGAGCACGACCTGCGCGATCGCGCGCGGCACGAGCGGCACCGCCGACGCACCGAACCGGTCGCGGTGCCGCGCGGCGTAGGCGTTCGCCGGGAACACGGCGATGAGCAGCGCGATGAGGCCGATGCCGGCTGCGAAGCGCACCGGATCCCACGGCGCGAGCAGGCCGAGACCGCCCACGATCTCGGCGACGCCCGAGATGAGCACGAGCGAGCGCGGCGAGCGGATGCCGGTGCCCTTCATGCCAGGCGGGATCATCGCACCCATGCCGCGCTGCACCTTCGGCACGAAGTGCAGCGCTCCCATCGCGACGAACACGACGGCGAGCGCGATGCGCAGCACCCATTGGACGACGAGGAAGGGATCCATCGCCTCCATCCTCGCGCATGCGGCGGGCGCCCGTGGCCCGCTACGGCTGCGGAGGTGCGCCGGGCGCGGGCGGCGGCGGCCACGGCACCTGCCCCTGCACGGGCGGCACCATCTGCGGCGGTGCGTAGCCGTGCGCGGGCGGCTGCGGCTGCAGGGTGGCGACGGGGCGTGCGGCGAGCTGCTGGGACTGCGCCGTCGAGCCGGGGCCGTCGGCGATCGGCTCGACCGTCACGGCCGTGCCGTAGGCGCAGATCTCGGTCCACGCCTGCGCGATCTCGTTCGCGTCGAACCGCATCGCGACGATTGCGTTGCCGCCGCGGCGCTGCGCCTCCTCGACCATGCGGCCCATGACCTGCATGCGCGACTCGACGAGCATCTGGGTGAACTCGGGGATCTCGCCGCCGCCGATCGAACGCCACCCTGCGACCCAGTTCGTGGCGGCGTCGCGGCTGCGCACCGTGAGCCCCATGACCTCGCCGTGCACCGCGAGGATGCGGAAGCCTGGCAGGTCGTTCGTCGTGACGATGATCATGGGCTCGAGTCTCCACCGCAGCGCTGGGTGCGCGCTGACCCCGCCTGGACGCGACGATGGGGCGCACGCGAACGTGCGCCCCATCGTGACGGTCGTCGGTGCCACGCGAGGTGGCATCGAGCGAGCGTCGGCTACGGTGCGACGAGCGTGTCGAACGCCTCGGGGTTCGCCTCGATCCACGCCTCGACGGCCTCGGACTCCTGGCCCTCGCCGTACTCGTTCACGACCATGTCCTCGAGCGACGCGTACTGCTCGTCGGTCAGCTGGATGCCTGCGATGTACTCGGCGGCCTCCGGGAACTCGTCGGCGAAGCCGTCGGTGCCGAGGAAGTGGAGGCCCTCCGACTCGCCCATGGCGCCCTGCGGGTCCTCGAGCGCACGGAGGTCGTAGGCCTCGTTCGCCCAGAACGGCGTCCACGAGGTCACGACGATGTCGCGCTCCTGGCTGATGGCGGTGTCGAGCTCGGCGAGCATCGCCGCGGTCGACGAGGTGACGAGCTCGTACGTGCCCTCGAGCTCGTACGTCGGCAGCATCGAGTCCTGCGTCTGCGCCGTGAGGCCCGCGCCCGGCTCGATGCCGAAGATCTGGCCGCCGAAGCGGTCGGCGTTCGCTGCGAGCTCGTCGATCGAGGTGATGTCGACGTAGTCGGGCACGGCGATCGTGAGCGCTGCACCCTCGTAGTAGGTGCCGAGGTCCTCGATCTGGTCGCCGTACTCCTCCATGTAGGAGGCGTGGGTCAGCTCCGGCCATGCCGACGGGTACATGTCGACGTCGCCCTGGGCGAGGCCGGTGTAGAGCGGTCCCGCCTCGGTGAGCTCCTGCATCTCGACGGTGTAGCCGAGCTGCTCCAGCTGGTTCTCGAGGAGGTAGGCGGTGCTGAGACCGTCGGTCCAGGAGGGGAGGAAGCCGAGCGTGATGGTGCCGAGGCTGTCGCCGTCGTCGCCGGAGCCACCCTCCGTCTGGTTGCCGCTCGCGCAGCCGGCGAGGGCGAGCGCGGATGCTGCGCCGATGGCGAGCATGCCGGTGAGGTGTCGAGTCTTCATCAGGGACCTTTCGTTCACGTGGGTTTCGTATGGGATGGGGTGCTGCTGCCGCGAGCGGCAGCAGGCGTCGGGGGTCGAGGCTCGGGGTGCGCGGCCGACGGCGTCAGGCGACCTGCGCGAGGCCGCGCTGGCCCTTCGCGGCGGTCGCCCTGCGGCGGGCGACGAGGCTGACGAGCGACGAGCCGTGCTCGCGTGCCGCGCCGAGGGCGCCGGTGAGCCTGTCGAGGAAGACGGCGATGACGACGACGCCGATGCCCGCCTCGACGCCCGTGGCGATGTCCACGGTCGACATGGCCTGCACGATGTCCTGGCCGAGCCCGGGAGCGCCTGCGATGCCGGCGATGACCGCCATCGAGAGCGCGAGCATGATGACCTGGTTGACGCCGGCCATGATCGTGGGCATCGCGAGCGGCAGCTGCACGCCCCGCAGGATCTGCCCGGGCGTCGCGCCGAACGCGTAGCCCGCCTCGACCGTCTCGCCGTCGACGCCGCGGATGCCGAGCTCCGTGAGACGCACGCCGGGCGGCAGCGAGAAGATGATCGTCGCGACGAGCCCGGGCACGACGCCGATGCTGAAGAACACGATCGCCGGGATCAGGTAGACGAAGGCGGGCATCGCCTGCATGAGGTCGAGCACGGGCTTGACGACGGCGCTGCACCGGTCGTTGCGCGCGGCGAGGATGCCGACGGGCACGGCGATCGCGACCGCGATGAGCGTCGCGACGATCACGAGCGCGAGCGTCTGGATGGCGGAGACCCACACGCCCATCGCGAGGATGAGGGTGAAGCCGATGGCGGTGCCGATCGCGAACCTCCACGACCGCAGCAGCCATGCCAGCAGGACGGCGACGAGGATGACGACGACGATCGGCGATGCGACGAGCACCTCGGTGAGGGAGCGGACGAGCCAGCCCATGACCGAGGAGACGGCACCGAGCAGCCAGTCGAGGTTGTCGCGCATCCAGCGGACGCCGTCCTCGACCCACGCGCCGACGGGGATGCGGAAGCCATCCATCAGCGCACCTCCTCGGTGTCGGCGGCCAGGGGGCCGTGCGCATCGTCGGCGTCGGCGAGCACCTCGTCGATGACGTCGTGCGACACCGGCTGCGGCAGCACCATGAGCTCTCCAGTGGGGTTGGCGCCCGGCCCGAGGGCGGCGAGCAGGGTGACGCGTGGGATGATGCCGACGAGCTGGCCGTCGTCGCCGGTGACGGCGAGCGGCAGCGGCGACTCCGCAGACGGCACGAACAGGTTCATGAGCACCTCGTCGTGGCGCACGCTCACCGGAGCGGGCTGCACGACGCCCGTGAGGGTCGTGGCGCCCTGCTGCACGAGCCGCACGGCATCGCGGTCGGTGACGAGCCCGAGGAGCGCCCGATCCTTGCCGACGACGTACGCGGCCGACGCGCCCGCGTCGCGCATCTGCCGCAGCGCCGTGCGCGGGCCCGCGGTCTCGGCGACGACCGAGCGAGGACGCTCCATGACGTTCGACGCCGTGAGGACGCGGGCACGGTCGACGTCCTGCACGAACTGCTCGACGTAGTCGTTCGCAGGGTCGGTGAGGATGTCCTCGGGGGTGCCGATCTGCACGATGCGGCCGTCGCGCATGACGGCGATGCGGTCGCCGAGGAACATCGCCTCGTTGAGGTCGTGCGTGATGAACACGATGGTCTTCCTCAGGCTCGCCTGCAGCTCGAGCAGCTGCTCCTGCATCTCGCGTCGGATGAGCGGGTCGAGGGCGCTGAACGCCTCGTCCATGAGGAGGATCTCGGTGTCGGCGGCGAGTGCGCGGGCGATGCCGACGCGCTGCTGCATGCCGCCGGAGAGCTGCGAGGGCAGCTTGTCGCCCCAGCCGTCGAGGCCGACGAGCGCGAGCACCTCGTCTGCCTTCGCCAGGCGCTCCGCCTTCGGCACGCCCCGGAGCTCGAGCGGGTAGGCGACGTTGGCGGCGACCGTGCGGTGCGGCAGCAGCGCGAAGTGCTGGAAGACCATCGCGAGACGCTCGCGGCGGATGCCGCGCAGGCGGCTGTCGGGGATGCCCGTGATCGGGTCGCCCTGCACGAGCACCTCGCCGCCGCTCGCGTCGTGCAGGCCGTTGAGCATGCGGATGAGGGTCGACTTGCCGGAGCCGGACAGGCCCATGATGACGAAGATCTCGCCGGGCGCGACCGAGAAGCTCGCGTCGATGACGGCGGCGGTGCCGGCGTCGGCGATCTCGGAGCGCGCGGCGCCGCCGCGGAGGCGGTCGACGACGGCTCTCGGGTGCTTGCCGAACACCTTGTAGAGGTGCTTGGCCTCGATGGCATGCGGAATGGTCACGAGTTCTCCGGCAGCGCGCGGTCGGCTGCATCGGTCGCGCCCGGGTGGGCGGCCCTCGGTGCGCGTCGGTGTCGACGCGGCGTGCGCGCCGATGTCGGATCGGCGTCAGGCCGCCGACCGTACGCTCGCCGGTGCGGGGCCCTGGGGCGTCGCCGGCGACCGCGGACTGGTCGGGGGAGCCCCGTTGCGGGGCTCGACCAAGGTTTCACGCGAGGTGGGGTGCTGCAACCGCGTCGCGTGGTTGCCGACTCGCAGCGCATCGTGTATCAGCGCGCGCGTTGCATGGCCGCGTGCTCGATCCACGGCCGCGCGGACGCCGAGGATCGATGCACGTTCGTGATGTTCGCTCACCTGTCTCGGCAGGGTCGTCGGCTGTGGTCGGCGCGGCTGCGTGACGTCGCGCGACGGCGTTCGAGCCGCAGCGCACGCCCGTCGCTACCATGGACGCGGCACGCCGGTGTGCCTGTCCAGCACTGTCGTCCACACCCAGCGAGGTCCCCGCGTGTCCAAGCCCGTCGTCCTCATCGCCGAGACCCTCTCGAGCGCCACCATCGACGCCCTCGGACCCGACTTCGAGGTCAGGCACGTCGACGGCACCGACCGTCCCGCGCTGCTGTCGGCGCTCGCCGACGCCCACGCGCTGCTCGTGCGCAGCGCGACGCAGGTCGACCCCGAGGCGCTCGCCGCCGCGCCCGTGCTCAAGGTCGTCGCGCGCGCGGGCGTCGGTCTCGACAACGTCGACGTGCCCGCGGCCACCAAGGCGGGCGTCATGGTCGTCAACGCGCCGACGTCGAACATCATCTCCGCCGCCGAGCTCGCGATCGCCCACATCCTCGGCCTCGCGCGCCACCTGCCCGCCGCGCACGCGTCGCTGCAGGCAGGCCAGTGGAAGCGCAGCCAGTTCACGGGCGTCGAGCTCTACGAGAAGACCGTCGGCATCGTCGGCCTCGGCCGCATCGGCGTGCTGGTCGCCGAGCGTCTCGCGGGCTTCGGCGTGCGCCTCATCGCGTTCGACCCCTACGTGAGCCCTGCGCGCGCCGCGCAGCTGGGCGTCGAGCTGCGCACGCTCGACGAGCTCATGGCCGAGTCCGACTTCATCACGATCCACATCCCGCGCACCCCTGAGACCACCGGTCTCATCGCGGGCCCGCAGCTCGCGCTCGCGAAGCCGACCCTGCGCATCGTCAACGCGAGCCGCGGCGGCATCATCGACGAGGCTGCGCTCGCGGACGCGCTGCGCGAGGGCCGCATCGCGGGCGCGGGCCTCGACGTGTTCGTGTCGGAGCCGCCCAAGGACGACGCGCTGACGTCGCTGCCGACGATCCAGGTCACGCCGCACCTGGGCGCCTCGACGGACGAGGCGCAGGAGAAGGCGGGCGTCGCGGTCGCGAGGTCGGTGCGCCTCGCGCTCGCAGGCGACCTCGTGCCGGATGCCGTGAACGTCGCAGGCGGCGTCATCGACCCGTACGTGCGCCCGGGCATCGCGCTCGCCGAGCGGCTCGGCCAGTTCGCGGCAGGCCTCGCGGCCGGGCCCGTGGAGTCGGTCGACGTCGAGGTGCACGGCGACCTCGCCCAGTACGACGTGAAGGTGCTGCGCCTGGGTGCGCTGAAGGGCTTCTTCTCGCGCATCGTCAGCGAGCAGGGCGTCACGTTCGTGAACGCGCCCGTCATCGCGCAGGAGCGCGGCGTGACGAGCGAGCTCACCGTCGACGAGCGCTCCGACGAGTACCGCAACACGGTCTCGGTGATCGCGGCGACGAGCGACGGCAAGCGCGTGTCGGTCACGGGCACCCTCACGGGCCCGAAGCAGGTCGCGAAGATCGTGTCGATCAACGGCCACGACGTCGAGGTGCCGTTCGCGGCGCACCACGTCGTCATGACGTACGAGGACCGCCCGGGCATCGTCGCGATCTACGGTCGCGCGCTCGGCGAGGCCGACATCAACATCGCGGGCATGCAGATCGCGCGCACGACCGCAGGCGGCAAGGCGCTGTCGATCCTCACGGTCGACCAGGCGGCGCCGGAGGCGCTGCTGGCGGAGATCGGCGAGGCCATCCAGGCCGACTCGATCCGCGAGATCGACATCGTCGAGCTCTAGCGCCGCCGCGCCGACCCTGGTGCGGTGTCGGAGGCGGCGGCTAGCGTCGCGGCCGTGAGCGACGCATCCAGCCCCCGGCATCCGCGCATCGTGCTCGTCCCCGGCTTCTGGCTGGGTGCGTGGGCGTGGGACGACGTGGCCGAGCGCCTGCGCGCAGCCGGGCACGAGACGGTCGCGCTCACGCTGCCGGGCCTCGAGCCCGGCGCCGACCCCGCACCGGTGACGCTCGAGAGCCACGTCGCGGCGATCCTCGACGCGATCGGGGCGGCCCCGGCCGTGCTCGTGTCGCACTCGGGCTCCGCAGGCGCGGCGACGATCGCGATCGACCGCGCACCGCAGGCCGTGCGGCATGCGGTGTGGGTCGACACGTGCCCCGTCGCCGACGGCGGGGCGATGAGCCCGGATCTCGAGGGGCCGGGCCTCGCGCTCGACGACGTGTGGCAGGAGGAGCTCGAGGGCGGCTCGATGCGCGACCTCACCGACGAGCAGCTCGCGACGTTCCGTGAGCGGGCGGTGCTCGAGCCCGCCGCGATCGTGCGCACGCCTGCAGCGCTGCGCGACGAGCGCAGGCTCGACGTGCCGCAGACGCTCGTCGCGACGGCGTTCACGGGCGACGAGTACCGCGAGTACGCCGAGCAGGGTGCGTCATTCCTGCGCGGCCTGGGCGAGCAGCGCGCCCTGACGATCGTCGACCTGCCGACCGGCCACTGGCCCATGTGGTCGAGGCCGGCCGAGCTCGCGGCGCTCATCGCCGAGCGCGCGGCGTAGCCGGCGCGCACCGTCGCTCAGTCGCGGGCGCGACGCACGATCTCGTCGACCGCCGAGACGATGCGCTCGACGTCGTCGTCGCTCGGCGCCCATGCCCTGTCGAGGCCCGAGCGCAGGTAGATGCCGTCGCTCATGAGCGTCACCACGGGGGCGAGGTCGTCGCCGATCGCCTCGGCGACGACCGAGCGGTAGCCGTCGTCGACGCGCTGCAGCGCGTCGCGCAGCGCGGGATGCTGGCCCGACTGGATGAGGCGGAACGCCGCGACGAACGCCTGGTCGATCGGCGTCTCGCGCACGATCGAGCCGCGGATGAAGCGCGCGACGGGGTCGGGGTCCTCGCGCAGCGCCACCGCATCCTCGGCACCGAGCGCCGCGAGCCGATCGGCGAGGCCATCGACGAGGGCCTCGCGCGAGCCGAAGTGGTACAGCAGCCCACCCTTCGACACTCCCGCGTGCTCGGCGACCGCCTGCAGCGTCGCAGCGCGCTCGCCCTGCTCCACCACCACCTCCACGAACGCGTCGAGGATCGTCTCGCGGGCGGTGGGTCGCTCGGTCATGCCACCAGCATACGTTGCCGACTGTACCGTCCAGACGGTACAGTAGCGAGCATGTCCACGATCCAGACCCAGACCTCGCGCGCCGGTGTGCGTGAGTGGATCGCGCTCGCCGTGCTCATGCTGCCCGTGCTCCTCGTCGCGATCGACAACACCGTGCTCGCCTTCGCCCTGCCGCAGATCGCGGGCGCGCTCGAGCCCACCGGCTCGCAGCAGCTGTGGATGGTCGACATCTACCCGCTCGTGCTCGCGGGCCTGCTCGTGCCGATGGGCGTGCTCGGCGACCGCTTCGGCCGTCGCCGCCTGCTCATGATCGGCGCCGTCGGCTTCGGCGTCGTCTCGGTGCTGTGCGCCTTCGCGCCCACCGCCGAGTGGCTCATCGCCGGGCGCGCGCTGCAGGGCCTCTTCGGCGCGACGCTCATGCCCTCGACGATGTCGCTGCTGCGCAGCCTCTTCCTCGACCGCGTCCAGCGCCGCCTCGCGATCGCGATCTGGGCGACGGGCTTCTCCGTCGGCTCCGCCGTCGGCCCCTCGGTCGGCGGCCTGCTGCTGGCGCACTTCTGGTGGGGCAGCATCTTCCTGCTCGCCGTGCCGCTGCTCGTGCCGCTGCTCGTGCTCGTGCCGCTGCTCGTGCGCGAGAGCCGTGACGCTGCGGCGCCGCGCGTCGACGTCGTCGGCATCGTGCTCGCCATGCTGACGCTCGCGCCGTTCGCCGCTGCCATCAAGCACCTCGCGACCGACGGCATCGACGCCGTCGCGGCCGGGCTCGTCGCCCTCGCAGCCGTCTCCGGGGTGCTGTTCGTGCGCCGCATGGAGCGCGCGGAGCATCCGATGCTCGACCTCGCGCTGCTGCGCGACCGCGCGTTCTCCACCGGCGTGCTCGTGAACCTGCTGTCGGTCGTCGCGCTCGTCGGCTTCCTGTTCTTCCTCACGCAGCACCTGCAGCTCGTCGTGGGCATGTCGACGCTCGAGGCGGCCCTCGTGCTGCTGCCGGGCACGGCGGCGATGATCCTCGCAGGCCTCGGCTCGGTGCGGCTCGTGCGCCACCTGCGGCAGGAGGTCGTCATGGTGGGCGCGCTCGTCGCCTCGACGATCGCGTACGTCATGGTCGCCGTCATCGGCTCCGACATCTCGGTCGCGGCCATCGCCGCCGCGTTCGCGCTGCTCGGCGCGGGCATCGGTGCTGCCGAGACGCTCTCGAACGACCTCGTGCTCGCCAGCGCCCCCGTCGACAAGGCGGGTGCGGCAGCCGGCGTCTCGGAGACGGCGTACGAGCTCGGTGCCGTGCTCGGCACCGCGGTGCTCGGCGGCATCCTCACCGCCGTCTACCAGGCGACCCTCGTGATCCCGGACGGCGTCGGCGCCGACGACGCCGCGCGGGCCCAGGAGACCCTCAGCGGCGGCATCCACGTCGCCGACCGCGTCGGCGGCGAGGCGGGGGCGGCGCTCGCCGAGGCGGCGCGCCACGCGTTCGACGCGGGCGTCGTGTGGACCGCGGGCGTGGGTGCGGTGCTCATCGCGGCGGCGGCGTTCCTCACGTGGTGGCGGCTCGTGCGCGGCCGCGACGGGCGTCCGTCGACCGCGGCGCTCGCGATCGCAGCCGCCGAGCGCTGAGGCCGGGGCTCGGGCGGGGCTCGAGCCGACGTCGAGGTTTCGCGCGGCGCCGGGAGGGAATGGGCTGACGAGCGTGCGTCGGCAACGCACTGCCCGCCCCCGAGACGCTCTGCGGTCGCACCGATAGCCTGCGCGCATGCCTCGACGCTCAGGAGTCCGTGCTGAGCGGCGCGGCCTGGTGCTGGCGGGACTCGCGGTAGCCCTGCTGCTGTCGGTCCTCTACGGCATGTACGTGATCTTCCTGGAGATCGGGCGCACCGAGGGGGACTCGCCAGCGGCGACGTCGCTGCAGCTGCCAGCCGGTACCGAGGTGACCGCCTCCGACGTCGAGTGCGCATCAGGCGGGTGCTGGAGGTGGCTCGAGCTCGAGCCACCTGAGGGCATGAGTCCTGCGACGCTGGCCGAGACGCTCGGCGCGACCCCGGACGCGCAGATCGCTGGTTGGATCCTCGATCCCCGAACCACCTTCGTGCACGCCATCCCGGGCGACCAGCTGCTCGGCGTCTCGCTGTCGTACTGGAGCGACAGCGGGCACCCGCCGCCGCGCGGTTGGCGCTGAGGCCGGCGGCGCTCACGCCCCGACAAACAGCTCCAACGCGACGCCGTCAGGATCCTTGAGGCTGAGGGCGCTGCCGTAGTCGACGTCCACGACGCCGTCGTGGGCGATGCCGACGTCGTCGAGGTGCGACGCCCACGCGACGAGCTCGTCACGCGATGCCACGCCGAGGCCCAGGTGATCGAGGCCGGGGCGGAACGGGCTGAAGCCGCCGACGCTCGCCGTCTCGTGCTGCGTGAGGCCCAGGTTCGTGCCGCCGGGCAGCGCGAAGAGCCTGCGCCGCAGCCCTTCGCCCTCGAGCTCGGCGACCGGACCGAACCCGAGGAGGCGCTCGTAGAAGGCGACGCTCGCATCGAGGTCGCGCACCGTGATCGCGACGTGGTGCACGCCCCCGATCGTCGGCATCAGAGCACGTCGTCGCGACGCTCGACGCGGTCGACGCGCTCGCCGGAGGCCGGGTCGACGCTCGACGACCGCACGGTGCGCGAGCGGCCGGCGCGCGCCATCTGCACGGCGCCCGCGATCGTCACGAGGAGACCCGCACCCATGACGATGTAGCCGATGAGCATCCAGTCGACGCCAGGGATCTGCCACAGGCCGGGCAGGGCGAACGTGACGATCGCACCCAGTGCGAGCAGGAAGATGCCGAATCCGAGCATGACGCTCTCCTTCCGGTCGAGGGGCGCGACGATCGCACCCGACCTCCGCCGACGGTAGTGCCGGGCGGAGGTCGCGTCGCAGCGCTGGACACGGCCGCGATCCTGTGCTTCCCTCACTGCCACTCGGGTGCGTCCGGCTCGCCCCGAGCGTCATCGCCGCCGGTAGGCTCGGGCGTCAGGAGGTACGTGTGGAGCAGCTGCGGCTCGCCGTGATCGGCGGAGATGGCATCGGACCCGAGGTCACCGATGAGGCGAGGAAGGTGCTGCGCGCCGCCCTCGCAGGATCGGTCGAGCTCGTCGAGACGGAGTTCGCGCTCGGCGCGGCCCACTACCTCGACACCGGCGAGATCCTCACCGAGGAGACCATGGCCGACATCGCCACGCACGACGCCATCCTGCTCGGCGCCGTCGGCGGTGACCCGAGCGACGCGCGACTCGCGGGCGGCATCATCGAGCGCGGCCTGCTGCTGCGTCTGCGCTTCGCGTTCGACCACTACGTCAACCTGCGCCCCACCGCGCTGCACCCCGCCGTCGAGTCGCCGCTGCGCGACCCGGGCGAGGTCGACTTCGTCGTCGTGCGCGAGGGCACCGAGGGCCCGTACGTCGGCAACGGCGGCAGCCTGCGCACCGGCACGCCCCACGAGATCGCGAACGAGACGAGCGTCAACACCGCGTTCGGCGTCGAGCGCGTCGTGCGCTTCGCGTTCGACCTCGCCGAGACCCGCTCCAAGCGCCTGACGCTCGTGCACAAGACGAACGTGCTCATCCACGCAGGCGGGCTGTGGCGTCGCATCACCGACGCCGTCGCCGCCGAGCATCCCGACGTGACCGTCGACTACCTGCACGTCGACGCCGCGACGATCTTCCTCGTCGATCGGCCGAGCCGCTTCGACGTCATCGTCACCGACAACCTGTTCGGCGACATCCTCACCGACCTCGCCGGCGCGATCGCAGGCGGGATCGGGCTCGCAGCCTCGGGGAACATCAACCCCGACGGCACCTTCCCGAGCATGTTCGAGCCCGTGCACGGCTCCGCGCCCGACATCGCGGGCACCGGCACGGCCGACCCCACCGCGGCGATCCTGTCGGCAGCCCTGCTCTGCGAGCACCAGGGCCACGCCGACGCCGCGAGGCGCATCCGCGACGCCGTCGACCAGGACGTCGCCGACCGCCCGGCATCCACCACCACCTCCGCGACCGGCGACCGCATCGCGGCGCTCGTCGCGGCTCGTTGAAGGAGCCACCATGGCCCTGCAGTTCACCACCACCACGTCGACGACGCCCAAGACCGAGGCCGAGCGCGCCGCCGTGCTCGCCGCCCCCGGCTTCGGCAAGCACTTCACCGACCACATGGCCCTCATCGACTGGACCGTCGAGGACGGATGGCACGACGCGCGCATCGAGCCGTACGGGCCCTTCACGGTCGACCCCGCCTCCGCCGTGCTGCACTACGGCCAGGAGATCTTCGAGGGACTCAAGGCATACCGCCGCGAGGACGGCTCGGTGTGGACCTTCCGCCCCGACCAGAACGCGGCACGCATGCAGCGCTCCGCGCAGCGCCTCGCCCTGCCCGGCCTGCCGACGGAGGACTTCGTGGAGTCGCTCGTGCGGCTCGTCGACGTCGACGAGGCGTGGGTGCCCGCCGGCGGCGAGGACTCGCTGTACCTGCGGCCGTTCATGATCGCCAACGAGGTGTTCCTCGGCGTCCGGGCGGCGCAGACGGTGCTGTACTCGGTGATCGCGAGCCCCGCAGGCCCGTACTTCCCCGCAGGCGTCAAGCCCGTCTCGATCTGGCTGTCGCGCGAGTACGCACGTGCTGGCAAGGGCGGCACGGGCGCGGCGAAGTGCGGAGGCAACTACGCGGCGAGCCTGCTGCCGACGCAGGAGGCCTTCGCGAACGGCTGCGCGCAGGTGCTGTTCCTCGACGAGTCGGGCGAGGCGAACCTCGAGGAGCTCGGCGGCATGAACGTCGTGCTCGTGACGAAGGACGGCACGCTCGTGACGCCCAAGTCGGAGTCGATCCTCGACGGCATCACCCGCAACTCGCTGCTCGAGCTCGCCCGCGACCTCGGCCACGCCGTCGAGCACCGCCCCGTGACGCTCGCCGAGTGGCGCGACGGCGTCGCATCCGGCGACATCGTCGAGTCGTTCGCGTGCGGCACCGCCGCCGTCATCACCCCGATCGCCGCGATCAAGGCGAAGGACGACGCCGACGCGTTCGGCGACGCCGATGCGCCCGCCGGCGAGGTGACGCTCGCGCTCCGCAAGGCCCTCACCGACATCCAGTACGGCCGCGCCGACGACCCGCACGGCTGGATGACGCAGCTCGTCGAGGCGCGCTGATGCGCATCGTCCGCGCCTCGCACGAGGGCCGCATCGTCTTCGGCGTCGTCGACGAGACCGACGTCGTCGTGCTCGCAGGCGACCCGCTGTTCGCGGGCTTCGACACGACGGGGGAGCGCATCCCGTTGTCGCAGCTGCAGCTGCTCGCCCCGGTGATCCCGCGCTCGAAGGTCGTCGGCGTGGGTCGCAACTACGCCGCGCACGCCGCCGAGCTCGGCAACGACGTGCCCGAGTCGCCGCTGATCTTCCTGAAGCCGAACACGTCGGTCATCGGGCCCGGCGACCCGATCGTGCTGCCGCCGGAGTCGTCGAACGTGCACTTCGAGGGCGAGCTCGCGCTCGTCGTCGGCCGCGTGACGCGGCGCGTGTCGAAGGCGGATGCGCTCGATCACGTCTTCGGCTGGACGATCGCGAACGACGTGACCGCCCGCGACCTGCAGCAGTCCGACGGGCAGTGGTGGCGCGCGAAGGGCTTCGACACGTTCTGCCCGCTCGGGCCGGGCATCGAGACCGACCTCGACGTCGCCGATCTGCTGCTCGAGACGCGGCTCGACGGCGAGACGCTGCAGTCCGGATCGACGGCGGACCTCATCTTCGACATCCCGACGATCATCGAGCACGTCTCGGCAGCCATGACGCTGCTGCCGGGCGACGTCATCCTCACGGGCACGCCGGCCGGCGTCGGCCCCATGACGGCCGGGCAGGTCGTCGAGGTCTCCGTCGCGGGTCTCGGCACGCTGCGCAACCCCGTCGTGCAGGGCTGACGGGCGCGCGGGCGATGCCGTCGTCGGGCGGGCGCGGCGCGCTGCCCGGGGTCGTCGCGTGCGTCGCCGTCGCGCTCGTGGGCCTCGGCATCCACCACGCCCTGCTCGCGGCGAGCGTCGACGTGCCGTGGCTCACGCTGTCGGTGCTGCTGGGGCTCGCCCTCGGGCAGACGCCGCTCGCTGCGGATGCGCGACTCGTGCCGGGCGCGAAGGTCGCGGGCCGCACGCTCATGCGTGGGGGTATCGTGCTGCTGGGGTTGCAGGTCGTGCTCGCCGACGTGTGGGCGCTGGGCCCCGCGCTCATCGGCGGCGTCGTCATCCTCGTCGTCGTCGCGTTCGCCCTCACGTGGACGCTCGCGCGCCTCGCCGGCATGCCCGCCGACCAGCGCGTGCTCATGGCGGCGGGCTTCTCGATCTGCGGAGCGTCGGCGATCGGCGCCGTCGCGCAGGCGCGGGGTGCGTCGGAGCGCGATCAGGCGACGCCCGTGGCGCTCGTGACGCTCTGCGGCACGGCCGCGATCGGGGTGCTGCCGCTGCTGCGCGTGCCGCTCGGGCTCGACGACGCCGGGTTCGGCGTGTGGACGGGCGCGAGCGTGCACGACGTGGGCCAGGTGGTTGCGACCGCTGCGATCGCGGGACCGGGCGCGCTCGCGCTCGCCGTCGTCGTGAAGCTCGTGCGCGTCGTGACGCTCGCGCCCATGACGGCGCTCGTCGCCGCCCGCGCGCGCCGGGCCGGATCGGCGAGCGGTGCGCGGCCGCCGATCGTGCCGCTGTTCGTCGTCGGATTCCTCGCGGCGACGCTCGTGCGGCTGCTCGTGCCGCTGCCGGAGGCGATGCTCGACGTCGCGGGCTTCGTGCAGCAGCTGCTGCTCGCCTCCGCCCTCGTCGGCCTGCTGTCGCGCGTGCGTCTCGGGACCCTCGTGCGGCAGGACTGGCGTGGCGTGCTCGTGGCGCTCGGCGCATCCACGTGCATCGCGGTGCTCGCGCTCGCGCTCGTCGCGCTCGCCTAGCCCCGACGCGCGGCCTCGCGGCCCTGCGCGTCAGGGCCGGGAGTCGCGGTCGCGCACCACCTGCGCGTCGGGGCCGTCGCCGACGTCGATCACGCCCGCGTCGCCCGTCTCGAGCATGTCGTCGGGATCGACGAAGGTCACCGAGTGGCCGTCGAGCGCGAGGCGTCGGGCGCCCTCGAGGAGCATGCGACGGCCGACGTCGCGCACCTCGTGCACCCGGGCGAGGTCGAGCACGATCTCGCGCTCTCCCTCCTCCTCCTGCTCGAGCTCGGCGAGCAACCGCTCCATGCCGATGAAGTCGACCGCGCCCTGCAGCTCGTAGATCGAGTCCATGTCGCCGTCGCCATCGCCGTCCTTCGCAGCGTGCCCGTGCGTCAGCGGCCGAGCAGCGGGCGGCACCTCCATGAGATGCATCGCCATGTCGCTGGAGAGGCGTTCGAAGATGCGCACGCCGCGCGTGGAGTTGCCGTGCTCGTCGAGCCGCGGCGAGAACGCCGCGAATCCGCCCTTGCCGGGCAGTGCCCCGATGACGCCGCCCGAGACGCCCGACTTCGCGGGGATGCCGACGAGCGTGAACCAGTCGCCGGCCGCGTCGTACATGCCGCACGTCGTCATGACCGACAGCGCCTGCCTGGCGACCCATCGCGGCACGACCTGCTCACCCGTCACCGGATTGGTGCCTGCGTTCGCGAGCGTCGCGGCCATGACGGCGAGGTCGCCGACGTCGACGAGCAGCGAGCACTGCCGCGTGTAGCCCTCGACGACCGCGTGGGGGTCGGCGTCGATGATGCCGTGGTTGCGCAGCATGTACGCGATGGCGTGGTTGCGGTCGGCGGTGTCGAGCTCGGAGGTGAAGACGTCGTCGTCGACCTCGAGCTCGCGGCCGGCGAACGCCGCGAAGCCGGAGGCGATGCGCTCGTCGGAGAGCAGCGAGTGCACCGTGATCGCGCCCGCGTTGATCATGGGATTCAGCGGTCGGTTCGTCGTGGGATCGAGCGAGATCTCGTTGAACGCCTCGCCCGATGGCTCGACGCCCACGTGCTCGAGCACGGCGTCGAGGCCGTGGTCGACGAGCGCGAGGGCGTAGGCGAACGGCTTCGAGATCGACTGGATCGTGAAGCGCACCTCCGCGTCGCCGACGCCGTAGCGCGTGCCGTCTGGCGTCGCGAGCGCCAACGCGAGCCGCGACGGGTCGGCATCGGCGAGCTCCGGGATGTACGCGGCGAGCTCGCCGTCGTCCTCGTCGGTGCAGGCCTCGAGGACCTCGGTCAGGTAGTCGGACAACGGTGAGCGCACATGCCCCACCCTGCACCACATCCGCATCTCGTGCGTCGCCGTGCGCGCCGGTGCCTGGACGACCCGGGCTATCCTGACCGCGAGCGGGCAGCGGAGCCTGCACGGGAGGGGACGACGATGTCCGAGATCCAGCAGCTCATGGACCGCCTGCCCGTCGCGCGGATCGCGCGGCAGGCAGGCGTCGACCAGGCGGACGCTCAGCGGGCGATCGAGGCGGTGCTGCCAGCGCTCGTCGGCGGCATGCAGGCGAACGCGCAGGACGACGCGGGCGCCGCGTCGCTCGAGCGGGCGCTCGCGAAGCACCAGGGTGCGCTCGGCGCGCGGCTCGACGGCGACGTCGATCCCGACGATGGCGACCGCATCGTGCGCAACGTCTTCGGCGGGCAGACCGACCAGGTGGTCACGGCGCTCGGCGGTGCGGGCGGCGGCGGGCTCGGCGACATCGTGCGCAAGGTGCTGCCGATCGTCGCGCCCATCGTGCTCGCATGGCTCGCGGAGCGGGTCTTCTCGGGCGGTGGCGGTGGCGCTGGCGCTGCGCAGACGCCGACGCGGGCCCCGAAGCCCAAGCCGGGCGGCGGGGGAGCGGCGCTGCCCACCGGCCGCGACAACCCGTTCGCGAACAGCGGGGGCGGCGCTGGCGGCTCGCTGCGCGTGCCGACGGGCAACCCGGGCTCTGGCTCGAGCTCGACGGGCCCGGCGCAGCAGCAGTCGGGCGGCGGCGGTCTCGGCGACCTGCTCGGCGGCATCCTGGGCGGCGGCGGCGGTCAGCAGCAGGCCGGCGGCACCATCCTCGGCGACCTGCTCGGCGGCCTGCTGGGCGGCGGCCGCCGCTAGGACGCACGGACGCCGATCCGCCCAGCCCGGCGCGACTCAGTCGTTGCCCTGCTCGCGGCGGATCTGCACCAGCTGCTCCCGCGTGTCCGCGCCGAGCTCGTGCAGCGTGCCCGCCTTGCGATCGGCGAGGTACTGCCGCATCTCGCGCTTCACGACGGGCAGCAGGATGGCGAGGCCGAGGATGTTGATGAACGCGCAGGCGAAGAGCGCGGCATCCGCCATGTCGACGACGCTCTGCAGGCTCACGAGGCAGCCGATCACGACGAACGCGCACAGCACGAGACGGAACACGATGTCGGTGCTCCGGCGCTTGCCGAACAGGTGGTGCCACGCCTTCAGGCCGTAGTACGACCAGGTGATGATGGTCGAGAACGCGAAGAGGAACACGGCGACGGCCAGCACGAGCGGGAACCACGGCACGACCGTCGCGAACGCCTCGGACGTCAGCTGGACGCCCGTCGCGTCGGACTCGCCCGAGCGGGCAGCGGCGTAGCCGGGGGCGTCGGCGATGATGATCGTCAGCGCCGTCATGGTGCAGATCACGACGGTGTCGATGAACGGCTCGAGCAGGGCGACGAAGCCCTCGGAGACCGGACGGCGGGTCTTGACCGCCGAGTGCGCGATGGCGGCCGAGCCGATGCCCGCCTCGTTCGAGAAGGCGGCGCGCTGGATGCCGACGATGAGCACGCCGATCGCGCCGCCCGTCACGCCCTCGGGGGCGAAGGCTCCCGCGATGATCTGTCCGAACGCGTCCGGGATGTGCCCGGCGTTGACGACGAGCACGACGAGGCACGCAGCGACGTAGACGATCCCCATGACGGGGACGAGCTTCGACGTGACCTTCGCGATCGACCGGATGCCGCCGATGATGACGAGCGCGATGATGCCTGCGAGCACGAGCCCGACGATCAGTCCGGCGAGCGGCGACGCGAGCAGGCCGTCGGTCCCGCCACCCGTGACGGCCTGCAGCTGCTCGAAGGCCTGGTTCGCCTGGAACATGCCGGCTCCTGCGACGCCGAAGATGAGGATCGCGACGGCGAAGATGCCGACGAGGATCGCGCTGACGGGCTTCGGGAAGCGCCGGAACGCGATCGGCAGGTAGCGGAACGGACCGCCGTTCACGGTGCCGTCGTCGTCGATGGTGCGGTACTTCACGCCGAGCGTGCACTCGACGAACTTCGTCGCCATGCCGAAGAGGCCGGCGAGGATCATCCAGAACGTCGCGCCGGGTCCGCCGAGGGACACGGCGATCGCGACGCCGGCGATGTTGCCGAGGCCGACCGTGCCGGACAGCGCCGATGCGAGCGCCTGGAAGTGCGTGACCTCCCCGGGGTCGTCGGGGGTCGAGAACTTGCCTCGCACGACCTCGAGCGACACCTTCGCGCCGCGGACCTGGATGACGCCGAGGTAGATCGTGAAGACGATCGCCGCAGCCACGAGCCACAGCACGACGATCGGCACCTCGGTGCCTGCGATGGGGATGGGGACGAAGACGATGGCGCCGAGGACGCTCGCGACGCCACCCACCGCCTGATTGATCGCTGCTTCGAGGGCCGACAGATCCATGGGGTCCTTCCAGGGGCGTGCACGTGCCCGGAGCGCCTTCACCCCGGGATTGCGTCGGCACGATACCGATCGCAGGTCACGGGAAGGTCACGGCGCGGGGAGGCGGGCGGCCGCCCGCCTCGCCCGCGATGCGTCATCCGCCGAGCGTGCAGCTCGCTCCCGCGGCGGGCACCTCGAGGTCGACGAGGTAGCGCGCGGCGACCTCGTCGACGCAGGGCGTCGTGCCGCCCATCACGACGGTGTGGCCCGTGCCCTCGACGGTCAGCAGCGCGCTGTCGAGCGCCTCCGCCATCACGATGGCGCCGGCGTGCGGCGTCGTGGGGTCGCCGGTGATCGACACGATCAGCGTGTCCGGCAGGCCCTCGACGTCCTGCGCGTAGGGGATGTCGAGCGTCGGCTCCGCAGGCCAGTGCTCGCAGGCGTCGCGCGCGCCCGGCACCTCGACGCCCGGATCCATGAACGGTGCCGCGTCGTGGATCGACTCGCGCAGACGCTGCGCCTCGGCGGCGTCGAAGCGCTGCTCGTCCATGCAGTCGATGACGAGGTTCGACGACGTGAAGCTCGGCCACTCGCCGTCCGGCGCGCGTCCGGCGAAGTCACGCGTGAGCTGCAGCAGCTCGTCGCCGAAGCCCTGCTGCACCTGCGCGAGGCCTGTGCTCATGCGCGGCCACGCACCCTGGTCGTACAGGCCCGAGATCATGCCGCCGATCGCCTCGTCGAACGTCAGGTCGGTGCCGAGCGCAGGCACGGGCTCGTCGAGCAGCGGACGCACGATCTCGTGGTACCGGTCGAGCGCCGCTGCCGGGTCGGTGCCGAGCGGACAGTCCGCCTGCTGCGTGCACCACGCCGTGAAGTCCTCGAACGCGCCCTGGAATCCCGTGTACGCCTGGATGCGCCGCTCGATCGTGCCGGCCGTCGGGTCGCCGACGCCGTCCAGCACCATCGCGCGCACCCGCTCGGGGAACTGCTCCGCGTAGACGGCGCCGAGCCTGCTCCCGTAGCTCTGCCCCAGGTAGGTCAGCCGCTCCTCGCCGAGCGCGGCGCGCAGCACGTCCATGTCGCGAGCCGCATCGCGCGTGCCGAGGTGCGCGAGCACGTCCTCGCCGCCGACGCCCGCCGCGCAGCGCTCGAAGAGGTCACGCGTCGTCTCCTCGGTCCACGCCGCGGTGCCGTCGATCGACGAGGTGCGCACCGAGCCCTCGTCGGCCTCGGCATCCGTCATGCACGACGCCGCAGGGGTCGAGGCGCCGACGCCGCGTGGATCGAACCCCACCACGTCGAAGCGCTCGGTGATCTCGCTCTCCGGCAGGCTCAGGCTCGTGAGCACCGCGGTCATCATGCCGGTGCCGCCCGGGCCGCCGGGGTTCGTGACGAGCGGCGCGATCGCGTCGCCGCGCGCAGGGATGCGGACGACGGCGATCGATGCCTCGTCGCCTTCAGGGTCGTCGTAGTCGAGTGGCACCGCGAGCCTGGCGCATTCGGCGGTCGGCGCGAGCGCGAGGACCTCGCTCTCGACGCTCGTCGTGCCGTAGCCCTCGCAGGCCTCCCAGCCCAGCTCCTGCTCGTGGAAGGTCGCGAGCGCGTCGTCCGGCGGTGCGGAGGCGTCGGGATCGGTCGTCGTGCACGCTGCGAGCGGTACGAGCAGGGCGGCGGCGGCGATCGCCGCGAGCGTCCTGCGAGATGGGGTCGTCATGCATCCTCCTGGTTCGTTCGACCACCACCCCAACCCGTGCCCTCGGGGCAGGGTCAAGCGATCCGTGCCAGGCTCGTCGCCATGGCGTGGAGCACGAGGCAGCTGGCCGAGCTCGCAGGCACGACCGTGAAGACGGTGCGGCACTACCACTCGGTGGGGCTGCTGCCCGAGCCCGAGCGCCGCATGAACGGCTACAAGCAGTACGGCGCGGCGCACCTCGTGCGGCTGCTGCGCATCCGCAGGCTCGTCGACCTCGGCATCCCGCTGGCACGCATCGGCGACATGGTCGACGACCCCGGCAGCGGCATGGATGCGCTGCGCGCCCTCGACGCCGAGCTCGGCGCGCAGATCGATCGCCTGCAGCGCATGCGCGACGAGGTCTCGGCGATCGTCGAGCACGGCGGGGCGACCGACGTGCCAGAGGGGTTCAGCGAGCTCTCGAGCCGCATGACCGAGGCCGACCGCGCACTCATGCTCGTGTACTCGCGCATCTACGACGACGCCGGCATGGACCGCATGCGGGAGATGATCGGCGAGCTCGGCCGCACGCCCCTCGACGACGAGCTCGACGCCCTCCCCGCCGACGCCGACGAGGCGACGCGCGAGGCGCTCGCGCAGCGCTACGCGCCGTATCTCGCGGAGATCCGCGAGCGGTGGGCGTGGGTGAACGACCCGACCGAGCACGCCACGCGGGGCCCAGCCGAGATGGAGGCGACCGTGATCGGCACGATGCTCGAGGTGTACTCCGTCGCGCAGCTCGACGTCATGGCCCGCGCGCACCGCGTCCTCGAGGAGCAGCGGGCTGCAGCGGGAGGCGCCGGCATCGCCGACGAGAGCGGCCCGCCCGCCTAGGATGGGGATCGCCATGAGCGTCCCCTTCTCCACCGCGTCCGGCGCCGACGTCCGCGTCCGCTTCTGCCCGTCGCCCACCGGCACCCCGCATGTCGGTCTCATCCGCACCGCCCTGTTCAACTGGGCCTACGCGCGCCACACCGGCGGTCGTCTCGTGTTCCGCATTGAGGACACCGACGCCGCCCGCGACTCCGAGGAGTCGTACCAGCAGCTGCTGGACGCGCTCGGCTGGCTCGGCATCGACTGGGACGAGGGCGTCGAGATCGGCGGCCCGCACGCCCCGTACCGGCAGTCGCAGCGCGGCGAGCTCTATCGCGGCATCATCGAGCGACTGCTCGAGGCCGGGCACCTCTACGAGTCGTACGCGACGGCGGAGGAGATGGAGGAGCGCAACCGCGCGGCCGGCCGTGACCCGCGCCAGGGCTACGACAACCACGAGCGCGACCTCACCGACGAGCAGCGCGCCGCGTTCCGCGCCGAGGGGCGTCAGCCGAGCCTGCGCCTGCGCGTGCCCGACGAGGACCTCTCGTTCGACGACCTCGTGCGCGGAGAGATCACGTTCCCGGCAGGCTCGTCGCCCGACTTCGTCGTCGTGCGCCCCAACGGCCAGCCGCTGTACACGTTCGTGAACCCCGTCGACGACGCGCTCATGGGCATCACGCACGTGCTGCGCGGCGAGGACCTCCTCTCGTCGACGCCCCGCCAGATCGCGCTGTACCGCGCGCTCGCCGACATCGGCGTCGTCGACGCCATCCCGCGCTTCGGCCACCTGCCCTACGTGATGGGCGATGGCAACAAGAAGCTGTCGAAGCGCGACCCGCAGTCGAACCTGTTCCTGCTGCGCGAGGCCGGCTTCATCCCCGAGGGGCTCCTCAACTACCTGTCGCTGCTGGGCTGGGCGCTCGCACCCGACCGCGACGTCTTCACGCGCGACGAGCTCGTCGCCGCGTTCGACGTCGCCGACGTGCTGCCCAACCCGTCGCGCTTCGACGCGAAGAAGGCGGAGTCGCTGAACGGCGACCACGTGCGCGCCCTGCAGCCCATCGACTTCGCGACCCGGCTCGTGCCGTACCTCGGCGATGCGCTCTCGACGCCGCCGACCGCCGCGGAGCTCGCGCTGCTCACGGAGGCGGCGCCGCTCGTGCAGGAGCGCATGCAGCTGCTCGGCGAGGCCGACGGCCTGCTGCGGTTCCTGTTCCTCACCGCCGACGAGGTGCACTACGAGGACGACGCGCTCGGTGCGCTTCGCGACGACGCGCACGCGACGCTCGCCGCGGCATCCGCAGCCCTCGCAGACGAGACCGTGCCGTTCACGACCGAGGACGTCGAGCGCGTGCTGCGCGAGGTGCTCATCGACGGCCTGGGGCTCAAGCCTCGTCTCGCGTTCGCGCCGTTGCGCGTCGCGCTCAGCGGCCGTCGCATCTCCCCGCCGCTGTTCGAGTCGATGGTGCTGCTGGGGCGCGACGAGACCGTCGCGCGTCTCACGCGCCTCATGGGCCGCATCTAGCGGTGGACCTCGACGTCGTCGTCGTCGGCGCGGGGCCGGCCGGCCTCGCTGCGACGCTCAACCTCGCGAGGGCGCACCGGCACGTGGCGCTGCTCGACTCGAACCGGCCGCGGCATGCGGCGACGCTCGCGAGCCACGGCTTCGTCACCCGCGACGGCATCTCGCCGCTCGAGCTGCGCACGCTCGGTCGCGAGGAGGCGCTCGCGTACCCGACGGTGTCGTACGAGCGCACGATCGTGCATTCGATCTCGCCCGTGTCGGACGGGTTCGTGACGGTCGCGAAGCGGCAGGGCACCGACGAGCAGACCGAGCTGCACAGCCCCGCCGTGCTCATCGCGACGGGCCTCACGGAGACGTTGCCGCTGCCGTCGATGGTGCGGCCCTGGTACGGCACGAGCCTGCACTCCTGCATGGATTGCGACGGCTACGACAAGCGCGGTCGGCCGCTGGCGCTCATCGGCGAGACCGACGACCTCGCCGAGCGGGCGCTCGTCATCCGCAGGCACACCGACGACCTCGTCGTCTACACGAACGGCGTCGGCACGGTCACGGCCGACGACGAGGCGCGGCTGGATGCGCTGGGCATCGTCGTGGAGCGCACCCCGATCGCCGCGATCGAGGGCGACCGCGATGGCATGCGCGAGGTCGTGCTCGACGACGGGCGCCGCTCGGCGCGCACGGGAGGCTTCGTGCGCCCCGTGTGGCATGCGAGCATCGGCTTCGCCGACCTGCTGGGGCTCGAGCGCGACGCCGAGGGCTCCGTCGTCGTCGACGGCAGCCAGCGCACGAGCGTGCCCGGCATCTACGCCGCTGGCGACATCACGCCCGGCTTCCGGCAGCTCGCCGTCGCGGCGGGCGAGGGCACGATCGCGTCGTCGGTCATCAACCGCGACCTCATCGCTGCCGGCCGCTAGCTGCGCTCTCGACCTCGATCGGTCGCTGCCGCCTCCTGATCGGTCAGTCGATGCGGCGAATCGGCCGCATCGCCGCATCGACTGGAAGATCGCGACGTGGAGCGGTGCGCGGCCTGCGGGAGGGGTGGGGCTCGCGGCGCCGAACCAGCACGTGAGCGGGGGTTCCGCTGCATGGTGCAGCCGAGGGTGCGCTCACGTGCTGGTTCGGCTCAGGCGAGCGCTGCGTGCGCGACGTCGGCGACGAGCGGCGCCAGCGCACGCGACGCCATCCACGACAGGTGCGAGCCGTCGGCGGTGACGAGCATGCCGTCGATCGTCGCGGGGCATCGCAGCGTGCCGTCCTGGCAGACCCACGCCCGCACGTCGACGAACGTCGCGCCCGGCAGCATGGCCGCGGCATCCGCGAAGGCGTCGACGCGCGCGTCGAGCCTGCGGCCGTCGGTCGTGCACCGGTCGAGCGCGGGCTCGACGGCGTGCGGCGTCGCGCACGACGCGAGCGAGGGGATCGGCGGCGGGGCATCGAGCCAGAGGATGCGCGAGCCCGTCGCCGCGAGCGGCGCGAGGCGCTCTGCGGTGCCGTCGGCGGCGGCACGGGTCGCGTCCACGGGCGAGACGGGGCCGGCAGGGCCCACGAGCCCGTCGACGCGGTGCAGCCCGTTCGCGACGACGACGAGGCCCGGCGGGTCGGCGAGCAGCCGCTCGGTGACCCAGTCGCCGTGGCGCAGGCACGCGTCTCGGGCGATGTCGGGCACGTCGGTCGTCACGGTCGAGAACGCGCACGACCCCATCGTGAGCAGCTGGATGCGCGCCTCCGGCATCGCGAGGCGCAGCGCGGGCATCCACGAGATCGCCTGCGAGTCGCCGACGACCGCGACGTCGAGCGCTGCGTCTGCGGGTCCGTAGATGCAGCGGTCGGCGCGGTCGGGGCCGGCGTCGAGGCAGTCGTCCTCCACCCACTCGGGCGCCTGTGCGACGCGGCCGATGGCGTCGGTGCCCGCGAACGTGCCCTCCGCGAGCGTCGCGTCGATCGCGGTCTGCGCGGCGGCGGGGGAGTCGATGCGAGCGACGTGCGCCGACGCGGGCGAGGCGGCACCGACGGTGACGATCGCGAGCAGCGTCACCGTGGCTGCGGCAGGCGCGAGCAGTCGCGACGGACGCCATCTGGCGAGCCGGTCGAGGGCGTGCAGCACGTGCTGCGACAGCCACGCGAGCACGATGGCGGTGACCAGGAGCAGCGCGCCGTCGAGCAGCGGCGTCGCCGCCGAGCGCCCGGGCGCGACGAGCCGGTACGCGACGAGCAGCGGCCACGACCACAGGTAGAGGCCCCACGACAGGCCGCCGAGCCAGACGAGCGGCCGAGCGCCGAGCACGCGCGCCGCAGCAGTGGGCGCACCGGCAGCGCCTGCGACGAGGATGCAGACGGCCCCCGCGACGGGCACGAGCGCGACGGGGCCGGGGTGGTCGCCGAGCGGCGACAGCGCCCCGGAGCCCAGCAGCAGCACGAGCCCGCCACCGGCCACCGCACCCCGCCACCGGTGCGCGACGCGCAGCGAGGGGGCCAGCAGTCCGGCGAGCGCGCCGACGGCAGGCTCCCAGAGCCGTGCGGCGGTGTCGAAGTACGCCGCCTCGGGTGCGAGCGTCACGTGCACCTGCGCCCACGCGAACGACGCTGCCGCGACGCCCGCGAGCGCGACGAGCACCCGCCGACGGGCGTGGGGGCGACGGCCGAGCAGCACGGCGACGAGCACGACGCCCACGAGCCCGATCGTCGCCTGCAGCTGCACCGACGTCGCCCACAGGTGCTGCACGGGGGAGGCGGTGGCGGTCTGCGCGAGGTAGTCGGTGCTGCGGTCGACGAGGCGCCAGTTGATGGTCCAGGTCGCCGCCGACAGCACGTCGAGCAGGATGCCGCGGCGCAGGTGCGGGGGCCAGAGCACGAGCACGGCGATGGCGACGGCGCCCAGCACGAGCCCGGCGAGCGGCAGCTGCCGCACGATCGCCCGCCGGATGGTGCTGGCCGCTGCGCGCGGGCCGCGGTCGACGATCGCGGCGACGAGCGGCGGCACGAGCACGAAGCCTGCGATGACGAAGAACACGTCGACCCCGCCCGAGACC